>NZ_CP109178.1:8391625-8705781 GCF_036248255.1 Streptomyces sp. NBC_01717 | reverse complement strand
CGCGGTGCATGTTTTTCCGGAGAGGACACCCCACATGTCCCGTCGTCACCTTCCCTACCGGCGCCCAGTGCTGGCCACTTTCGCCGCCTTCGCGGTACTCGCCGGCACCGCGGCCGCCGCACCCGCCGTGCCGGCCGCACCCCGAATCACACCGGTGGCCACGACGCCGCTCGCCACGCTCGACGACACGTACTACCAGGACGCGCTCGGCAAGACCGGAACGCAGCTCAAGAGCGCCCTCCACTCGATCATCAGCGTGCAGACCAAGATCTCCTACAGCCAGGTCTGGGACGCGCTCAAGAGCACCGACCAGGACCCCGCCAACTCCTCGAACGTGATCCTCCTCTACACCGGGCGCTCCGAGCCCAAGAGCGACAACGGCGGCGCGGTCGGCCAGTGGAACCGCGAGCACGTCTGGGCCAAGTCCCACGGCGACTTCGGCACCAGCACCGGACCCGGCACCGACATCCACCACCTGCGCCCGGAGGACGTCACGGTCAACTCCATCCGGGGCAACAAGGACTTCGACAACGGCGGTACCGCGGTGGGCGGGGCGGCGGGCAACTACACCGACAGCGACTCCTTCGAACCGCGCGACGCGGTCAAGGGTGACGTCGCCCGCATGATCCTCTACATGGCGGTGCGGTACGAGGGCGACGACGCCTTCGCCGACCTCGAACCGAACGACCGGGTGGACAACGGCTCCGCGCCGAACATCGGCAGGCTCTCCGTACTGAAGCAGTGGAGCCAGGAGGACCCGCCGGACTCCTTCGAGGAGCGGCGCAACGACGTCATATTCGACCAGTACCAGCACAACAGGAACCCGTTCATCGACCACCCCGAGTGGGTCGAGGCCATCTGGTAGCAGCGCTGTCCGGTGCCGTCAGGCCGTCGGACGGCCCGCCTCCCTCGCGGCGCGCTCGACGGCCTCCTCGCGGGAGGTGAAGCGCCGCGGGGCCGTCGGGTCGCCGCCCGTCACTCCGAGGTGACCGGCCGGGTCGACCACGGCCGTGCGGCGGCCGCCCTCCGTGAGCCGGGCCAGTCCGGAGCGCAGCATCGACCTCGCCACCGTGTCGATGCCGGTCACCTGCCGCAGATCCAGCACCACGGACGCGGTCTCCTCCGGCCCGGACTCGTCGAGCGCGTACAGCACGCGTTCCGCCGCGGTGAAGTCGAGGGCGCCCTGCGCGGCGACGACCGCCACCTTTTCCCGCAGGGCGCGTTCCTGCTCCTCCGTCGGGGCGGACGGCAGATCGTCGGCGGTGGTGACCAGAGTGACGGTCGAGGCGGCGAGCGCCGGGTTGTGCATCAGATGCAGGCCGAGTCGTTCCGACAGCGCCCCGAGGGCGATGCGCCCGCGGACCGATGTGCCGGTCGGATCCAGCCGTGGGCTGTAGGCCGCGAGGCCGAATCGGGCCGGTCCCGCGGCGATCAGGCCGCCGGACACCCCGCTCTTGGCGGGCAGCCCCACCCGTAGCAGCCAGTCGCCCGACGTGTCGTACATGCCGCAGGTCGCCATCACGGCGAGCACCTGCGCGGCGACCGGTTCCTCGACGACCACGTCACCGTTGAGAGGGTTCACACCGCCGTTGGCAAGGGTCGCGGCCATGGCGGCGAGATCCAGCGTGGTGACGCGTACCGCACACTGCCGGAAGTACGTCTCCACGGCTCCCACCGGGTCGACCGGCAGCGGGCCCGCGCTGCGGATCAGATATGCGAGGGCGCGGTTGCGGTCGCCGGTGGCGACCTCGGAGGCGTACACCGCCTCGTCGACGTCCAGCTGCCGGCCGGCGAACCGGCTCAGACAGTCGAGGATACGGTCGAACCTCGGGGTGTCGGCGGTGTCGGGGATCAGCGCGGTGGTGACGATCGCACCGGCGTTGACCATGGCGTTGTCCGGCCGGCCGGTGCCCGGTTCCAGGCTGATGGCGTTGTATGCCTCTCCACTGGGCTCGGCGTTCACCCACCGGGACACCCCGTCGAGTCCGAGCTCGCACAGCGCGAGGGCATAGACGAAAGGTTTCGAGACGGACTGCATGGTGAACGGGACGTCGACCTCGCCCGTGCTGTAGCGATGGCCGTCCATGCTGATCAGGGCCAGCCCGAACGCCTCCGGGTCGGCCATGGCCAACTGCGGGATGTAGTCGGCCGGTTCGCCGTCGCGCACACCGGCGAACCGGGTGCGCAGTTCACGCAGCGCATCCGTCACCGCACCGGCCGCGGAGCTCACCTCGCTCCCGGCGTCAGCTGCGCTCGGCCTGGGTGATCCGGGGGAACGTCTTGACCCCGGCCGCCTTACGGCTGTTCGCGTGTTCGCTGACCGTCCGGCCGGGCGGGGCGTCCGGGAAGCCGAGCACCACCGAGTCGAGCACCTTCCCCGAAGCGTCGACGAACTCCACCCGCACGGCGTAGAAAGCGGCCTTGCCGGTGGGGTTGGTGACGCGTACCAGCGCGCTGCGGAACTGCTCGCCCGTCGCGATCGGCAGCCCGCTCACCGAGACGTCCTTGATCGCGTTGCCCTGCCCCTTGACCCCTGCGAGCTGCTTGGTGGCCTTCTGTCGGCTGCGCTCGAGCTCGGCGGAGACCGAGGCCTCGAAGTCGGTCTGGGTACGCGGCGAGGCGCTCGCGGAGGGCGACTCGTGCGGCTCCGGGGACACCGTACGGGTACTCCTGGCCGTTCCCGGCGACGTTCCACCGGAGTCGCAGGCGGCGGCGCCCACCATGAGCACCGCGGCCAGCACGGCGGGGGTCAGACTGCGGACCGTGCGGCCGCCGAGGGCGCGTCGCAGAGGGCTGGGCTGGTTCACGGACACTCCGGGTCTGCTCGGAAAAGAGAGTCAGGGGGATACGGCTGGACGGGCGGAAGGCACCGGATCACTCGGCGTCCTCGCCGAAGATCTCGCGGAGCCGGGCCTCGCTGAGGGTGTCCAGGTTGCTGTGGAGAAGCTCGGCGCCGTCGCCGGGGAGCGCGTCGCTGATCCGGTCGGGCACCTCGTTCGTGGTGAGCAGGAACAGGGCCGAAGTTCCGGGCGTCACCTGTTTCTTGACCTCCGCGATGAAGTCGTCGTCGATGCCGACGTCGGCCAGCTTGCCGCCCAGCGCCCCGGCCGCCGCGCCGATGGCCGCGCCCAGCAACGGCATGAGGAAGATCAGCCCGAAGAGCATCCCCCAGAACGTGCCGCTCAGGGCGCCGGCGCCGACCAGGTTGAGTAACTGCTTCGTTCTCGGCTTCGACTTGTCGGTCGGCCAGCTGACCACCGCGGCGTCGAGGATCTTGATCAGCCCCTCCTTCTGGAGGGCCTTCAGTGTGTTCTCCACGTCCTCCGCGCCCTCGGCGGACTGGAACTTCCACACGGTGAGCGTGGACATCGCGCATACCTCCGGACTCCGGAACCGACCAGCTCGCCCATATTAGGATCAAAAGGTATGAATTCACCCGCCGAATCACGTGACCCGCGTCCCGTCGCACACCCGAACGGGTGTCCCTCGGCGACACCTCGACGAGCAGTCGGGTAAGCCCACGCAATTGCTCGGCGCAGATGCGGCCTCGGCCGTAGGGCACCGTATTCCGATGCAAGCCCCGGGAGCCGCTGGGACACTGGGAGGTGCACCCCGGACCGTCCCTCTCGGGCACGGAGGCCACGGAGAGGAAGTGACCGCACCATGCCACGCGGATCCAGTCCCAGGCGCGAGCGGCAGTACGAGCACATCAAGGAGAGCGCGCAGGAGCTCGGAGTGAGCGAGGAGCGGGCGGAGGAGATCGCGGCGCGCACGGCGAACAAGGAGCGCGCCCGCTCCGGTGAGCCGACGACCGCTAGCCGTACGTTGGTCCACGACCTCTCGTCCCTGCGGCGCGCCGAGCTGCGCTCACACGACGGGGCCGAAGACCCCACCCGCGACCAGCTCTACGAAGAGGCCAGAAGGAAGAACGTCAAGGGTCGCTCGAGCATGACAAAGGCCCAGCTGGCCAGAGCAGTCGGCCGCTGAGCCCTCGCCACCGCCGGACGGAGCGGCTAGGCGGAGCCGCTTCCGTCCGGCTCGGGGCCGTACCAGACCGTCGTGGCATTGCAGAATTCACGGATGCCGTGACCGGCCAGCTCCCGCCCGTAACCGGAGCGCTTCACCCCGCCGAACGGCAGCGCGGGGTGGGAGGCGGTCATGCCGTTGAAGAAGACGCCGCCGGCCTGCAGATCACGCACGCACTGGCGGCTCTCGTCGGCGTCGCGCGTCCACACGTTGGAGCTGAGGCCGAACGGGCTGTCGTTCGCGAGGTTCACGGCTTCGTCCAGGTCCTCGACGCGGTACAGCGTGGCGACCGGGCCGAAGGTCTCCTCGCGGTGGATCCGCATGGCGGAGGTGATCCCGCTGAGGACGGTGGGGGTGTAGAACCAGCCGCGCTCCAGCTCCGCGCCCAGGCCGGTGGGCCGGCTGCCACCGCACAGTGCGGTCGCGCCCTGGTGTACGGCGTCGTCCACCAGCTCCTCCAGGTCGGCGCGGCCCTGTTCGCTGGAGAGCGGGCCGACGTCGGTGGTCTCCTGCTGCGGGTCACCGACCGTCAGATCGTTCATGCCCGCGGTGAACCGCTCGGCGAACTCGTCGTACACGTCGGTGTGCACGATGAATCGCTTGGCGGCGATGCAGGACTGCCCGTTGTTCTGGACCCGGGCGGTCACCGCCGTGCGGGCGGCCTGCGGGATGTCGGCCGACGGCAGAACGAGAAACGGGTCACTGCCGCCCAGTTCCAGCACGGTGTGCTTGACCTCGTCGCCCGCGATCGACGCGACGGAGCGGCCGGCCGGCTCACTGCCGGTGAGGGTGGCGGCGACGACGCGGCGGTCACGCAGGATCGACTCGACCGCTCCCGCTCCCACCAGCAGCGTCTGGAAGCAGCCGGGCGGGAATCCTGCCCGGCGGAACAGGCCCTCCAGGTACATCGCGGTCTGCGGGACGTTCGACGCGTGCTTGAGCAGGCCGACGTTGCCCGCCATGAGTGCGGGCGCGGCGAACCGTACGACCTGCCACAGCGGGAAGTTCCACGGCATCACGGCGAGGACCGGGCCCAGCGGACGGTAGTGGACATAGGCCCGGGAGGCTCCGGCGTCGCGTACGTCGTCGGCCGGCGGGTGCTCGTCCGCAAGAAGTCCCTCGGCGTTGGCCGCGTACCACCGCATGGCCTTGGCGCATTTCGCGGCCTCCGCGCGGGCCGCTTTGACGGGCTTGCCCATTTCGGTGGTCATGGTGCGGGCGATGTCCTGCTGGTCCTCGTCGAGGAGGTCCGCGGCCCGGTTGAGCAGTTGGGCCCGTTCACCGAAAGCGGTGGTGCGGTACTCCCGGAAGGTGGTGTCCGCGGTCGCGAGCCGATGCTCGATCTCCGCCGCCCCCAGTGCCTCGAACGTCTTGAGGGTCTCGCCGTTCGCCGGGTTGACCGTCGCGATGGGCATGACTGTGGTCTCCTTGCCTCGGATTCTTCGACCGTGCCGCGCGACGCCCCGTCGCGCAACGCGGGTTCCGGTGCGGGTAACCCGACCGGCGCGGACCATGCGTGCGCTGTGCACGTCATCCGCGCCGGGGGGCAGAGCAGACTTCTTCGCGTAGGGACTCGGGTACCGGTCCGGGCAGGGATCCCCGCCTCCCCTGTCGTCGGGGCCCGCCTCAGACGAGGGCGGGCTCGGCGGGCTTGGCGGGCTCGGACGGCTCGGACGGCTCGGAGGCCGGCGGCAGCAGGAACTCGCGTACTCCTGGCAGGGGTGCGCGCGGCAGCAGTCGGGTGTTCCACGGCGCCTCGGCGTAGCGGGTGAACCAGACGACTTTGCCGTCGAGGGTCCGACAGGTGCCCCAGCTGTGGCTGAGGGCCATGACACGGCTGAGACCACCGCCGCCGCTGCTGAGCAGTCTCGGCATCTCGGAGCTGTTGTCGGCGACGGAGACCGTGAGGTGCCGTCCGGACCAGCGGAGTTCGACGACGCACTTGTTGTCGCCACCGACGTGCCGGTGGACATTGGTCAGCAGCTCCTCCACACCCCGGCACACCGGCCGGATGTGAAGTTCGAGACTCCAGTGGCGCAGATGAGCGGCGACTATTCTTCGCAACTGCGAAACACGCTCTTCCGATACCTGGAGTTCGACCAGATAATGCCGGTCGAGTGGAACGGTCATCGTCGAGGCTCCTCACGTCCAGGCCCATCTGCTTCGCCCCGTTGAACCAACGACCCCCGAATACGAAGAGTGAGCAGATGTCACTATTAGGTCACTCCTTAGGGTGACCCGGTGGGACCGGTTGCGCAACACGAAGGTGAGCGGGCGCGTGATTTCGCCACGGAGCGTGACCGCGCTGCATCCACCCTCACGGCAGATACGGCAGCAGCTTGTCCGGCGTGAGCGGGAGGCTGCGCAACCGGGCGCCGGTCGCGTGCCGCACGGCGTTGCCGAGAGCGGCCGCGGCGCCCACGATGCCGATCTCACCGATGCCCTTGCTGCCCATCGGGTTCAGATGCGGGTCGTCCTCGTCGATCCAGTGCGCCTCGATCTGTGGGACGTCGGCACAGACGGGCACATGGTAGGAGGCGAGATCGTTCTGTGTGAAGTCGCCGAAGACGGGGTCGATCGTGCTGCCCTCGGTCAGTGCCATGCCGAGCCCCATGATCATGCCGCCGATGAACTGGGAGCGTGCGGTACGGGAGTTGAGGATGCGCCCGGCGGCGAAGACGCCGAGCATGCGGCGCATCCGGACCTCACCGGTGCGGGTGTCGACGGCGACTTCGGCGAAGTGCGCACCGAACGCATGCCGTGCGTACGGGGATTCCACCGCCGTGTCCTCCCTGGTGTCCGCGGTGACCGTGACGCCCTCGTCGGGAAGGGGCCCGGTGCGCTCCCTCAGGTGTCGTACCAGGGCCGTGGACGCCTTGTGCACGGACCATCCCCAGGAGGCCGTACCCGCGGAACCTCCGGCCAGCGGCGCTTCGGGCAGTGCGCTGCTGCCGATGTCGATCCGGACGTCGGCCACGGGGGTGTCCAGCACGGACGCGGCGATCTGCGCGAGGACGGTGCGGGCGCCGGTGCCGATGTCGGTGGCGTTGATCCTGATGCGGTAGGTGCCGTCGGCGGCTGCGTGCGCCGAGGCGGTGGAACCGCCGACGTACACGGGGTACGTGGCGGAGGCGACGCCCGCACCGAGCAGCAGTGGGCCTTCGGTGCGGACCGCGGGGCGCGGGTCGCGGTCGTACCAGCCGAACCGCGCGGCGCCCTCCTCCAGGCAGGCGGCGAGACCGCGGCTGCTGAAGGGGCGGCCGGAGTCGGGTTCGTACGCGGGGTCGTTGCGCAGACGCAGGTCGACGGGGTCGATGCCGAGGGCCACGGCGAGCTCGTCCATGGCCGACTCCAGCGCGTACATCCCGGGGGCCTCGCCGGGGGCGCGCATCCATGAAGGGCTGGGTACGTCCAGGGCGACCGCCCGGTGGACCGTACGGCTGTGTCCGGACGAGTACATCGTGCGGGCCGGCACGGCCGCCTGTTCCACGAACTCCTTGACCGTGGAGGTGTGCGTGATGATCTCGTGGGCGAGCGAGGTGACGGTGCCGTCGAACTCCGCGCCGAGTCTGACGCGTTGCACGGTGGGGGCGCGGTGGCCCACGACGGCGGGCAACTCGCGTCGTGGCAGGGCGAGTTTGACGGGGCGCCCGGTGTGGCGCGCAGCCATGGCGGCGAGCACGGCCTGTGGGCGCGTGGTGCCCTTGGAGCCGAAGCCGCCGCCGACGTGTTCGGAGACGACCGTGACCTGATCGGGCCGGAGCCCGAACACGGTGGCCAGGGTGTCGCGGACCGTTCCGGTGCCCTGGCTCGAGTCGTACACGGTCAGCTGCCCGTCGTCCGCCCAGTGGGCGGTGGAGGCGTGCGGTTCCATGGGGTGGTTGTGCAGGGGCCCGACTGTGTACGTGACGTCGACCTGTACCGGGGACACGGCGAAGGCGCGGTCGAAGTCGCCGCGTTCGCGGACGGCCGGGTATCCGCCGTTCACCGTCTGCGGTGTGTACAGGCCCGGGTGGTCCTCGGTGAGCCGGACATCGTGTCCGTTGCTCTCGTACTCGATCCGGACGGCCTCGGCTCCTGCCCGCGCCGCCTCGAACGTGTCGGCCACCACGAGCGCCACCTGCCGGCCCCGGTGCGGGACCCGGTCGTCCTGGAGGACTGCCAGGACCGGGTCGTCGGGCTGTCTCAGTTTCGGGGCGTTCTCATGGGTGAGGACGGTGTGCACGCCGGGCAGGGCGAGCGCCTCGCCGGTATGGATCGCCGTGATCCGGCCGCGTACAACGGTGGCGGGTACGGGCCAGGCGTACAGACAGTCGGGCGGGCTGTGCTCGGCGGCGTAGCGGGCGGCGCCGGTGACCTTGTCCCGGCCCTCGCGGCGGACCACGGGGCTGCCCAGCGGCTGGGGGACCTGGCTCATGGCGGGCGTCCTCACGTTCTCAGGCGGCGGCGGTGAGTGCGGCCAGGGCGTCGACGGCCAGGCGGCGGGCGAGCTCCACCTTGAACGCGTTGTCGCGCAACGGCCGGGCGGCCGCGAGTTCGGCGTCCACGGCCCGGGTGAAGGTGTCGTCGGTGGCGGTGGCGCCCCGCAGGACCTCTTCCGCGGCCCGGGCGCGCCACGGGCGGTGAGCTAGCCCGCCGAAGGCCAGCGCGGCGTGCTGGATCCGGCCGTCGCGGACGGTGACGACCGCGGCGACGGAGGCCAGGGCGAAGGCGTACGAGGCGCGGTCTCGGGCCTTGCGGTAGAGGGAGACGGCGCCGTCCGGACCTGGCGGCAGCAGCACCTCGGTGATCAGCTCACCCGGCCGGATCACCGTGTCGCGCTCGGGTGTGTCCCCCGGTAGCCGGTGGAACTCGGTGACGGGCACGGAGCGTTCGCCGTCCGGTCCGTGCAGCTGGACCACGGCATCCAGGGCGGCCAGGGCGACGGCCATGTCCGAGGGTTGGGTGGCGACGCAGTCCGCGGAGTGGCCGAGGACGGCGAGATCCCGGTGGGCGCCTTCGCGGGCGGGACATCCGGTGCCCGGTGCCCGTTTGTTGCAGGGCTTCGAGGTGTCCTGGAAGTACGGGCAACGGGTGCGCTGCAGCAGGTTCCCGCCGGTCGTGGCGGTGTTCCGGAGCTGCCCGGAGGCCCCGGAGAGCAGCGCCTGCGACAGGGCGGCGTAGCGGGAGCGCACGGCGTGATGGGCGGCGAGGTCGCTGTTGCGTACGGTCGCGCCGATGCGCAGGCCGCCGTCGGGCGTGTCCGCCACCTGGTCCAGGGGCAGTCCGCTTACGTCGATGAGCAGGTCGGGGGTGGCCACACCCAGCTTCATCAGGTCGACCAGATTGGTGCCTCCGCTGAGAAACACGGCCCCGGGGCGGGCGGTGCTCGCGCGGACCGCCTCGGCGGTGGTGCGGGCGCGCAGATATTCGAACGGCTTCACGGCGCCACGTCCAGGATCGCTTCGACGATACGGGGGTACGCACCGCAGCGGCACAGGTTGCCGCTCATGCGCTCGCGGATCTCGGGGGCAGTGAGCCGGGCCGGGGTGGCGCCGGGCCGGCCTGTTTCGGTGGCGTCGGACGGGAAGCCGTCGGCCGCTTCGTCGAGCATGCCCACTGCCGAGCAGATCTGGCCGGGGGTGCAGTATCCGCACTGCAGGGCGTCCCGGGCGAGGAAGGCTTCCTGCACGGGATGCAGCTCGTCCCCGTCGGCGAGCCCCTCGACGGTGGTGATCGCGGCCCCGTCGTGTGCGACGGCGAGCAGCAGACAGCTGTTGGCGCGCCGGCCTTCGATGATGACGGTGCAGGCCCCGCACTGGCCGTGGTCGCAGCCCTTCTTCGCTCCGGTGAGGCCGAGGTGCTCACGCAGCGCGTCCAGGACGGTGGTGCGGTGGTCGAGCGACAGGGTCCGTTCGGTTCCGTTGATGTGCAGCGTCAGCGTCGAACGGTGAAGGGCTGTCTCCGGATTACCGGCACCGTCCTCCCGCCGGCTCGCGTGTTCCACCCGTTCGCACCTCTCAAAGCTGTACCTTTTGGCAGCTTTGTACCAGATGCGCTGGAGCCTCCCTGCGCATTGCGCCGACTCCGGGCGCAGGTGCGCGCCTCACCGGCTCTCCACCCGCAGACGCACCTCCTCCTCCTGGTCACCGGAGACCGTTCCGACGACCCGCACCGTGAAGGCGTCCGCCAGGTGCCTCCTGAGCTCGTCGACCGCCCAGTAGCCGCCCTGCACATCGAGCGTCACGGGCCGGTCGATCGTGACGGGGCCCGAGACCACCCTCGCCTCGGACACATCGACGGTCACGTTCCATACGGTGGGTCGCTTCCCGCCCAGGTCCTGCGGTACGTCCACCGAGGCCCGGTCGGTGGTGAAAGCGGCCCGCAGCACGTCGAAGACCATCCGTGCGTCGTCCTTCGAGCAGCCGCTGATGGCGACCGCCACCTCCTTGCCGTACCGGTTCTCCTCCGCCTGCGCCTGTGTGCTGTTCACGGGGGTTCCTTCCGCTCGCAGTGCTGGCCCTTCTCCAGGCTCACCCCACGGCTGGGTGTCTGCGACACGAAGCGGTCGGCGAGCAGTGAAACTCTTTTCTCTTTATATCCACTTAAAACATGAATTCATGGTCGTAGCCGAGTGACGGCCCCGGCTCGGGGTATCCGGCATGCATGGACGTATCGAATGGAGCCCTCAATTCCCTGGCCGTCACGCTCGCGGACGGGCGGGGTGCGCTCGGCGTGGTGATGGCGATCGTCGGCGTGGCCCTCGTGGGCATGCTGATCGGCGCCGTCTGGCTGGGACGGCGGCGCCGGGCCGAGGAACTGCCGCCGCCTCGGCCCGATGAGCAGCCGCTACGGCCGGACCACCGCACACACGTCGAGGAGCGCGACGTCCACGGCGACGACAGCTTCCCGGCCGACGGGCGCGGACTCTCCCCCTACGAACTGGGTGACCACGGGAACGAGCCCATCCGGCACGAAAAGGACGAGACGCGCGACTGAGCAGGCGCATGCCCGCATCGGCGCGTGTTGCGCGACCGACCGACCGAAGTGAGGCTGGTAGAGGCCCGACCGCCACGGCATGCGTTTGCCGCAGAACCGATGAAGGCAGCAGCACCATGACGGGAAGCAGACCCAGGACCGCGCCCCCCTCGGCACCGTTGACCGGACCGTCGGCGCCCTGCTGGGTCAACCTCATGACCCGGGACCTGAAGTCGGCGCAGGAGTTCTACACCGCCACGCTGGGGTGGACGTTCCGGCCGGGAAAGCTGGGGCAGGAATTCTCCGTCGCACGCCGCGACGACGTGCCGGTGGCCGGTATCGCGGCGGTAGTGCCGGCCTTCCGGGTCGCTGTGGCATGGACTCCGTACTTCGCCGTGCAGAACGCCGATGCGGCTGCGTCGCGCATTCGTGAGCGCAGCGGCACGGTGGCGGTGGGGCCACTGACGCTCGGCAAGGGGCGCGGCGCCCTGGCGGCGGACCGCGACGGCGCGGTGTTCGGCATCTGGGAGCGCACCGAGGCGGCGACATCACCGCCGGCGCCGGACGACCACTCGAACGCGTGGCTCGAGCTGCGCACCAGGGACGCTTTCGAGGCCGCAATCTTCTACGGCCAGGTCCTCGACTGGGCGACCGGACGTCCCGGCGACTGCGAGGTGTCGTACGAGAAGGACCAGGTCGTGGTGGACTGCGGCGGCAAGCGGCTGGCCCGGATCAGCTCCGGTGCGGTCGAGGCCGCACCGGATCCGCTGGTCCGCCCGCACTGGCAGGTCCACTTCCCGGTGGCCGATGTGGCGGCGACTGTCTCGGCGGCGCGGCAGCACGGGGGCTCGGTGGTCGAGCAACGGACACAGGGACACGGCGCGGAGGCGACCCTGCTGGACCCGGACGGCGGGCTGTTCACCGTCACGGACATCCGAAGCCCGGCTGCCGAGGGGACCTGAGCCGAACGGTCGCAGTCAGCTGTTCGGCTGTGCGCCGCGCGCCGAGTACGTATCCGAGGTCACTTCTCGCCTTCCGATGTCGAGCGCGCCAGCACCCAGGCCGGGAACACGAACCAGCAGATGAGGAACCACAGCGCCATGGCGCCCACCAGCCACAGTGCGAGAGCGTTGTGCAGGGCCACCCGCAGGATGAGCAGAAGCGCGGAGCACATCGTGCAGAACAGCAGGACGAGGCCGAGCACGGTCAGTCGCGACGCCCACACAACGGTCTGCGGCTTGAGCCGGTGCCCGGTGAGCAGGCGGTGGAGGGAGACGGGCCCGATGAGCGCGGCGGCCGTGGCCGACCCCAGCATCACGGTGACCACATAAATGGTGCGGTCCGTGTCCGACAGTGCGGCGAACCGCGACTGGAAGACGACGGCCAGCAGAAAGCCGAACAGGATCTGGACGCCGGTCTGGGCGACGCGCAGCTCCTGGAGCAGATCCGACCACAGCCGGTCCGCTCGTTCCTCGGCCGTCTCGTGGCGGCCGATGTCGGGCTCCCGACCGCTTTCCGCGTCGTGGTCCTCGCCGGGTGTCGGGGTCACCGTGAGCCTCCGTCCGCGGTAGGTGTCGAGCCCGTTGCGTCGCCTTCTACCCCACCGTAGGGATCTCACGTCGGGGTGGCCCCCCGGATGCGCCGTCGGCGATGCCCTCGACGAACGATGCGGTCGCGCCTACGATCTTGAATAGGGCATCGCGCGCCGGTCACCGGCCGGGTGAGGCGTGGAGGTGCCCGTGAGATGCCCGTTGGAGGCATTCCACAGTGTCAGTCGAGTTGAATCACACCATCATTCACGCCCGGAACAACCGGGAATCCGCCGAATTCCTTGCGCACATCCTGGGTCTGGAAATCGGTGCGGAATGGGGACCGTTCGTAGCGGTCGCCACGGCAAATGGTGTCACGCTGGATTTCGCGACCATTCCCGCCGAATCGATCGTCGGGCAGCATTACGCCTTCCTGGTCTCGGAGGCGGAGTTCGATACGTCGTACGCCCGCATCAAGGAGCTCGGGATCACCTACTGGGCCGATCCGCATCGGAAGCATCCGGGCGAGATCAACCACAATGACGGCGGCCGGGGCATCTACTTCCTCGATCCCGCCGGACATGCCATGGAGATCATCACGCGCCCGTACGGTGGCTTCGCCTCGTAACGGTTCCCGGCGCACCAGGCGTTTCGGCCGGGATCCGGGTCACCGGGTCCCGGCCGGGCTCTTCTGCGGTCCGTCAGGCGACCGGAAGCGTCAGTTCGGGCCGGTCCCACATCACCGCGGGCGGGTTGGCCGCGGCCGTGCCGGTCGGCAGGGCACCCACACTGCGGTAGAAGCCCTCGGCGGGTGGATGCGAGACGATGCGAACGCCGGTGAGCCCGGCCAGCTGCGCCTCGCCGCGCAGATGCGCGATCATCAGCCGTCCGATACCGCGACCCTGCGCATCCTCGGCGACGAACATCAGATCGAGTTCGGCCGGTTCGAGGACCAGCGAGTAGAACCCGAGCAGCCGGTCGGTAGCGCTGTGGACGGCCACGAAGACCCGATGGGTCTCGATGTAGTCGGGCCCCACCCGGTAGCCGGCGACCATGGGGGCGTACGGGCCCTCGTAGGCGCGGGAGTTCCTGACCAACCGGGTGAGGCGCTTGGCGTCGCGCGCGGTCGCCCGTCGGATCATCACATCCCGGTGACCTGCCCCGCCTACCGGTCCCGTAACACTCGGTTTCATAAAGGGAGTATTACGCATCGGAGGCCGGGCGCATGCCCGGCCTCGCCTGCCCCCGCCGTGACCTACGCCGAACCGCGCTCGGCACGCCACTCCTCGACCACGGCGTCGATGTCGAACGGGCGCTTGTTCAGCAGGGGCCCCGGCGGCGGCCGACGGATCGCCGCCTCGATCTTCTCGTTGACCGCGGTGAGCATCCGCCGCACCTCGGCCTCCGAGCGGGCTTCGGACACCGCCGCGCGGGTGTCCTCCGCCTCCTTGCGCAGGGCCAGGGCGGGCGGGAGCATCGACACCCCCTCGCGCTGCATCTTCGCCTTGATCCACCAGGTTTCGTCGTACGGGCGGTCGATACCGGGCAGCGGTTTACCGAAACCCGGCAGCTGGGAGAAGTCGCCGCGTTGCTCGGCCTCACGGATCTGCTTGTCGACCCACGATTCGAAGCTGACGCCGGCGGGTTTGCGCTCGGTCAACGTGCACCCCTCTCGGAGAACCCTTGATCCAGTACCCCCACGATACCGAGAACGGCCCAGGCGCCGGTCCCCCGGAACCGGACCGCTCGATGCACGTGTCCGCCGAGCGTCCCCGTCTGTGGCATCACCTCGACCGTGAGGGCGGCGGCAACCCTACCCGCCAGAGGTATGGAGTCACCCCATGGATCCCCGGATGACCGCTTTGGCCGATCGGGTGGCGGCGATGGCCGGTTCCGGTTGGGCGGAGACCACGAGCCCGCTCCGCAGCCGCTCCACCACGGGCTCGGGGATCCGCAGAGCGTCACGCACGTAGCCGTCCAGGCCGCCCCACCGCTCATCCATCGCGTCGAGGGCGGTCGAGAGATAGCGGGGGCGGACCTCGATGATCGCGGCCGCGATCTCGGGATCGCCGCCCGCGTCGAGGAAGCCCTGCACATACGGCTGGAAGGCAGCTCGCGCCACCGGATTCACGGCGAGGAACTCCGCCCGTACGACATCGCGTGACGCCCCGACCATGAGCAGGAGCAGCGTGGTCGCCCACCCGGTGCGGTCCTTGCCCGCCGTGCAGTGGACGAGCACCGGCCGGGCACGGTCGTCCGCGGCCGTCTCGACGAAGGCGCGGTACGCGGCCGAGGCGCCCGGCGACAGCACCAGCTTCCGGTAGGTCTGCGCGAACAGCTCCTCGGCCTTTCCGCCCCCGAGCAACTCCTCCGCAGCCACCGGATCGCTGAGCAGCGCGCGCAGCCGGGCGGGTGCCACGCCCGGGTTGTCGCCGAGGACATCGGCGACGAACAGCCGGGCTCCGGTCGGCAGCCGATCGGGGGCCGCCATGCGCTCATCGGCGGTGCGGAGGTCGACGACCGTCCGGATGCCCAGGGCGGTCACCGCCACGTCGCAGGCCGCGTCGAATCCGCTGAGCTGACCGGAGCGCAGCACCGCCCCGGACCGGAAGCAGCGGTCGCGACCCAGTGAAATTCCGCCCAGGTCACGCAGATTGATAACGGTGGAAGCCGCAACGGCCCTGGCGGTTTGCACGATGGATTCCCCTTTTCCGGACGCGACTCATTCGGGGCACGGCTTACTGCGGACACGGCTGATGAATGGATTCGCCCCGGCCGGATCAGCCGGCCAGAACCTTCGCCTTCTGCGCCTCGAACTCGGCGTCGGTCAGGATTCCTTGCTTCTTCAGCTCGGCCAGTCGTTCCAGCCGGTCGATGATGTCGTCCGCCGGGGGCGCGGGAGGCGCCGCCTGGGCAGGGGGTGTCTGTTGCTGCTGTGCGGCGGCCCCTTCCTGTGCGGCCGCTTCCTGCGCGCCCCACCTCTGCTGCTGGCGCTGCTGGACCCGTCCGCTGACCGCCGATGCCGTGCCCGCGACGACGGCGGTGCGCGCCACGGTGCCCAGCAGCCCCGGTCCTCTGCGGTTCATGCCCGGTCCTCGGAAAATCGGCATGATGTGCGCCCCTTCCAGTGCGGTGCGGTGCGTGCGGTGCGTGGCGTGCAGCGGGCCGGGCAGCGTCAGCCGGTGGGACCGCCGGCGGCCACGGCCGCCTCCGCGATCTCGGCGGGGATCCGCTCATGCGCCACCACTTGACCGCCCGATGCCCGGACGGCCACTGTGAGCGGAACCGCCCACAGGTCCTCCCACACGATCAGTGCGGCGGAGCTGCCCGGTGGCACGCTCTCCCCGAGAGTCCGGATGTCCTCGCTGTTCAACAGGCCGCCGACCACTCCCTCGACCGGCTCGAACGACACCAGGTCATCGGGGTCGAGGTCGTCCAGCTCCACTGATTCGAGCGTGCCGTCCTCACCCCGGTACACAAACGTCAGATCGAGGATCCGAACCGCCTTCGAGGCGACCGCTTCGGCCAGCGCCGGCGCAATGGCCCCGGTGAAACGGCTCCCGGGAAAGGCGACGACGAGGTACTCCACAGGTCCCACAGTCACGGGCGTGTCCTCTCCTGACGGATGGATTGCCTGCAGCATAACTTCGGATATTTAGTGATGCACTGTGGCAATTCACCTGGGACGGAGAGCTGAGCGGCCGCCTCGTGGGGTCCCTGGTCGAATACGCGGCCGTGGTCGGTGCGGAAGCCGTTTCGACGGGGTCGGGGCGACGAGCAGGCAGACGCCGCCGACGCCGGCGGCATGGGTGCGCCGAGTGTGGCGTGCATGGACGCGGGTGGTCCGATCGGGTGCTGCGAGGGGTTGTCGAGCAGCAACGGGCGGGGGCGGCCGGCGCGTGCCCGGGCCGCCGTGACACGCCCGCCCCGCCCGCCGGCAGCCCCTGACTACGCCACCGTCCGTAAAGGATCAAGTGCGTGCGGAGAGGGCAAGGTCACAGGCGGTTCCCCTGCTGCTCATCTGAGCCTTCGCCTAGCATCTGGGCATGACGGTCCTGCCTGCTGACGGGCTTTCGTTGGCCGCCGAATTCCCTGACCCAGCCCATGAGCAGTGGCAGAGCCTTGTCGAAGGTGTGCTGCGCAAGTCGGGCAAGGATGTTGCGGGTTCGGCAGCCGAGGAAGCGCTGTCCACCACAGTGGAGGACGGGCTCATCACCCGCCCTCTGTACACCTCGCGCGATGACGCGCCCGATGCCGGTTTTCCGGGCTTCGCCCCCTTCACCCGCGGCAGCAAGGCCGAGGGGAACGCGGCGAACGGCTGGGACGTACGGCAGCGGCACAGCCTGACGGATCCGGCCCGGCTCAACGAAGCCGTGCTCGCGGATCTGGAGAACGGTGTCACCTCGTTGTGGCTGACCGTCGGGGGTGCGACGGGCGTACCGGTATCCGGGCTGGCGCGTGCGCTGGACGGTGTCTATCTCGATCTGGCCCCGGTCGTGCTCGACGCGGGCAGCGAACTCGACGCCGCCGCGGCAGAGTTGCTGCGGCTGTACGAGGGGCGGGGCGTGGCCCCGGAGTCGGCCCGCGGCAATCTCGGCGCCGACCCGCTGGGCCGCGCGGCACGCAGCGGCAGTGCCCCGGAGCCGGCGGCCGCCGTGCACTGGGCCGAGCGGTGCGCGAAGGAGTATCCCGGGCTGCGGGCGTTGACCGTGGACGCGCTGCCGTACCACGAGGCCGGTGGCTCGGCGGCCCAGGAGCTGGGCAGTTCGCTGGCGACCGGCGTGGCCTATCTGCGGGCGCTGACCGGGGCGGGGCTCTCCGTCGAGGCGGCCTGCGCCCAGCTGGAGTTCCGGTACGCGGCCACCGCCGACCAGTTCCTGACCATTGCCAAGCTGCGGGCGGCGCGTCGGCTGTGGGCGCGGGTCGCCGAGGTGTGCGGAGCCGCGGACGCCGGCGCGCAGCGCCAGCACGCGGTGACGTCGCCGGTGATGATGACGCGGCGCGATCCGTGGGTGAACATGCTGCGGACGACGCTGGCATGTCTGGGTGCGGGCGTCGGCGGGGCCGACTCCGTCACCGTGCTGCCGTTCGATCACGCGCTGGGGCTGCCGGACGCGTCCGCCCGGCGCATCGCCCGTAACACGTCGACGATCCTCATGGAGGAGTCGCATCTGGCCCGGGTGATCGACCCGGCGGGCGGCTCCTGGTATGTGGAGCGGCTGACCACCGAACTCGCCGACGCCGCCTGGGCGTTCTTCCAGGAGATCGAGCGGGCGGGCGGTCAGGCGGCGGCGCTCGGCTCCGGCCTGATCGGTGAGCGGCTGGCGGCGACCTGGGCGGCGCGTAGCAAGGATCTGGCACGGCGCAAGGAGCCGGTCACCGGCGTCAGTGAGTTCCCGCACCTTGCGGAGCGCCTGGTGGAGCGCGAGGCGGCCCCCGCCGCCGATGGCGCGTCGGGCGGCCTGCCCACAGTCCGTCGTGACGAGGCGTTCGAGGCGTTGCGTGCCCGGTCGGACGCCCATCTGGCGGAGACGGGCCGGCGGCCCCGCGTGTTCCTTGCGGCGCTCGGCCCCGCGTCGGTGCACACCGCGCGGGCCACGTTCGCCTCGAACCTGTTCCAGGCGGGCGGGATCGAGCCCGTGCACGACCCGGCGTCGGTGGACGCCTCGACGGCCGCCGAGGCCTTCGCGACCAGTGGGGCCACGGTGGCGTGCCTGTGTTCCGGTGACGCGCTGTACGCCGAGCAGGCGGAGGCCGTGGCCTCGGCGTTGCGCACGGCCGGTGCGCGGTGGGTGTTCCTCGCGGGCCGGCCCGCAGAGTATGCCGGTGTCGACGAGTACGTCTTCGCGGGCTGCGACGTGGTGGCCGTACTCTCCTCCGTTCTCGACCGTATGGGTGTGGCGTAATGCGGATCCCCGACTTCTCCGACATCGAACTCGGGCCGGGCACCGGCGCCGAGGGGTCCGAGGACCAGTGGCACACGGCGGTGAAGGAGTCCACCGGTGGCTCCGACGGCGATCTTCTGTGGGAGACCCCGGAGGGCATCGCGGTCAAGCCGCTGTACACCGGGCGTGACCTGGAAGGGCTCGACTTCCTCGGTACGTATCCGGGCATGGCCCCGTATCTGCGCGGTCCGTACCCGACGATGTACGTCAACCAGCCCTGGACGATCCGGCAGTACGCGGGGTTCTCCACGGCCGAGGAGTCCAACGCCTTCTACCGCCGCAACCTCGCGGCCGGGCAGAAGGGACTCTCCGTCGCCTTCGACCTGCCGACCCACCGCGGCTACGACAGTGACCACCCGCGGGTGACCGGCGACGTCGGCATGGCCGGTGTGGCGATCGACTCGATCTACGACATGCGCCAACTGTTCGACGGCATCCCGCTGGACAAGATGACGGTGTCCATGACGATGAACGGCGCGGTGCTTCCCGTACTCGCGCTGTACATCGTGGCCGCCGAGGAACAGGGCGTACCGCCCGAGAAGCTGGCCGGGACCATCCAGAACGACATCCTCAAGGAGTTCATGGTCCGCAACACCTACATCTATCCGCCGAAGCCCTCGATGCGGATCATCTCCGACATCTTCGCGTACACCTCGCAGAAGATGCCGCGCTACAACTCGATCTCCATCTCCGGCTATCACATCCAGGAGGCGGGTGCGACGGCCGATCTGGAGCTGGCGTACACCCTCGCCGACGGGGTGGAGTACCTGCGAGCCGGTCGGGACGCAGGCCTCGATGTGGACGCGTTCGCACCGCGGCTGTCGTTCTTCTGGGCGATCGGCATGAACTTCTTCATGGAGATCGCGAAGATGCGGGCGGCCCGCCTGCTGTGGGCGAAGCTGGTCAAGGAGTTCGAACCGAAGAACGCCAAGTCCCTCTCGCTGCGCACCCATTCACAGACCTCGGGCTGGTCGCTGACCGCGCAGGACGTGTTCAACAACGTCACCCGGACCTGTGTGGAGGCAATGGCCGCCACCCAGGGACACACGCAGTCGCTGCACACCAATGCGCTCGACGAGGCCCTCGCGCTGCCGACGGACTTCTCGGCGCGGATCGCCCGGAACACCCAGCTGCTGCTCCAGCAGGAGTCGGGTACCTGCCGGGTCATCGACCCGTGGGGCGGCAGCGCGTACGTGGAGAAGCTGACGTACGACCTGGCGCAGCGGGCCTGGCAGCACATCGAGGAGGTCGAGGCCGCAGGCGGGATGGCGCAGGCCATCGACGCGGGCATCCCGAAGCTCCGGGTGGAGGAGGCCGCGGCCCGTACCCAGGCGCGGATCGACTCCGGGCGGCAGCCGGTGATCGGAGTCAACGAGTACCGGGTGGAGACGGACGAGCAGATCGATGTGCTCAAGGTCGACAACTCGTCGGTGCGCGCCCAGCAGATCGAGAAGCTGCGGCGGCTGCGCGCGGAACGCGACGAGGCGGCCTGCCAGTCCGCCCTGCGGGCATTGACTGCGGCAGCCGAGAGCGGTCCCGGCCCGGGTCTCGAAGGCAATCTGCTGGCGCTGGCGGTCGACGCGGCGCGGGCGATGGCCACGGTCGGCGAGATCTCGGACGCCCTGGAGAAGGTGTACGGGAGGCATGCGGGCCAGATCCGTACGATCTCCGGTGTGTACCGCAACGAGGCAGGGGAGTCACCTTCCGTGGACCGTACCCGGACGCTGGTCGGCCGGTTCGAGGAGGCGGAGGGGCGCCGTCCGCGCATCCTGGTCGCCAAGATGGGCCAGGACGGCCACGACCGCGGCCAGAAGGTGATCTCGACGGCCTTCGCCGACCTGGGCTTCGACGTCGATGTCGGCCCGCTGTTCCAGACGCCGGCCGAGGTGGCGCGGCAGGCGGTCGAGGCGGATGTGCACATCGTGGGCGTCTCCTCGCTGGCTGCCGGGCACCTCACCCTCGTACCGGCGCTCCGTGAGGAGCTGGCCGCCGAGGGCCGCGACGACATCATGATCGTGGTCGGCGGGGTGATCCCGCCGCAGGACGTCGAAGCGCTGCACGAGGCCGGTGCGGCGGCCGTGTTCCCGCCGGGCACGGTGATCCCCGATGCCGCCTTCGATCTGGTGACGCGGCTCGGTGCCGCGCTCGGCCATGAGCTGTGAGCCGCTGACCCGATGGCTCCGACGATCGATATCGACAGCTATGTGAAGGGGGTGCTCGACGGGAAGCGGGCGCACATCGCGCGCGCCATCACTCTCGTCGAGTCCACCCGCCCCGATCACCGGGCCCTGGCCCAGCAGTTGCTGCGCGAGCTGCTGCCGCACTCCGGCAACGCGCGGCGCATCGGCATCAGCGGGGTGCCGGGGGTCGGGAAGTCCACGTTCATCGATGCACTGGGCACGATGCTCACCGGGCTCGCCCACCGGGTCGCGGTGCTGGCCGTCGATCCGTCGTCCAGCCGGACCGGCGGCTCCATCCTGGGCGACAAGACCAGGATGGAGCGGCTGGCGGTCGATCCCGCGGCTTTCGTCCGCCCCTCCCCCACCGCCGGGACGCTGGGCGGGGTGGCCAAGGCGACCCGGGAGTCCATCGTGGTGATGGAGGCGGCGGGTTACGACGTGGTGTTGGTGGAAACGGTCGGGGTGGGCCAGTCGGAGACGGCCGTGGCCCAGATGGTCGACACGTTTCTGCTGCTCACGCTGGCCCGCACCGGCGATCAGCTGCAGGGCATCAAGAAGGGTGTCCTGGAGCTGGCGGACGCGATCGCGATGAACAAGGCCGACGGTCCTCACGAACGTGACGCGCGCGCGGCGGCCCGCGAACTGGCGGGCGCGCTGCGGCTGATGCACCCGGCCGACGCGGCCTGGACTCCCCCGGTGCTGACGTGCAGTGCGCGTGAGTCGACCGGCCTCGACACCCTGTGGGAGCGGCTGGAGCAGCACCGTGCGCTGCTCGACTCGACGGGGCGGCTGGCCGCGAAGCGGCGTGACCAGCAGGTCGACTGGACCTGGACGATGGTGCGCGACGAGCTGCTGGACAGCCTGCGCAGCCATCCGCAGGTGCGTGCGGTCACTCCCTCGCTCGAACAACGCGTACGTGACGGCGAGTTGACGGCAACGCTGGCAGCCGAAGAGATCCTCGCCGCCTTCCGGGGCGACTGAGCGGATCAGGCAGGGCAGGTAGGGAAGGGCGGTGGCTGCACGGCAGCCACCGCCCTTCCCGCATTCCCGACACCTACCACGTCCGCCAGGTGGTACAGTGCAAACGGCACGTGTGTAACGCCCTGGATTCGGGCGCCGGTGCCGGTTCTCCTTCCTTTCGCTGCTCCGTCCGTCCTTTCCTGACCGGCGACGCAGCTCCCGCACCACCTTCCTCCAGTCCGGTACGGACTTTCCTGCCCGTCGTCCGGGGCGTGACCCCACCGCCCTTACGCATCCGCCGGGCCCCTTCATTCGCCATGTCGCGAAAGGACCACCCCGCATGACCACCACCCTCAAGCACCCTCTTGACCAGCAACAACTCCCCACGAACGTGTCAGGAGTCCTCGACGTGACGCGCCAGGGGCACGGCGCGCTGCGCACCGAGGGCGGCCACCCCTCCCCCGCCGACGTCCAGGTACCTGCGGCCCTCGTCCGCCGGCACGGCCTGCGCAGGGGGGACCTCGTCGAAGGCCTCTGCGACCGGCCGCGCGCCCTGTCAGCGGTCGAGCGGATCAACGGCCGCCCCCCGCAGGCGCTGAGCGGCCGGCCGCACTTCGCCGATCTCACCCCGCTCCACCCCGGGCAACGACTGCGTCTGGAAACACCCGGCGGCAGCCCCGCAACCCGCATCGTCGATCTCGTCGCCCCCGTCGGCAAGGGACAGCGCGGGCTGATCGTCGCCCCGCCCCGGACCGGCAAGACAGTGCTGCTGCAGCAGATCGCCGCCGCCGTCGCAGCCAACCATCCCGAGTGCCTTCTCATGGTGGTGCTGCTCGACGAGCGCCCCGAGGAGGTCACGGACATGCGCCGTTCCGTACGGGGCGACGTGCTCGCCTCGACGTTCGACCGGCCCGCGAAGGAACACATCGCCCTCGCCGAACTCGCGGTGGAACGTGCCAAGCGGCTCGTCGAGCAGGGCCAGGACGTGGTGATCCTGCTCGACTCGCTCACCCGGCTGTGCCGGGCCCACAACAACGTGGCGTCCGCCGGAGGCCGCACCCTCAGCGGTGGTGTGGACGCCGCCGCCCTGCTCGGCCCCAAGCGGCTCTTCGGCGCCGCACGCCGCACCGAGGAGGGCGGCTCGCTGACCATCCTCGCCACCGCGTTGGCGGACACCGGGTCCCGCGCCGACGACTACTTCTTCGAAGAGCTCAAGAGCACCGGGAACATGGAACTCCGGCTGGACCGCGCACTGGCGGACAAGCGGATCCACCCGGCCGTGAACATTCCGCAGTCCGGCACCCGCCGCGAGGAGCTGCTGCTCCCCGCCGCCGAACTGACCGCCGTACGAGGGCTGCGGCGCGCGCTGCACACGAGGGACCCGCAGGCGATGCTGGAAGTGCTGCTGGACAGGATCCGGCAGACCCCCGACAACGCGGCCTTCCTCCGCCGGATCCAAGGCACCGTGCCCGACGCCTGAGTCCTCCCGGCCGGCACGGTGGCGCACGCATAGCATGACGTGTCCACGCACCAGCACAGGGAGAGCAGGCACATGGAATTCCGCCGACTCGGCCGCAGCGGTCTGACGATCAGTGAGATCGCCTACGGGAATTGGATCACCCACGGCTCCCAGGTGGAGGAGGACGCGGCCGCCGCCTGTATCCGGGCCGCCCTGGACGCCGGAATCACCACCTTCGACACCGCGGACGTCTACGCCGAGACCCGCGCCGAGGCCGTCCTCGGCCGGGCGCTGAAGGACCAGCGCCGCGAGAGCATCGAGGTGTTCACCAAGGTCTACTTCCCGACCGGCCCCGGGCAGAACGACCGCGGTCTGGGCCGCAAGCACATCCTCGAATCGATCGACAACTCGCTGCGCCGGCTGCAGACCGACTATGTGGACCTGTACCAGGCACACCGCTACGACCACAGCACCCCGCTGGAAGAGACCATGGAGGCGTTCGCCGACGTGGTCCGCTCCGGCAAGGCCCTCTACATCGGCGTCTCGGAGTGGACGGCGGACCAGTTGCGCGCCGGACACGGCCTGGCCCGCGAGCTGAACGTTCCGCTCGTCTCCAACCAGCCGCAGTACTCGGCTCTGTGGCGGGTCATCGAGGGTGAAGTCGTGCCCGCGTCCGAGGAGCTCGGCATCGGTCAGATCGTATGGTCGCCGATCGCCCAGGGCGTGCTGACGGGCAAGTACAAGCCGGGGGCGCAGCCGCCGGCCGGTTCGCGGGCGACGGACGACAAGGGCGGGGCATCGTTCGTCGCCGGTTGGCTCCGTGACGACGTCCTGGAGCGGGTCCAGCAGCTGCGGCCGCTGGCGGACCAGGCCGGTCTGAGCCTTGCTCAGCTGGCCGTCGCCTGGGTGCTGCAGAACCCCAACGTGTCCGCTGCGATCATCGGTGCCTCCCGGCCCGAGCAGGTCACGGAGAACGTGAAGGCAGCGGGCGTGAAGTTCGACGCGGATCTGCTGAAGGCCATCGACGACGTACTGGACCCGGTGGTGGAGCGCGACCCGGCGCTGACCGCAGGTCACGAGGGCAACGACTGAGCCGGCCGGTCACGGCTCCGGGAGGCCGGTGCCCGCTGTCCGGCGGTCACCGGCCTCCCGCACGGGGCGACGCGGCGACGCGGCGACGCGTCGGCGTGTCGGCGTGTCGGCGTGTCGGCGTGTCGGCGTGTCGGCGTGTCGGCGTGTCGGCGCCCGGAGCGTGTCACAAAGGCCTGGTCCCATGGGTCACTTGTACGACACGGAGCGACGGAGGAAAGTGACCGATGGACGAGCAGGAACTTCTGGCGGCCCGCTTCGAGGAGCACCGGCCCCGGCTGCGGGCAGTGGCCTACCGGATGCTCGGTTCGGCCGCCGAGTCCGACGACGCCGTCCAGGGCACCTGGCTGCGTCTCAGCCGTACCGACGTCGGTGACGTGGCGAACCTCGGCGGATGGCTGACGACGGTCGTCGCCCGGGTCTCCCTCGATATGCTGCGCAGCCGCGAGACCCGCCGTGAGGATCCCTGGGAATCGCATCTGCCGGGGCCCGCCGGGGGCCGCGACGTCGGCACCGAGCCCGAGGAGCAGGCGGAGCTCACCGACTCGGTCGGGCTGGCGCTGCTCGTGGTGCTGGACACGCTGTCGCCCGCGGAACGTCTGGCGTTCGTGCTGCACGACATGTTCGCCGTGCCGTTCGACGAGATCGCCCCCATCGTGGAACTCACCCCGGCCGCGACCCGGCAGCTCGCCAGTGGTGCGCGCCGGCGTGTGCAGGGCACGGTCCCGGATCCCGGGACCGAATTGGCCCGTCGGCGCGAAGTCGTCGACGCGTTCCTGGCCGCGTCGCGCGGCGGCGACTTCGAGGCGCTGCCGGCCCTGCTCGACCCGGACGTCGTACTCCGCGTCGACCCTGCGGCGGCCCTGTCGGGCGTGGCCGGGGCGGTGGGGGCCACTGCGGTCGCCGGCACGTTCGCGGGGCGCGCCTCGGCAGCACAGCCCGCCCTGATCGACGGGCTTCCCGGCGCCGTCTGGGCCCCGGGCGGAGGGCCGCGGGTCGTCATCGCCTTCACCATCGAGGCCGGGCGGATCGTCTCGATCGACCTCGTCGCCGACGCCGACCACCTCGGCCGGATGGATCTGCGGATTCTCGACGTGTGAGAGACCGGCGGCCTGCTGCTCCCCCTACGAGAAGAGGAATGTGACCGGAGAGGGAGTCCCGTCCCGGATCAGCCTCGGGCGGTCAACGAGGCGGTGTGCTGGCGGACCTGTTCCGGGGTGAGGTAGGAGTCCGTGTACTCGAAGTCGCGCAGCGTGCCCGGCTTGCGGGCCTGGAATCCCGTGCGTACGAAGTCGTCACCGGCGATGGCGTTGAGCATCCAGTTCGTCATGACCCGTGCCTTGGCCACATTGGTCCGCATCGCCGACCAGTGGTAACCGCGGGCCACTGCCTGCGCGGCGATCCCGTGCAGCTCGACGCCGAGCGGCTTGGAGACCGCGTCCTTGCCGCCGAGGTCCACAACGAGCCCGAGGTCCCTGTGTTCGTACGGCTTCAGCGGCTGGTGGCGGAGTGTGGCGATCAGGTTGTCGGCGAGTCTGCGGCCCTGCCGCATGGCGTGCTGCGCGGTGGGCGGGCAGACCGCGCCGTCGCCCTTGACCAGGTCGGGTACGGCGGCGGCATCGCCGAGCGCGAAGACACCGTCGAAGCCCGGCAGGGTCATCTCCGGGGTCACTGCCAGACGCCCGCGTACGGTCTCCGCGCCGAAGGTGGCGACCAGTGGACTCGCGGCGACACCGGCCGTCCAGATCAGCGTGCGGCAGGGCAGCACCCGGCCGTCGGTGAGCGTCACCTTGTCCGGTCCCGCCTCGGCGACCGAGACTCCGAGCGACACGTCGATGCCGCGTTCGCGCAGCACCTCCATGGCGCTGAGCCCGAGTTTGTCCCCCAGCTCGGGCATCAGCTTCGGGGCGATGTCGATCAGATGCCACTTGATGAGCTTCGGGTCCAGCCGGGGGTAGTACCGGACGGCACTTGTGGTGAGCCGCTGCAGACAGGCCGCGGTCTCGGTGCCCGCGTATCCGCCGCCGACCACCACGAACTGCAGCCGGGAGGCCCGCTCGTCCTCGTCGTGGCTGGCATCCGCCAGGTCCAGCTGTGCGATCACATGGTCACGTACGTAGGCGGCCTCGGCCAGTGTCTTCATCCCGCGGGCGTTGTCGAGCAGGCCGGGGATGTCGAAGGTGCGTGTGACGCTGCCGGGGGCGAGGACGATGTAGTTGTACGGTTCATCGACGATCTCGTCGGTGATCTTGCGGATGACGCAGATCTTCGCCGTCGTGTCCACGCCGATCGCCCCGCCGGGGATGATCCGGGTGCGGTGCCGACGGCTGCGGCGCAGCGACACCGCGACCGACTGCGGTGTGACCACGCCCGACGCCACCTGCGGCAGAAGGGGCAGGTAGAGCTGGTACGAGAACGGGGCGACGAGCGCGATGTCCGCCTCACCGGGTTTGAGTGCGCGCTCCAGACGGCGTACGCACTCGACCCCGCCGAATCCGGCGCCGACGACGAGAATCCTGGGTCGTGCCACGGTGTTCGTCCCTTCTCGGGTCTGCGCGGGCGCCCGTTCTCCTGCCCGGTCACACGCGCCCGTCACCCACCATCCTCACGAACCGGGTCCGAGTTCGCCTGCTGGGGACGACAGAACGGACGACCGCCCGGTGTCAGCGGGTCAGCAGGGTGAGCGCCGTCCAGGTACCGCTGACCGCGCCGGCGGTGACGACCGCGGCCGCGACACAGCGCGCCCTGAGCCTGCGGTAGCGGTCGTTGTATTCGCCGCGCAGTTCGGTGGAGCGGGCGGCGATACGGGCCAGCATCGCCCGGGAAGCGGCGACACGGTCCGCGGTGTAGACGCGGGCCACGTCCTCACGCTGGGTGGTGGTGAGCCAGGGCAGCTCGTCGGTGAAACGGACGGCCAGCCTGCGCGCCTCCTCGACCTCGGCGCTCCACAGCAGAAAGCCCTCCATCTGTGCCAGTCCGCGGGCGCTCTCCTTGTCGGGGTCCACTCGGTGCTCCTTCCTCCTTGTCGCCGGACCGTCGCGTTCACGCCTGCCGGTCCCCGGGGGTCGCGGGCCTGGCGCCGGGATGGTGGGCGCCCTCGTCGAGGGTCCGTACCGAGGGGTGGTGCAGGTCGAACGCCGGGGATTCGGAACGGATCCGCGGCAGGGTGACGAAGTTGTGCCGCGGCGGCGGGCAGGAGGTCGCCCACTCCAGCGAACGGCCGTACCCCCACGGGTCGTCGACCTCGACCTTCTTGCCGTACTTGGCGGTCTTCCACACGTTGTAGAAGAACGGCAGCATCGACAGGCCGAGCAGGAACGAGGAGATCGTCGAGACCGTGTTGAGCGCGGTGAAGCCGTCGGCGGCGAGGTAGTCCGCGTAACGACGCGGCATGCCCTCGGCACCGAGCCAGTGCTGCACCAGGAACGTGCCGTGGAAGCCCACGAACAGCGTCCAGAACGTCATCTTGCCGAGCCGCTCGTCCAGCATCTTGCCGGTGAACTTCGGCCACCAGAAGTGGAATCCGGCGAACATCGCGAAGACCACGGTGCCGAAGACCACGTAGTGGAAGTGCGCGACGACGAAGTACGAGTCCGAGACGTGGAAGTCCAGCGGGGGCGAGGCCAGGATGACGCCGGTCAGACCGCCGAAGAGGAACGTCACCAGGAAGCCGATGGCCCAGAGCATAGGTGTCTCGAAGGACAGCGACCCCTTCCACATCGTGCCGATCCAGTTGAAGAACTTCACACCGGTCGGTACCGCGATGAGGAACGTCATGAACGAGAAGAACGGCAGCAGCACACCGCCGGTGACGTACATGTGGTGCGCCCACACGGTCACGGACAGGCCCGCGATCGCGATGGTGGCACTGATCAGACCGACGTAGCCGAAGAGCGGCTTACGGCTGAAGACAGGAATGACCTCGCTGACGATCCCGAAGAACGGCAACGCGATGATGTACACCTCCGGATGGCCGAAGAACCAGAAGAGGTGCTGCCAGAGCAGTGCGCCGCCGTTGGCCGCCTCGAAGACGCGCGCCCCGAACTTGCGGTCCGCCTCCAACGCCAGAAGTGCCGCCGCCAGCACCGGGAAGGCCAGCAGGACCAGCACACCGGTCAGTAGCACGGTCCACACGAACATCGGCATCCGGAACATCGTCATACCGGGTGCGCGCAGGCAGATGATCGTGGTGATGAAGTTGACCGAGCCGAGGATCGTACCGAAGCCGGAGAAGGCCAGACCCATGATCCACATATCGCTGCCGATCCCCGGCGATCGAACCGCGTCGGTCAGTGGGGAGTAGGCGAACCAGCCGAAGTCCGCGGCGCCGTTCGGGGTGAGGAAGCCGGCCACCGCGATGATCGAGCCGAAGAGGTACAGCCAGTACGCGAACATGTTCAGCCGCGGGAACGCCACGTCGGGCGCGCCGATCTGCAGCGGCATGATCCAGTTCGCGAACCCGGCGAACAGCGGCGTCGCGAACATCAGCAGCATGATCGTGCCGTGCATCGTGAACGCCTGGTTGAACTGCTCGTTCGAGACGATCTGCGTGCCGGGACGGGCGAGCTCGGCGCGCATGACGAGAGCCAGCACGCCGCCGACGACAAAGAAGGAGAACGACGTGAGCAGGTACATCGTGCCGATCGTCTTGTGATCGGTGGTGGTCATCCACCTGACGATGACGTTTCCCGGCTCCCTGCTGCGTACCGGCAGCTCGTTCGCGTACGACTCCTCTGTCTCGTCCGCCCCTGCTGTGCCCATCGTCGTCACTACGACGCTCCTTCGATCGGTCCTTCGCGGGTGGGCTCGGCACCCGGCAGGGCGCCGTTTCCACCGGGGGCGGCCGGCGGCCCCCCGGAGCCTCGCGCCAGTTTCCAGCTGCAGCAAACCAGCCATGGGGGCGACATGCGCGGCCCGGCGCCCGCCGGGGCGGGACATTCACCCGTCAGGGCGTGCTGACACATGCAGCTGCTCGCGTCCCATCGCGACGCTCAACACACAATGAGAAAAGCTGAGTTGAACGTCGCTCCCGCGACGACGTCGCCGACGGGACTCACGGAGCACCTGGAACCCTCAGAGGCTTCGTCGAAGCACCTCTGCGTGAACGTGTCACCGCCGACGGACGGGTGGTGTGACACAGTCACCCTGATCAGCGGCGAGCGGTCTCGGCAGGAGGCAGGCAGCGCCCCAACCGGTCATCAACCGGTGGACTCGCCCTCGTCGAGGAGCAGGACCGTACCGAGGTCCGCCAGGCGGTCCGCGATGTCCGGGCGTTCGCCGAGGCGTCCGGTGCGGGCCGCGTTGTCGACCGCGGTGAGCATCGCGTTCACAATGATCTTGGCCTCGGCCGTGTCGAGCCCCGGTCGGACCTCGTCGAGCAGGCGGACCCACAGCGCCAGATAGTCCCGCTGCGTCTGGCGCGACGCCTTGCGTTCCTTCTCGGGGAGCTGGTCCAGCTCCCCGACCAGCACGCCGATCAAGTGGCTCTGGTTCAGGGCGAACTCGATGTACGAGCGGAGCAGCGCGTCGAGGCTCCCGCGCGGGCCTGTGGAGTTCTCCAGCGCCCGCGTGGTGGCGGCCCTGCGCTGCTCGCCGCCGCGGAGCACGGCGGCGACGAGCAGATCCGTCTTGCTCGGGAAGTGCTTGTAGATGCTGGGGCCGGATGCCCCCGCGGCCTCGCCGATGTCGTCCGTGCTCACCGACTGGAAGCCCCGCTCGTCGAAGAGCCGGATCGCCTCGGTGAGGATCTCTTCGCGGCGGGAGTGCGCCAGCGACGCGTAGCCACCGTTCGTGGGTGCTTGCGGGGCGTCGGCGGCTTCCGTGGACGGCGGGCCCACGGGGCAGAACGCGGCGGCGTGGCCCAGACGGTGGAGCAGCTCCTCGAAGCGGCGCCGGGGCAGTGAGACACGGTGCCCGGCGAGGGATCCGTAGACGGACAGCACAGCCCATGCGAGCAGTTCGGCGTCGGGCTCGGCGAGGCCGGGGCGTGCGGTGCGGATCAGCGAGGCGACCTGGGCGGCGATGTCGGCCAGGGCGCGGCGCAGTTCCTCGCGGCTCTCCTCAGGCAGATGCCGGGCCTCGCGCTGCCACAGTGTGGCGGCGCATCGGCGGTCCGGGCTCTGCGCCGCCGATGCCCGGAGATAACTCTCCAGATCGGGTGCCGAGCGGACCGAGTCCGCAATCCGGTCGATCGTGCCCGTGACGACCTGGAGCAGCAGGTCGGGCTTGCCGCGGAAGTGCCGGTAGAGGGCGGGGGCCGTGATGCCGACCGCCGCCGCCACGTCGGCGACCGACACATTGTGGTAGCCGCGCTCGCAGAAGAGGGCGGCGGCGGCGTCGACGATGCGCGCCTTGCGGTCCGGGGGTCTGCGTACGGGTGACCGCCCCGAGGCTTCCGTCCGCATATCTGTCAGCCCCTCGCCGCCCTGAACCCTCCGCCGTGCCGCGGAACTGCCCCCAGGCTAATACAGCAGGCCGGACGCCCACCGACCCGGTGCGGCGGGTGCTGTCCGCTCAGCCGGGCGAGCGTGGCGACCGTTCCTCCACCAGGTCGACGAGGGCCTGCACGGCCGATGGCAGCGGACCGGGCCGGTGACGGTCGGCACCGACGGGCACGGTGAGGTCGGCCGCACGGACCCCGCGCCCCAGCAGGCCGGCAGCCCGAGCGGGCGACCACGGCGCTGACGGCCGCGTCCACTCTCACTCAGACTCTGGACAGATACGTTAGCGTGAATTAACTTCTTCCTTGCTTGACACTCGCGGTGAGTCCGGAATTGCCGTGACAGTGCAGGCTTCGAGGGATTCATGTACACCCCCCGCCATGCGGTGATGGGTATGGGGTCAGCAGTACGCGTCGCGCAACCGATTCACTTAGCCAGTCACCAGGAGAGTCGATAGCGGTACGGATCGACGGCCCGCGCGCCCCGGCGGCCTCCTCCGATGTGCGGCGATGCAGCCGGCGGCAAGAGCCTCCGGCCACATCCCCAGTGCCCTCCCGCGGCCCCTTCCCGCCCTGCCCACCTCCGCCTTATCGCAACGAAGCGAGGACCACGCCATGACCGACATCGTCGAACACCACAAGCTCTTCATCGGAGGGCGGTGGGTCGAACCCGCGGGCGACGACACCATCGAGGTGGTCTCACCGGTCACCGAACAGATCGTCGGGCGCGTCCCGCACGCGACGCCCGAGGACGTGGACAGGGCTGTGGCCGCTGCCCGCACGGCGTTCGACCACGGCCCGTGGCCTCGGATGACGATGGCCGAACGAATCGCGGTCGTCACCCGGATCAAGGACACCGTCGCCGCCCGCCACCAGGAACTGGCTGAGCTCATCACCCTGCAGAACGGCTCACCGATACTGTTCTCCGTAAGGGGACAGGCCCTGTCCACCGTCGGCGTCTTCGCCATGGCGCTCGCCGCCGCCGCGCAGTTCGAGGAGGAGCACGAGCGTCAGGGCATCGGCGGCCCGGTCCTGGTGCGCCGGGAGGCGGTCGGCGTCGTCGCGGCGATCACTCCGTGGAACGTGCCCCAGTTGACCATCGGAGCAAAGCTCGCCCCGGCGCTGCTCGCCGGCTGTTCCGTCGTCCTCAAACCGTCCCCGGAGACCCCCCTCGACGCCAACTGGCTGGCCGGCGTCTGCGCAGAGGCAGGGCTGCCGGAGGGGGTGCTCAGCGTGCTGCCTGCCGGCCGCGAGACCGGTGCGCATCTGGTGGCGCACCCCGGCATCGACAAGGTGGCGTTCACCGGTTCGGTCGCGGCCGGCAAGGCAATCATGGCCGCCGCCGCGCAGAACCTCACCCGTGTCTCGCTGGAACTCGGCGGCAAGTCCGCGGCGATCGTCCTCCACGACGCGGACCTGGCCGTCGCCGTGCCCGCCATCGTCGCCGGCACCTGCGCCGCCAACAGCGGCCAGGCGTGCGTCGCGCTCACCCGGGTGCTGGTTCCGGCCTCCCGCTACGACGAGGTGGCCGGCGCGCTGACCGCCGCCTTCGCCGGGCTCAAGGTCGGCGACCCGGCAGACCCGGCGACGGTGGTCGGCCCGATGGTGACGAAGAAGCAGCAGGAGCGGAACCTCGACTACATCCGCATCGGCCAGGAGGAGGGCGCCAAGGTCCTCACCGGCGGTGGCGTTCCGGCGGGCCTGGCCACCGGCTGGTACGTCGAGCCGACCCTGTTCGGCGACGTCACCAACGACATGCGGATCGCCCGCGAGGAGATCTTCGGCCCGGTCGTCTGCCTGATCCGTTACGAGACGGAGGACGAGGCGGTCGCCCTCGCCAACGCCTCCGAATTCGGCCTGTCCGGCGCCGTGTTCACCGCGGACACCGAGCGTGGCACCGAGGTCGCCCGCCGGGTGCGCACCGGGACCATCACGGTCAACGGTTTCCGCCTCGATCTGGCTGCCCCCTTCGGCGGCTACAAGAACTCCGGGATCGGCCGTGAGTTCGGTCCGGAGGGGCTGTCCGCCTACTTCGAGTACAAGGCCGTCAACCTGCCCGCCCCCGTTCAGGCCTGACCCCGTACCCCCCGTACTACAGAGGAGTTCCGACCATGCGCGCAGCCTTCCTGCACACGACCGGTGACGAGACCCTGGACGTCAGGGACGTCGAGTCCGTCTCCTTCGGCCCCGGCCGCGTCCGGGTGAAGATGCACAAGGCCGGCCTGTGCCACTCCGACCTGTCGGCGATGAGCGGCGTGCTCACCCACCCCGCGCCGTTCATACCGGGCCACGAGGGCGCGGGCGAGGTCGTCGAGGTCGGCGAAGGCGTGACGCACGTCAGTCCCGGCGACCGCGTCATCGTCTGCTGGATGCCACCCTGCGACACGTGCCCCTCCTGCCGGGCGGGCGACGGTCACCTGTGCCGGAGCGGGTACCGCAACCTCGCCCACCCCAATTTCAAGGACGGCGACGCGATCGTCCCCGGCATGCTCGGCGCAGGCACCTTCGCCGAGGAGGTCGTGATCGCGGCCTACGCGGCGATCCCGATCCCCGACGACGTCCCGTACGACATCGCCGCACTGATCGGCTGCGGTGTCACCACCGGCATCGGTGCGGCTCTCAACACAGCAAAGGTGCGGCCCGGTTCGTCGGTCGTCGTGATCGGCCTGGGCGGCGTCGGCATCTCCATCCTGCAGGGTGCGAAGGTCGCGGGCGCGGCACAGATCATCGCCGTGGACCCGACCCCGAACCGCCGCGAGTGGGCACTGAAGTTCGGCGCCACCGAGGCGATCGCCCCCGAGGAGCTGGCCGAGGTCTCCGAGCGTGTCACCGGCGGCTTCGGCTTCGACTACGCCTTTGAAGCGGTCGGCAAACCGGGCACCCTCCGTGCCGCGTACGACGCCACCCGCCTGGGCGGGACGGTCTGCCTGGTCGGCGCCGGCTCCCGCACCGACGAGAGCGGCCTGAGCATGGCCGAGCTGGTCCTCAACGAGAAGGCGGTTCTGCCGTCCTTCTACGGCGGCGACGACGTCCGCCGCACATTCACCAAGATCATCGATCTGTGGCGTGCGGGCCGCATCGACCTCGACTCGATGATCACGCACCACGTGCCGCTGACGGAGATCAACGAGGCGATCCGGCAGATGCACACGGGTGAGGCGCTGCGCACCGTCATCGACATCGTCTGAGCGCCGGGCCCCACTGCGCACGACCCGCCGGGGCCCGCACCACCGGGCCTCCGGCGCCTGCACCATGCGCCGCGTCGTGTTCATCGTGGTAGAGGAGGCCGTACCGCACCCGCTGCGACACCGACGAACACCACTGCGAAGCCCCCCGATTCCCTGAGAATCGGGGGGCTTCGCAGTGCGTGGAATTCCTCGTCGGAGCGTCAGCCCTGAGGCACGAGCGCGTCAATGGTGTCTGTGTCGAGGCCCGCCTCGGCCCGAGGGAGCACGGAGCAGGATTACCGCATTGGCTTACGGAAGTGTCCGGAGGTCAGTCGCCGTACGCGTAGAAGCCGCGCCCGGACTTGCGGCCGAGGGCTCCCGCGGCCACCATGCGCCGCAGCAGCGGCGGCGGCGCGTACAGCGGCTCCTTGTACTCCTCGTACATCGACTCGGCGATGGACTGCGCGGTGTCCAGGCCGATGAGGTCGAGGAGGCGCAGCGGTCCCATGGGATGGGCGCAGCCGAGCACCATGCCGTTGTCGATGTCCTCGGCTGAAGCGACACCCGACTCGAGCATCCGGACGGCGGAGACGAGGTAGGGAATGAGGAGGGCGTTGACGACGAAGCCCGCCCGGTCCCTGGCCAGTACGACTGTCTTGCCGAGGATGTTCGCGGCGAAGGCGGTCACCTGCTCGGTCACCGCGTCCGATGTGAGCTGGGTCGGGATGATCTCGACGAGCCGCTGCACGGGAACGGGGTTGAAGAAGTGGACGCCGACGACCTGCTGGGGGCGCCCTGTGACGGCGGCGAGATCGATGATCGGGATCGACGAGGTGTTGGAAGCGATGACCGCGTCGCTGCCCGCCAGCACCCGGTCGAGCTCCTTGAAGACGGTTGTCTTCACGTCCGGCAGTTCCGCGACCGCCTCGATGACCAGGTCACGGTCGGCGAGTTCGTCGAGGTCGACGGTGAACGCGAGGCTGTCGAGCGCAGCTTGACGCTCCGGCTCGCTCAACTTTCCGCTGCGCAGCCCCCGGTCGAGCGATGCAACGATCCGGGACCGGCCCGCCGCCAGGGCTTCCTCACCACGCTCGGCAACCTTGACGTCCAGGCCGGCCCTGACACAGACCTCTGCGATGCCCGACCCCATCAGGCCACAGCCCACGACGCCGATCCTGCTGAATTCACGCATGCCTGGATGTCCTCTCTGGAGGCAGCTCGCGGCTGCCGGTGATGTCCGGGCCGACCGGCTGCCCGGGGACCGGTTCACTGCCGATCGGCGCGCCCGACCGGGTCGCAGAGTTCGAGGAGGGGTTCCCCGGAATCCGGGTCGGCGCCGGTGACGGGGCGCACCCGCGCGCCCACGTACACCAGATGCGGTGCGGCCCCCACGACCTGGCATCGGAACACGAAGCCTTCGGGCAGCCGGACCAAGGACTCGTTGCGGGCAGCTTCGGTGTAGCGGTGCACCACGCTGGACCGCACGACGACACCCAGACCGTCGCTGCGTACGGAGTCCAGATCGCTCGATGCGCACACCGGACACAACAGCCGCCGGAACGAGGCCGTACCGCACCAGCGGCAGAGCTGGTAGATCAGTCCGGCTTCACCCGGCGCCGTCGGCGTGGCTTGACTTGCTGAAACTGAATGGGACACGTCTCGACCCCTTGGACTCGGCTCGGGTGCGTCGGCACCGCGCTTCGGCGCAGACGCACCATATGGCACTGAGTGCCGAAACGTAAAGGTACTGAGTACCTACGCCGAGGTCAGTCCTCGGCGAGGGCCGACTCGACCTTCTGCACCACGCGCCACATGGGCGTGCCCTTGGCGGCCACCACCACGACGACGTCGTCGCCCGCGGCCGGCGTGGCAACGCCTTCGGCTGCGGCGCCCCAGACCTGCTGCACGATCCCGAGGGCGTGGTCCACCGCAGCCTCCGCGTCCCCCTTGCCGCCCGAACGCAGCCACGACCGCAGGCCGTTGTTGTGCGCGGCGACCACGGCAGCGGCGATCACCTCGGCGTGCAGAGGGCCGTCCGGGGTGCCTTCGTAGCGGCCGCGGAGATACTCGGCCAGCGTCCGTTCGTACCGGCGGACCACGGACAACTCGTAGGTCCGCAAGCCGGGAACCTCTCGCGTGAGGTGGTAGCGCTGGACGGAGAACTCCGGATTCGCCGCGTACATCCGCAGCACGAGCCGGGCCGCGTCGCACACCGTGCCCACCGGGTCGCCGTCGTCGGCAGCCTCGAGAAGCGCGGTCATATCGGCGAGACAGCGCTCGTGGTCGGGGAAGACCACGTCCTCCTTGGAAGGGAAGTAGCGGAAGAACGAACGCCGCCCGACCCCGGCCCGCGCGACGATGTCGTCCACCGTCGTCCGCTCGAAGCCCCGTTCCAGGAACAGCTGGAACGCCGCCTCTGCGAGCACCTGCCGCATGGGTGGCTTCTTCACTGGTCTGCGTTCCTCGGTCATGCCGGGAACCTAACACCAACGGCGACCGTTTGACACTACGTACCTTTACAGAGGGTACTGAGTGCCATATGGTCGGCTCAGGAACCACACCCAGGTAGGAGAGCCGGCGTGAGCTTGAGGATCGTTGTCTGTGTGAAGTACGTGCCCGACGCTACTGGTGACCGGCATTTCGCCGATGATCTGACGCTGGACCGTGAGGATGTCGACGGTCTGTTGTCGGAGCTGGACGAGTATGCGGTGGAGCAGGCTTTGCAGATCGCGGACGAGGCGGATGATGCGGAGATCACCGTGTTGACGGTGGGTCCGGAGGATGCCAAGGACGCGTTGCGCAAGGCGTTGTCGATGGGTGCGGACAAGGCTGTTCATGTCGAGGACGACGATCTGCACGGTACGGATGTGATCGGTACGTCGTTGGTGCTGGCGAAGGCGATCGAGAAGACGGGTTACGACCTGGTCGTGTGTGGGATGGCGTCGACGGACGGGACGATGGGTGTGCTGCCGGCGGTGCTGGCGGAGCGTCTGGGTGTTCCGCAGGTGACGTTGCTGTCGGAGGTGAAGGTCGAGGGCGGCACGGTGACCGGGCGTCGTGACGGTGACAGTGCGTCGGAGCAGTTGCAGGCGTCGTTGCCGGCGGTGGTGTCGGTGACGGACCAGTCGGGTGAGGCGCGTTACCCGTCGTTCAAGGGGATCATGGCGGCGAAGAAGAAGCCGGTCGAGTCCTTGGATCTGGAGGATCTGGGCATCGAGGCGGGCGAGGTCGGTCTGGCGGGTGCGTGGACCGCGGTGGACTCCGCGGCGCAGCGTCCGGCTCGCACGGCGGGCACGATCGTCAAGGACGAGGGTGAGGGCGGCAAGCAGCTCGCCGAGTTCCTCGCGGGTCAGAAGTTCATCTAGAGCCGGCTGTTCGGTCCGTTCCTCGTTCCTTCGTTAGTTGCAGGAGATTGAAGTCCCATGGCTGAAGTTCTCGTCTATGTCGATCACGTGGACGGTGCCGTCCGCAAGCCCACTCTGGAGCTTTTGACGCTGGCGCGTCGGGTGGGTGAGCCGGTCGCGGTCGCGCTGGGTGCCGGTGCCGAGGCCACCGCGTCGGTGCTGGGTGAGCACGGTGCGGTGAAGGTCCTTGCGGTGGATGCTCCCGAGTTCGCGGATTATCTGGTGGTGCCGAAGGTGGATGCGCTGCAGGCCGCGGTCGAGGCGGTGTCCCCGGTCGCGGTGCTGGTTCCGTCCTCCGCCGAGGGCAAGGAGATCGCGGCCCGCCTGGCGGTCCGGATCGGCTCGGGCATCATCACGGACGCCGTGGATCTGGAGGCGGGTGAGCAGGGCCCGGTGGCGATGCAGGCGGCGTTCGCGGCGTCGTTCACCACGAAGTCCCGTGTTTCCAGGGGGGTCCCGGTGATCACGGTGAAGCCGAACTCGGCGCCGGTCGAGGCGGCCCCGGCCGCGGGTGCGGTCGAGGCCCTGTCCGTGAGCTTCTCGGCGCAGGCCACCGGCACGAAGGTGCTGTCGCGGACCCCGCGTGAGTCGACCGGGCGTCCGGAGCTGACCGAGGCCGCGATCGTGGTCTCCGGTGGCCGTGGTGTCAACGGTGCGGAGAACTTCGCGATCATCGAGGCGCTCGCCGACTCGCTCGGTGCGGCGGTCGGTGCCTCGCGTGCCGCGGTCGACGCCGGCTGGTACCCGCACTCCAACCAGGTCGGCCAGACCGGCAAGTCCGTCTCCCCGCAGCTGTACATCGCGTCGGGTATCTCCGGTGCGATCCAGCACCGGGCCGGGATGCAGACCTCGAAGACCATCGTCGCGATCAACAAGGACTCCGAAGCCCCGATCTTCGACCTCGTCGACTACGGCGTCGTCGGCGACCTCTTCCAGGTCGTCCCCCAGCTCACCGACGAGGTCAACACCCGCAAGGGCTGACCTGTCGAACCGGCCGCGGGTGCGCTTCACGGCTCCCGCGGCCAGGCGTCTCCGTACGGCCGGCGGCCGCAGTCAGACGCCGGCCGCTTCCTGGATCAGGTCGGTGACCGGGCCTGGCCGGGAGACCAAAGAAGCATGGCTTGCGTCCAGTTCCATGGTCCTGCGCGTGTTCATGCGCTGCGCCATGCGACGTTCGTTGTCGGGGTGGATCCTGCGGTCCGCAGTGGAGACCTGGTACCAGGAAGGCTTTGCGCGCCAGGCCGGAGCGGTGACGGTGTCGCTGAACGTCGATGCAAGCGGTGCCTTCTGGGTCACTGCCATGACCAGAGCCTCGTCGGCCGGCAGATCCTGGGCGAAGCTCTCGTGGAACTTGTCCTGCTCGATCCAGAGGTAGCCGTCGGAATCCGGGGCCAGGTTCTCCATCCCCGCCGCGGGCGTCTCCTCGCTGATCCGACCGCAGCTCTCCCCCGCGTCCGGGGCGAATGCGGCGATGTAGACCAGCCCGGCCACGTTGGGCAGGTCCCCGGCCTCCGTGATGACCGCTCCGCCGTACGAGTGACCCACCAGCACCACAGGTCCCTCGATCTGCTGCACCATCTTCCGCGTGCGTGCGGCGTCGTCGACCAGTGAGGTGAGCGGGATCTCCACCGCGTGCAGGGAGTTGAAACCTCGCCTGTGCAGCTCGAGGATGACCTTTCCCCAGTGGGCGGCGCCACCCCAGAAACCGTGGACCAGGACGATGGCGGGTTTGTCGGCCATGAGGTTCGCACCCTTTCTCTGGCTCCGGGGCTCTGCTGCCATCGGTCACGCTAGGCGGGGCACCTGACGCCCGCCACCGCACACCGGCGCAGCGCGACAGCCGGAACGCAAGGACGTCTGCAAGCAGCTGCTTCCTGGTGCCGAGTGACCTACTGCCCCAGGCCTCCGGTCCCCTGTTCCTCGGAGCCCTCCGCGACCCACTCGATGCCTCCCGGGCCGCTCTCACCGAGCGCTCGGACCGCGGTGGTGAGGTGTCGTCCTCGCAGTCCGTGGCGCCGCACCCGTACCAGCCCCTGTCGGGACCGCAGCCCGGGTGGCCCGTTCGCGTGACGCAAGGTGGCACGGCTCAGGGGGACTGTCCGCACAGGTGCACGGCTACGTTCTCCGAGGCGGTGCGCGGCCAGAGAGCCACGACCGCTCATCGGGGCCGGGGCTCACGCCTAACACCTCATTGTCAGACGCGCACGGAGCGCCTCGGCGCGCGCGGCCGGTACTCGACGACGGTCAGCGCCAGCGAGACGTAGCGCTCGACGAGTTCATCCTCGGTGACGGGCCCGTCGGGCCGGTACCACTGCGCGATGGCATTGCACATGGCGATCACCGCACGGCGCGCGTCGTCGGGATACGGGGTGAGGAAGACGCCCTCCTCGACCCCCTTGTCGATGATGTCGCGGAACTGCTGGGACGCTCGCTCCTCGTTCTTGCGGTAGCGCTCCAGATGCTCGGCCTCCAGGCTGCGCCCCTCGGTCAGCACGATGCTGCTCTTCACCGGATGGCCCGTACGGAACCGGACCGTCGCGGCAACGATCGCCTCCAGTCGCTCGGCCGGATCGTCACCAGCACTCTCCAGCGCCTTGTCGCAGGCCTCGAAGTAGGCATCCAGGCCTTCGTCGAGGATGGCGACGAGCAACTCCTGCTTGCCCTTGTAGTAGTAGTACAGGGCCGAGAGGCTCACTCCGGCCCGTTGGGCGATGTCGCGGATGGACGTCGCGCCGTACCCCTGCTCGGAGAACTCCTTGCGGGCGGCCTCGATGATGGCCTTGTGGCCTGCGGGTCGAGTGGGCACGACTCTCCGTTTCTCCTGCGCCGTTCCGTGGCAGCCACTCCGCTGACTGAACGTTCATCACAGTCAAAGTGGCCCCAATGAGCATACTCGCCCCTTGCGAACGCCCACAGACGCTCGCACACCGCGCTCACCAGCGACAACATTCATTCAGATGCGCACGAGCCCGGTACCACGGCGCCGGCCGTCGGCCAGTGACTCCAATCATAGCTTAACGATCGTTCAATCAGGTAAGGTCACGCACGGAATCGAGGCCGGGGACGCGGTCGATATGCGCATCGCCGGCCCTGCACCCTGGTGCCCTGAGCTGTGATGCCGCTACCACTTGGAGCCATGCATGCCGCACCTCGCACAGGAACTCGCTTCCTGGGCCGTGACCCTGGATCCGTCACCGGATGACGTGAAGCTGGCCGAGCACGCACTCAAGGACACGGTGGCCGTTGCGCTGGCCGCGCGTGGCCACGCCATGGAGCGGATCTCGGCCGGCCTGCCCGAGGCTGCGCGGTGGGCCGCCCTCGGTCATGTCCTCGACTTCGACGATCTGCATCTTCCGTCGACCGCGCACATCAGCGTGGTCTGTGTGCCCGCCGTGCTGGCAGCGGGCGGTGGCGCGCGCGAGTACCTCGCCGCCGCGGGAGTCATGGCCCGTCTCGGCACGGCGCTCGGCTGGCAGCACTACACGAGCGGCTGGCACGCCACCTGCACGTCCGGTGCACCGGCCGCCGCGGTGGGCGCGGGTCTTGCGCTGGGGCTCGGCGCGGAGGGGCTCGCCCGGGCGATCTCCCTCGCGCTGCCCGCCGCGGGCGGTGTGCAGCGGTCCTTCGGCACGGACACCAAATCGCTCCAGGTCGGCTTCGCCGCCGAGGCAGGTGTCCGGGCCGCGCGGCTCGCCGCCGCCGGCGCGGGCGCCGACCCCTCGGCCCTGGACGTCTGGCTGCCGCTGGTCGGTGGCGATCACGACCGCCTCGGCCCGGACACCTTCGAAGCGAAGGGCGAAGCCGTACCCGGCGGGCTGGCCACGAAGATCTTTCCGTGCTGCTACGCGATGCAGCGGCCCATCGGGGCCGTTCGGCTCCTGCTGGCCGATGCACCCGTCGACCCGGCGGACGTCGTACGCATCGTCGTGCACACCCCCGAAGCAGCGGTGCACCCGCTGATCCACTCGGAGCCGCACACCGGGCTGCAGGGAAAATTCAGCCTGGAGTACGCGGTGACCACAGCCCTCCTCGACGGCCACCCCGGATTCGTCTCGTACACCGACGGATACGTCGAACGCCCGCTCGCACAACGCCTCATCGGTCTGGTGGAGACCGTGCGGACCTCCGAAGGCTCCGGGCTGCTGACCGGAGACACCTCCGTCGAGATCACGATCGGCGACGGCACCGTGCTCCGCGCCACCCTCGCACTACCGCCCGGCTCCCCCGAACTTCCGGCCACCGAGGAGGAGTTCGCCACCAAGCTCGCCGACTGCGGGGCAGACGTACCCGGACTGCTCGTCGGCCTCGACTGGAAGGGTGCCGCACAACTCCTGCGCGACACCTTCCCCGTACACCATCCGAAGGACCACGCATGAGCCCGCTTCCCCTCGAAGGAATCACTGTCGTCAGCCTGGAGCAGGCCGTCGCCGCGCCCTTCGCCACCCGCCAGCTCGCCGACCTGGGGGCCAGAGTCATCAAGGTCGAACGCCCGGGTACCGGCGACTTCGCCCGGGGCTACGACGAGTCCGTGCACGGCCAGTCCAGCTACTTCGTGTGGCTGAACCGGTCGAAGGAGTCACTGACACTCGACATCAAGACGCCCGCGGGCCGTGAGGTCCTGGAGCGGCTGCTCGCCGAGGCCGACGTCTTCGTGCAGAACCTTGCCCCGGGCGCAGCTCGCCGACTCGGGCTGGGAGCCGAGGAGTTGAGTGAACGCTACCCCTCCATCGTCGTCTGTGACATCTCCGGATACGGCAACGCCGGCCCCTGGGCGGACCGCAAGGCGTACGACCTGCTGGTGCAGTGCGAGACGGGTGTTGTGTCGCTGACCGGTTCACCCGAGGAGCCCGCCAAGGTGGGCATCTCGATCGCCGACATCGCAGCGGGCATGTACGCGTACTCGGGCATCCTCACCGCACTGTACGAACGGCGGGCGACGGGCCGGGCCCGCTCCGTGGAGGTCTCGCTCTTCGAGGCGCTCTCGGAGTGGATGGGCTCCCCCGCGTACTACACGGCGTACTCCGGCACGCAGCCCGCACGCGTCGGCGCCCAGCACGCGACGATCGCCCCGTACGGACCGTACAGCGCGGCGGACGGCAGGACCGTGCTGCTCGCCATCCAGAACGAACGCGAATGGGCGTCCTTCTGCGAGGTCTTCCTCGGCGACGCCTCCCTCGCCACCGATCCGCGGTTCCACCGGAACTCGGCCCGGGTGGCCCGCCGCGACGACCTCAACGCGATCGTCGCCGCGCGCTTCGCGGAGCTGGACGCGACCACCGCGGTGAAGCTCCTGGACGACGCGAAGGTCGCCAACGCCCGGCTCAATTCGGTCGAGGAGTACTGGAATCACCCGGTCCTGTCCGGCCGTGACCGCTGGCGGGACGTGTCGACTCCGGGGGGCGCGATCAAGGCCCTGCTGCCGCCCGCCACCCTCAGCGGGCTGGACCCCCGCATGGACTCTGTTCCCGCCGTGGGTGAGCACACAAACAGCGTGCTGCGTGGGCTCGGCTACGACGACACCGCCATCACCGCCCTGCGCGCCGACGGCGCGGTCTGACGTCACCGGGAAGGCTGCACGCCATGTCCGAACAGCAAGGCCCCTACGAGCAGATCACCTATGTCGTCGACGGGCACGTCGCGACAGGACGCTCAACCGCCCCGAAGCCCGCAACGGCTACACCTACCATATGGCCGACGAGATCGCGGCCGCCCTCCTTCTCGCCGGCAACGATGAGTCTGAACGTCGAGTACATACGTCCGTTGCTCGCCGGGGAGGCCTACACCGTAACAGGCACCCTGCTTCAACGCGGTCGTACCCGTACGTTGATCCAGGCCACGATCACCGACGGCGTCGGGCAGCTCTGCTCGCAGGACAGTGGCTCGCTCACGCCGAACCGCCTCCTGCTGAAGGCTGCGGCCAAGGCCAGGGAAGGCAACTAGGGCCAATGCCGTTGCTTTACGGGTCTGGAGATCTGGGTCGTCTGATGCGGATGGCTTGGGTGCCGGTGTGGGTGGGTTGGGGCCATGTGTAGTGCTCAGCTCGTTTGAGCCAGTAGTTGGACATCTTGCGCTTGACGACACGGGGCTGGCTCCTGGGCCGTCTGGCGGGCAGGAGTCTTTCCAGCAGGTCCTCTTGGAGTACTTGCAGTGCTTGGACCAGAAGTTCAGGGGGAAAAACCGCCCGGGGTGACAGTCACACTGCGCCGGGCGGAGCGCAGGGTCTCGGTGAAAGAGATGCGGTCAGGGTCGAGTTGGCGTGTGGCTGCGGTTCTCAGCATCAGTTCCCGCAGCGCGTGGTGGACCAGGAGGTGAGCCCAGATCTGTTGGAGGACACCGTCGGGTGTCTTGCTGCTGAGGACCACCTTCGCGCCGCGCTGGCAGGTCTTGATCTCGGCGAAGACAGATTCGATTTCCCAGCGCTCACGGTAGAGCGCGGCCAGCTGCCTGGCTGGATAGCGGCGGGGGTCCAGAAGAGTGGTGACCAGGCGGTAGCCGTCTGGTCCAGCGGCGCTGCCGGTGTCTTTGAGTTGGTAGGCAAGGACGCGGACCTGCACCGGGTCTCGTTTCGCAGGGTCGGTGCCGGCGTGGATGTCGGAGAGCCATGATCCGTCACGAAGCAGCTTGCGGACGGGCAGGACGCGGTTGGCCGGCACCCGCCACAGCAGGTCAGCCCCGGTGGCGGTGAAGGCTCGCCACAGCGGGACGCCGAGGAACCCGCGGTCGGCCAGGACCAGCTGGCCTGCGCCGCAGGACCGGGGCAGGCGGCCGACGAGGGTGACTTCACCGGTCCGGCAGCCGGCGAGTTCCGCGTCCAGCACCGCATGGCTGCCTACTTCCACCAGGGCCGCCATCCGCACCTGGACAAATGCACTGCGCCTGGTTCCGCGGCCGTTGCCGGGACGGCCGAAGGCGGCCTGGTTGGCTTCGGTATCGGCTACGTCCCAGCAGGTCCCGTCGACGGCCAGCAGCCGCAGGCCCCGCCAGAATGCGCCAGGCGTCGACTCGTTGGCCATCGGCTTTGCAGTCGCCGCGAACAGCACCTGGAGCGGTTCGAAGCCGAGCCGTTGCCGGGCTCTGAACAGCGAAGACTTCGCCGGAACGTGCCATTTACCCAGCAGTCCCAGCCCCCGCAGACCCGCGACCAGATGCCGCATGACCTCGAGATAGGGAGCAGGCGAGAACAGTGCCAGCCCTAATACGAAGTACACGACCAACCGCGCAGGAAGCAGTCGCCTACGTTGCTCTGAACGTCCGCACGCCGCCACCACCCGGTCCACCAACCCCGGCGGATACACCCAGGTCAACAGACCAAGACCCGATAAGTCAGACGCACTCGCAGCCACCCACACCACCCCCGGGACCCACTGCCAGCCAGCCTACGCTCACGGCAAAAGCAACGGCATTGCAACTAGGGCCTGTTTCGCAAGCCAGGGTGAGTTTCGGTTCTGAAGGGAGGCGTTCGTCGTAGGGTGAGAGGCGGCCGAAGGAGGCCAACGGCCAAGGGAGCCATATATGACGCGGTACCTGATCTCGTTCGACGACGGCGCGATGACCTTCCCCGAGGAGGAGTTGCCCGACGTGGCCGAGGCCTCGCACGAGGTGGTGCGTAAGGCTCAGGACGCCGCTGTGTGGGTCTTCGGTGGTGGACTGGAAAGGCAGCAGGCGAGCGTCGTGGCCACCGACGGGACCGTCACCGACGGCCCGTACCCGGAGACCAAGGCGGTGCTCGGCGGGTTCTCGATCATCGATGTGCCCACACGTGAGGACGCGCTGGAGTGGGCTGCCAAGATTGCTGCCGCATGCCGCTGTGCGCAAGAGGTCCGGGAGATCATGCCCGACCCGACCACCTGATCGAAGACGACCCGCAGCGGTTGGGGCCCGGTTCGGAAGTGGCTTCTGAACTCCGGGTTCGCCATGCTGCGGGCCTGTGGGCGCCGCGGTTGGGCGACTGAGATCCATCGAGCGGCGGAAGCCCTGATGCCGGACGACGATGCTATGCGGTTCCCGCGTGGGAGGCTCCCGCTGCGGTGAGGAGAGCGACGGTTTCGGGATGGGGGCCGCCGATCGCCCAGTTCAGCGGAGAGCGGCCTACACCGTGATCTTCACGAAGGTTCGGATCGGCGCCGTGCGCCAACAGTTCACGCACCGTTTCGGTGTGCCCCCAGCATGCGGCTGCGCACAGAGGCGTGCCTTCCGAGCCGAGTCCGCTGCTCTCTGTGTCCGGGGAGGCTCCGGCCGCAAGGAGGAGGCGGGCGATCTCAGTTGCTCCATTCACGGATGCCATATACAGAGGGGTGATGCCCTCGCCGTCTGCTCGCTCCGGGTCGGCCCCGGCCCGCAGAAGCGCCTTCACACGGATGGTGTCACCCAGCAGGGCCGCTACGACGAGGTGCCGGGAGAGTTTCTTCCGCTGGCGCTGGTTCATGGGTGTCGACGTTAACGACTGGGTACGCAGCGGGGCCAGTCATATCCACTCGCTCCTGGCGGCGACCACTGTGCCCCGCAGACCCCACAGAGGTGCGGTTGCGGGGCGTCAGCGGCCCTGGCGCAGGGGTGGGTCAGGCCTTCGGTCCACCCGCGACGTACAACACCTGGCCGGAGGTGAATTCCGCCTCCCCGCCCGCGAAGTACGACACCGCGGCAGTGATGTCCGCGGGCCCGCCGACCCGGGCGACAGGACGGTGCCGCGGCTCAGCCGTAGATGCGGACCACCGTCTCGGCCACGGCGGCCGGCTTCTCGGAGCCCTCGATCTCGATCGTGACCTTGTTGACGACCTGGTGGCCGCCGCCGGGCACCACCTCGGCGGAGACGACGTCGACCGAGGCCCGGACCTTCGAGCCGGTCCGCACCGGGTCCATGAAACGGACTTTGTTCAGGCCGTAGTTGACGCCCATCTTCACGCCCTCGACGCGGTACACGCTCTGCGTGAGCACCGGGATGAGGGAGAGAGTGAGGTAGCCGTGCGCGATGGTCGCGCCGAACGGGCCGTCGGCGGCCCGCTCGGGGTCGACGTGGATCCACTGGTGATCGCCGGTCGCGTCGGCGAAGAGGTCGATCCGGTCCTGTTCGATGGCGACCCACTCGCTGACACCGACGTGGGTACCGGCCGCGGCGGCGAACTCTGCGGGGATGCGAAAACCTTGGTCATGTTACTTCTTCCGAATCTCGGGACAGCCCTTAACGAAAGGTCACGGTGCCGGTGATGCCGGGGGCGGCGCCGGGCTGCCCAGCGGACAGCTGGGCTCCCTTGCCGTCGGGGACCCCACTGACCACGAACGCGTCCGGGGCGAAGAGCGGGGCCCTCGACCGGAACGTGAACGACGCGACCGTGCGCACGGGTGCGAAGCGGCGCGGTAGTTCGAGCAGCGCGAGAGCGAGCAGCGGTCCGTGCACGACGAGGTCCGGGTAGCCCTCGACGCCGGTCGCGTAGTCACGGTCGTAGTGGATGCGGTGCGCGTTGTAGGTGAGTGCGCTGAACCGGAACAGGAGCGTCGGGAGCGGGCACAGGCTGTACGTCCATGGGGCCGGCGGGGCCGCGGCCCGCGACTCGGCCGTCGCTCTCGGTGTGGCCGCGGCGGCGTCCGGTTGTTTGTAGACGATGTCCTGTTCTTCGACGGTCCTCAGCACTCCTTCCACGAAGAACCTATGACGGAGGGTGACCAGAAGAAGCCAGCCGCTGCCGCCCTGTCGGGTGCGCACGCTCGTCACCTCGGAGCGGCGTGTGACGAGGTCACCGACTCTGATGGGCTCGTGGAACTCGAACCGTCCGCCGCCGAACATCCGGCGCCGGTCCGGCAGCGGCGGCAGGAACAGCCCGTCGCGCGGATGCCCGTCCTCACCGAGCTCCGCCTGCGCAGGCCTGTCGAGCAGGTGCAGCCAGTGCCACACGGGCGGCAGCGCGTCGCCGACGCCTGCCACGGCGACCGGCTGGTCGAAGATGCCGGAGAGTGCCTGCGAGGGGGCCGCCGTCACGAACTCGGTTGTTTCCACCGGTTCGGGACGCCACCCGGCCTCGATCCTCGCGAAGGCCTCCGGGGCCGTCCCCGTCATGCGAGGGCCTCCGCCGTGCCGAGCAGCGCCGTCGTCTGGCTGGAGAGGACACCGCCGTTGCCGTTGACCAGCGCGACGTCGGTGCCTGGCTGCTGGCGCTCGCCGCATTCGCCGCGCAGCTGACGTACGGCCTCGATGATCAGGAAGATGCCGTACATGCCGGGGTGACAGTACGAGAGGCCGCCGCCGTTGGTGTTGACGGCGAGCTCGCCGCCGGGACCGATGCGTCCGTCGCAGACGAAGGCGCCGCCCTCACCCTTGCCGCAGAACCCCAGGTCTTCCAAGAAGAGGAGGGTGTTGATGGTGAAGGCGTCGTACAGCTCCACCACGTCGACGTCCGACGGTTTGAGGCCTGCCATCTCGAAGGCCCGGCGTCCGGAGTCCGCCGCTGCGGTGGTGGTGAGGTCCGGCATCTGGGAGATGGAACGGTGCCAGGTGGCCTCGCCGCCGCCCAGGAAGTACGCCGGACGGTCATGCAGCTCACGGGCGCGTTCGGCACCGGTGAGGATCACCGCACCGCCGCCGTCCGTGACCAGGCAGCAGTCCTTGGAGGTGAGCGGGTAGCTGATCATCTGCGAGAACAGGACGTCCTCGACGGTCAGCGGGCCGCGGCCGTAGGTGAACGCCTTCGGGTTGAGCCGGGCCCAGTCGCGCGCGGCGACCGCGACCTCCGCGAGCTGTTCGCGCGTCGTACCGAACTCGTGCATGTGCCGGGAGGCGGCGAGCGCGTACATGGAGACCGGGTAGCGCGGCTTGTACGCCTCCTCCCACGGCAGCAGCTTGGTCGGCGAGACGAGGCGGCCGCCGTCGGAGCGCTGGGTGGAACCGTAGGTGATCAGTGCCGTGGTGCACAGGCCGGTCTCGATGGCCGCGGCGGCGTGCAGCAGATGCGAGACGAAGGAGCTGCCGCCGACGTTGGTCGAGTCGGCGTACGTGGGTCGGATGCCCAGGTATTCGGCGACGTCCAGTGTGGGGAACGGCAGATAGGAGGAGGCGCAGAAGAAGCCGTCGATGTCGGACTTCTTCAGACCCGCGTCCTTCAGCGCGCGGGCGGTGGCCTGCCCGATCAGGTCGAAGTGGGTGAGACCGGGCGCGACTTGGCCCAGATCGGACTCGGCGACGCCGACAACGGCGACCTTGCCGCGCAGGTCGGTGCTCATGCGCGTACCTCCAGCGGACGGAACACGGCGAGGGGTGCGCCGTCCTCGGTGATCACGGCAAGCCCGACACGGCTGCCGATGTGGACGTCCTCGGGTGCGACGCCCTCGACTCGGCTCATCATGCGGAAGCCCTCGTCCAGATCGATCAGGGCGACGTTGTACGGGTCGCTGCCGCGCTTGTGCAGGACGGTGCTCGCGTAGACCGTTCCGGTCCCCGAACTGGTGTGCCACTCAAGGGATTCGGCTCCGCAATGGGGGCACAGCACGCGCGGGTGGAAGACGGCACGCTCGCACTCCGAGCAGCGCTGGAAGCGTAGTTCCCCCGCGGCGAGGCCCTCGGCGTACGCGAGCGCAGGTGCCTGGCTCATCGACGGCCTCCCTCGTCGACGGGGTTGCGGGAGACCAACTGCTTGGCGATGACGTTGCGCTGGATCTCGTTGGTGCCCTCGCCGACGATCATCAGCGGGGCGTCGCGGAAGTAGCGTTCGACGTCGAATTCGGTGGAGTAGCCGTAACCGCCGTGCACCCGGACCGCGTTGAGGGCGACCTCCATGCAGACCTCGGAAGCGAAGAGCTTGGCCTGTCCCGCTTCCAGATCGGCGCGCTGCCCGGCGTCCACGCGGGCGGCGGCGTCCAGAGTGAGGAGCCGGGCGGCGCGGAGCTTGGTGGAGGCGTCGGCGAGGTAGTTGCCGATCGACTGGTGCTGCCAGATCGGCTGCCCGAAGGTGTGGCGTTCCTGGGCGTAACGCAAGGCGTCGTCGAGTGCGGCCTGACCCACGCCGAGGGCGCGGGAGGCGACCTGGATGCGGCCGATCTCCAGGCCTTGCATCATCTGTGCGAATCCGCTGCCGGACGCGCCGCCGAGAACGGCCGACTCGGGCAGCTTGACGCCGTCGAAGACGAGTTCGCAGCTCTCGACGCCCTTGTAACCGAGTTTGGGGAGGTCCTTGGAGACCTCGTATCCCGTGCCCTTCTCCACCAGGAGGATGGAGAAGCCCTTTCCCTGCTTGGGCTCGGTGCGGCAGAGCAGGGCGATGAGGCCGGCCCGGCGGGCGTTGGTGATCCAGGTCTTGGTGCCGTCGACGGTCCAGGTTCCGTCGGCCAGGACGGCCCGGGTGCGCATCGCCTGGAGATCGGAGCCGCCGCCGGGTTCGGTGAGCGCCATGGCGGCGCGCAGCTCGCCGGTGGCCAGCCGCGGCAGATAGGCGGCCTTCTGCTGATCCGTGCCGAACTTCTTGATGAGGTATGTGACGACGGAGTGGCTGCCCATCGATCCGGCCAGGGACATCCAGCCGCGAGCGAGCTCCTGCGCGACGAGGGCGAAGCAGCCGGTGGAGACGTCCACGCCGCCGTACTCGGCGGGGGCGAGCAGGCCGAAGACGCCGAGCTTCTTCATCTGCTCGATGAGCTGTTCGGGGTAGGTGTTGGCGTGCTCCAGCTCCTGTACGGCGGGCTTCACCTGGGCGTCGACGAAGTCGGCGACGATCTCGACGATCGTGCGCTCCTCGTCGCTGAGTCGCGCCGTCAGCGGGATTTCGGTCATCGCCATGTCACTTCACGTCCTTGAGCAGGGCCCGGCCGATGATCAGCTTCTGGATCTCGCTGGTGCCCTCGTAGATGCGGAACAGCCGGGCGTCGCGGAAGCAGCGCTCGACGACGGTGCCACGCATGTATCCCATGCCGCCGTGGATCTGCACGGCGAGGTCGGCGGCCTTGGACACCATTTCCGAGCAGAACAGTTTCGCGGCCGACGGGCCGATGCGACGGTCCTCGCCCGAGTCGTAGTTCCTGGCCGCTTCGAGGACCATGGCCCGGCCCGCGTACACACCGGTCTGGATCTCCGCGAGCATTGCCTGGACCAGCTGGAACTCGCCGATGGGGTGGCCACCCTGCTTGCTGGCCGCGGCGTACGCGACGGACTCCTCCAGGATGCGGTCGGCCATGCCGACGCAGAGCGCGGCGATGTGGACCCGGCCGCGGATCAGGGACTTCATCGCGGCGCCGAAGCCCGCGCCTTCCGCGCCGCCGATCAGCGCGGTGTCGGGCACCCGTACCTCGTCGAAGAAGACCTCGGCGGTCCAGGCGCCTGCCTGACCGGTCTTGTGGTCCTTGGGGCCGACGGTGACACCCGGCAGTCCGGCCTCGACGAGGAAGACGGAGATGCCCTTGGTGCCGTAGTTCTCCTCGCCGGTGCGGGCGAAGACGACGAACAGATCGGCGAGGGGCGCATTGGTGATGAAGCGCTTGGAGCCGGAGATGACGTACGTGTCGCCGTCGCGCACCGCGCGGGTCGTCAGACCGGACGGGTCGGAGCCCGCCTCGGCCTCGGTGAGCGCGAAGGAGGCGACGGCGCCGGAGGTCAGCCGCGGCAGCCAGTGCTTCTGCTGCTCCTCGGTGCCCGCGTTCACGAGGACCTTGCCCGCGATGCCGTTGTTGGTGCCGAACATCGAGCGGAAGGCCGGCGTGGTGTATCCGAACTCGAAGGCCAGCTGGACGTCCTCGTACAGGGTGGCTCCGAGTCCGCCGTGCTCCTCGGGCAGCGTGTACCCGAACAGTCCCATGTCGACGGCCTTGCGCCGGACGTCGTCCGGGATGGCGTCGGTCTCCTCGATCTCGTCCTCGCGCGGCACGACGTCCTCGCGCACGAGGCGGCGGACCGCGTCCCGTACCGCCTTGAAGTCAGCGGCGTCCATGTCTGGTGTCCCTTCTGCGGGTCGACGGGGCGGGCGCGGCGCCCGCCCCGTCGATGGTGCGGGGTGATTCAGAGAAGTTCGAGGACCGTGGCGTTCGCCATGCCGCCGCCCTCACACATCGACTGGAGGCCGAAGCGGATGCCGTTGTCCTTCATGTGATGCACGAGGGTCGTCATCAGCCGGGCGCCGGATCCGCCGAGCGGATGACCGAGGGCCATGGCACCGCCGTTGGGGTTCATCAGCTCGTAGTCCGCGCCGACGGCGCGCTGCCAGCCGAGGGAGACGGAGGCGAACGCCTCGTTGATCTCGTAGGCCCCGATGTCGCTCAGCGCGAGACCCGAGCGCTGAAGGACCTTGGCGGTGGCCGGGATCGGGCCCTTGAGCATGGTGACAGGGTCGACGCCGGTGACGACCCCGGTGTGGAAGCGGGCGATCGGCGTCCAGCCGTTGCGCTCGGCGACCTCGCTGGTCGTGATCAGCAAGGCGGCGGAACCGTCCGAGATCTGCGAGGCGTTGCCTGCGGAGACGACGCCGTTCTCCTTGAACGGGGTCTTCAGGCCGCCGAGGGCCTGAAGGGTGGTGCCGCGACGCACGCCCTCCTCGGTGCCGAAGACGCGGCTGCTCCCATCGGCGCCGGTGACGGTGACCGGGGTGATCTGGCCCTTGAAGCGGCCCTCGTCGATGGCTCGGGCAGCGCGCTCGTGCGAGTCCAGGGCGTGCTGGTCGAGCTCCTCGCGGCTGAGGCCGAACTCCTCGGCGATCATCTCGGCACCGATGCCCTGGTTGAAGCGGTAGTTGTCGTACCGCTCAGCGACCAGCGGGCCGTACGGGTTGCCGAACTGACCGCCGGCCCGGGTCGATCCCATCGGGACCCGGGACATGATCTCGACGCCGCCGGCGACGGCTATGTCGTACTGCCCGGCGATGACACCCGCGGCGGCCTGGTGCACGGCCTGCTGGGACGAGCCGCACTGGCGGTCGACGGTCAGGCCCGGCACGTGCTCGGGCCAGCCCGCGGCGAGCACCGAGTAGCGGCCGACGCCGCCGCCCTGCTCGCCGACCTGGGAGACACAACCCCAGATCACGTCGTCCACGGTGGCCGGGTCGAGGCTGTTGCGCTCGGCGAGGGCCTTGAGGACATGGGCGGAAAGGTCGACCGGGTGGATGCCGGAGAGGGCGCCGCCCGGTTTGCCCTTGCCTACCGGGGTGCGAACGGCGTCGACGATGACTGCGTCACGCATGAGGGTGCTCCTGCTCGTACGAAGGGGTGTTCTACCGGGGGGCCATGCGGATGGCGCCGTCGAGACGGATGGTCTCGCCGTTGAGCATCGGGTTGGCGATGATGGCCTCGGCGAGCTGTGCGTACTCGACGGGCAGCCCCGGACGGCTCGGGTGCGGCACCTGGGCGCCGAGTGAGTCGCGGGCCTCCTGCGGCAGCCGGCCGAGCAGCGGGGTCTCGAACAGCCCAGGGGCGATCGTCATCACGCGGATGTTCGACTTCGCCAGGTCGCGGGCGATCGGCAGGGTCATGCCTACGATGCCGCCCTTCGAGGCGGAGTACGAGCACTGGCCGATCTGGCCGTCGAACGCGGCGACCGAGGCGGTGTTGACGATGACGCCGCGGTCGCCGTCGACCGGCTCGTTCCCCGTCATCGCTTGGGCGGCGAGCCGGATGACGTTGAACGTGCCGATCAGGTTGACCTCGACGACCTTGCGGAAACGGTCCAGGTCGTACGGTCCGTCCTTGCCCACGGTGCGTCCGGCACCCCCGATGCCCGCGCAGTTGACCGTGATGCGCAGCGGGGCGAGCGCCGTGGCCGCCGCGACGGCGGCGGTGACAACCACCGGGTCGGTGACGTCGCCCGCGACGAAGGTGGCGCCGATCTCCTTGGCGACGGACTCGCCGTCGGACGTGGGCAGGTCGAAGACGACGACGCGGGCGCCGCCCGCGACCAGGCGCTCGGCGGTGGCCCGGCCGAGGCCGGAGGCGCCGCCCGTGACGAGGGCGGAACTGCCGTTGATCTGCATGGGGATTACCTCTCTTGGTGGGCTGTCAGAGGCCGAGCGACTTGGCGATGATGGTCTTCATGACCTCGCTGGTGCCGCCGTAGATGCGGGACACCCGCGTGTCGGCGTACAGGCGCGCGATCGGGTACTCGGTGATGTAGCCGTAACCGCCGTGCAGCTGCAGGCACTTGTCGATGACGCGACCTGCGACCTCGGTGCAGAAAAGCTTCGCCTTGGCGGCGTCGACGACCGTCAGCTCACCTGTGGCATGCAGCTCCAGGGCGCGGTCGGCGAACAGCCGCGCGGCCTCGGTCTCGGTGGCGCACTCGGCGAGTACGAACTTGGTGTTCTGGAACGCCGCGACCGGCTTCCCGAAGACCGTGCGGTCCTTGACCTACTCGGTGGCGAAGCGCACTGCCGACTCGGCGGCCGCCGCACCGCCCAGCGCGATGGCGAGGCGCTCCTGAGCGAGGTTGTGGGAGAGGTACGAGAAGCCCTTGCCCTCCTCGCCGAGCAGGTTCTCCACCGGGACCTCGACATCCACGAAGGACAGCTCGGCGGTGTCGGAGGCCTTCAGGCCGACCTTCTTCAGCTTGCGGCCGACCGCGAAGCCTTCGGACGCGGTCTCGACGCACAGGATGGACAGGCCCGCGCGGCGGTCCTCCGGGTCGAAGGGAGTGGTGCGCGCGACGACCAGGATGAGGTCGGCGAGGGCGCCGCCGGTGATGAAGGTCTTGGCGCCGTTGAGGACGTAGTGCGTGCCGTCCTCGGAGAGCGTGGCGCGCGTCTGGATGTTGGCGAGGTCCGAGCCGGTGCCGGGCTCGGTCATCGCGATGGCCGTCATGAGATCGCCGGTCACGAATCCGGGCAGCCAGCGCTTCTTCTGTTCCTCGTCGGCGTACGCCATGAGGTACGGAAGGATCAGGTTGGCGTGCACCGAGTAGCTGCCGAAGGTGACACCCGCACGGGCTGTCTCCTCCATCACGACAGCCTGATACTTGAAGCCCTCGCCTGCGCCGCCGAACTCCTCCGGCACCTCGATACCGAGAACGCCCAGCTCACCGAGTCTGCGGTAGAAGTCGCGCGGCGGGTGGCCCTCCTCCTCCCACTCATGGTGGACGGGGACGACCTCCTTCTCCACGAAGTCCCGCAGCGTCGCGCGGAACGCCTCATGGTCCTCGTTGAACACCGTACGGCGCACGGCAGCCTCTTCTCGTACAGATGTGGTCTGCGTCGCAGATTCAAAATTCCTTGTCGAACGATCGTTAAGGTAATCCTGCAGTGCAGGGCCTGTCCACGTTCAGCGCAGGTGACCTGCTTCACGCGGGCGGACGGCCCGCTCCTGAGAGGACCTCACCCATGACCCTGCGGGTGAGCCGTACGCCGCAAATCATGGCGGACGCCGCCCATGCCGTACTCACACGGCCGGTCGGTCGCACCACGGGGCGGTGCCTGGTCGACGAGACCGCGCTGCGTGAGGAGGGCGTGACCGACTTCAATGTGTACCGGGCCGATCCGCCTCGGACGCCGCAGTGCGGACCGACATCTTCCTCTGACCCGAGCGGAGAACGGGGGAAGCCCCGGTGCGGGCGGCGGCCGCCGGAATCCGCCGCCGCCCGCACCGGGGCTTCCCCCGATGTGTTGCCGTTACCGACCCAGCACCCGCAGGGCGCGAAGGTACACCGGCCGGTCGACCATGGACCCGTCCACGGCAATAGCCCCGGCCTCCTCCCCCGCGGCCTCGAAGGCGTCGACCACCCGCCGGGCCCGGGCGATCTCCCCCTCGTCTGGGGTGAACACCCGGTTGGCCAGGGCGATCTGGTCCGGGTGGATGCAGAACTTCCCACCGAACCCGACCGAACGGGCCGCCCGCGCCTGCCGTTCGAACAGCGGAAGATCGCGGAAGTCCGTCTCGGGGCCGTCCAGCGCTGCGCAGCCGGCCGCCGCAGCCGCATTGGCGAGGCGGGCCCTGGCATAGGACAGTTCGGCGGCATCCTTCGTACGCTGCACCCCGAGCGACGCCGTGTAGTCCTCCGAGCCGAGGGACACGCCGACAAGGCGGGGCGAAGCGACGCAGATCTGCTCCACCTGCGCCAGGGCGCGGGCCGACTCGATCCACGCCATCAGCCGCACCGAACCCGGGGCGAGCCCGCGGACCCGTTCCAGGTAGGTGAGGTAGTGGTCGGCCGTCGAGACCGTCTGCGGGTCCTCCGCCTTCGGCAGGTGCACACCGTGCAGACCGGGACCGACGACCGCGTCCAGATCTGCTTCCAGCAGGCCGGAGTCGAGCGCGTTCGGCCGCACCCAGAGCTCTCGGCCGTGCACCGGGAAACTCCGCAGCGTGGACGCGACCAGCCGGCGGGCCGGCACCTTGTCGGCAGCGGCGACGGAGTCCTCCAGGTCGAAGGCGATCGCGTCCGCCCGCACGTCCCGGGCCCTGCCGATGAAGCGCTCGCTGCCGCCCGGCACGGAGAGCATGGAGCGCAGGTGACCCTTCACCAGCGTTCGCCCTTCACCGGATCCAGGCTGAAGACCGGCATGCCGTCCGGCGCGATCTCGCTCACGCTCACCGGCGCCCCGAACGGAGTGAGCCCGCCGACGGCCCCCTCGACCTCGCAGCGCATCCGCACGCCCTCCCTGAGCTCCACCACCGTCACCATCCGACGGCGCTGCCCCTTGCGGCGCACCTCCACGGAGCTGCACACCCGTCCCCTGCCCTCGCTGCGCTCCCAGTGCAGATCGGTGGAGGCACACGTGGGGCAGAGCAGGCAGGTGCGGAACACGATGGTGGAGCACCAGGTGCAGCGCTGGAAGCGCAGCTCCATGACGCTCGACGGCGGCCCGATGGGGGCCTGCCGCTGAACGGTTCGGACGTACATGGGATGGTGCATCCTCTCTCAGTGGTGCTGTTCCGGCGTGCTGTGGCGCTGCCGCAGCTCCGTCTTGAGGATCTTTCCGGCGGCGGACACGGGCAGCGCCTCGATGAAGTGGACCTCGCGGACGCGCTGGTACGGCGCGACCCGCTCGGCCACGAAGTCCATGAGTTCGCGGGCCAGGTCGGCTCCGCCACGACGCCCCTCCCGCAGCACGACGTACGCCACCGGGATCTCTCCCGCCTGCGGGTGCGGTGCGCCGATGACACTCACGTCGGCCACGGCCGGGTGCTGGTGGAGCAGTTCCTCCAGCGGGGTGGGGTACACGTTGTACCCCTTGTAGATGAGCATGTCCTTCGCCCGGCCGACGAGATACACCCAGCCGTCCTCGTCGAACCGGCCGACATCGCCGGTGCGCAGCCAACCGTCCTGGAACTGCTCGGCGGTCAGGTCGGGGTGCCCGTGGTAGCCGTCGGTGATCTGAGGTCCACGCGCCCACACCTCTCCGGTGTCGCCGGTCGGCACGACGGGGCCGCAGCCCAGCTGCCTGATCTCGATCTCGGTGTCGAAGAGCGGGGCGCCCACGCTGCCGGGCGGGGTGGGGTTGTCCCGCAGCACCGGGTGCGCGGTCAGAGCCATGGTGGCCTCGGTGAGTCCGTACCCTTCGACGATGCAGGCGCTCGGGAAGAGGTCGTCCAGTCTGCTCATGGTGTGCGAATCGATGGGCGCGGCGCCGGAGTTGACTACACGTACGGAGGTGAGGTCGGCGTGCTCGATACCCGGCAGCGCGAGGAGGCTGTGAAACAGCGTCGGTGAGCCCGGGACGGATGTGACGCCGTACTTCTCGATGGTCCGCACGAACCGCTCGGCATCGAACCGGCCCACCACGATAACGGTCGCGCCCGTCGCCACGCTGATGGTCTGGCTGACCAGGCCCATCGCGTGGAACAGCGGAGCCAGCGACACACCGGTCGACTCCCCGAGCACGAAGGAGTTGGCCGTCTGCGCCTCCGGGACGTGCTCCAGGAAGATGCCGCCCTCCTCGTCGGTGAGCGGCCGGGCGGCGCCGCGCCAGCAGGACATCTGCAGGACGTTGGCAACCAGATTGCGGTGCAGGACCCGCACCGCCTTGGAGCGGCCGGTGGTACCGCCCGTGAAGGAGAGGTGCGCCAGGTCGTCGCCGGAGACGGCGGTGGCCGGGGCGGGGGGCGACGCAAGAAGGTCGTCCAGGGGCACACCTGAGGACGGGAGACCGGCAGCCGAACGGGGATCGGGAGCCGCCTCGGTGGCGGGGACGACGACGGTGAGCCGCACCCCGTCCGCCGCGGCACGGTCGAGCGCCGCCCGGGTTGCCGGATGGGTGAACACCGCGACCGCACGCGCCTCTTCGAGCTGATCGCGCAGGGCGAGCGGCGGAAGTGCCGGATTCACCGGAGTGACGACGGCGCCGGCGAGCATGATGCCGTAGTAAGTGACGGTGAACCAGGCTGAGTTCGGCTGATGCAGCGCCACGGTCTGGCCCGGACGCACCCCGCGGACCCGGAGACCTTCCGCGCAGCGCAGCGCGCTGTCGTACAACTGGCTGTACGTCAGGGTCAGTTCGCCGTCGCGCAGCGCGATGCGATCGGGGTGGCGTCGTGCGGCGCCCGCGAGAATGTCGCCGGCCGATCCCTTCGGGTAGTCGATGTGCTCCGGCATCCCGGTGGGCAGGTAGCGCTTCATCCGATGATCCCCTTCTCGCGGAGTGCTTCGATGAACCGGTCGTCGAACCCTGCGCCGGACAGGACCTCGGTGGTGTCCGCGCCGATGACAGGGGCGGCATCAGGTGTACCCGCCGGGGTGGCACCGAACCGGGGCGCGGGGGCGGGTTCATGGCCACCGTGCGGTCCGCGCCGGTAGGTGCCGCGCGCGGTGTTGTGCGGGTGCTCGGCCGCCTCGCCGAGGGACAGGACGGGGGTGACGCACGCCCCCTGCCCTTCGAAGGACGCGGCCCAGGCGTCACGCGTACGACCTGCGAAGATCTCGGCGAGCCGGGCCCGCATGGCCGGCCAGGCGCCGCGGTTCTGCTGGCGGGCGAAGTCCGGATCGCCGGCGAGGCCGAGCACCCGCAGCAGCTGCGCGTAGAACTGCGGTTCTATCGCGCCGAGGGCGACATGGCGGCCGTCCGAGCAGCGATAGACACCGTAGAAGGGCGCTCCGCCGTCGAGCAGATTGACACCGGGCCGGTCCTCCCAGACCCCCTGGGACAGGAAGCCGTACGTCATGGCCAGAAGGAGCGCCGTGCCGTCCGTCATGGCCGCATCGACGACCTGGCCCCGGCCCGTCGCCCTGGCGTGCAGCAACGCGCTGACCAGGCCGAGCGCGAGGAGCATGCCGCCACCGCCGAAGTCGCCCACGAGGTTGATCGGCGGAACCGGATCGCCTCCGGCAGGCGCGATGGCGTGCAACGCCCCTGACAGCGCGATGTAGTTGATGTCGTGGCCCGGTTCCAGGGCGAGCGGCCCGTCCTGTCCCCATCCGGTCATCCGTCCGTAGACGAGGCTCGGGCGGGCGGCGAGGCACTCCTCGGGTCCGAGGCCGAGACGCTCGACGGCACCGGGGCGGAATCCCTCGATGACCGCGTCCGCGGTACCGATCAGGGCCAGTACCGTGGCCGCGCCGTCCGGGTGCTTGAGATCGACGGTGACCGACTTCCTGCCTCGGTGCAGCACCGGATGCCTGGTCCGCTGCCCGTTCTGTGCGGGGCGATCGACCCGGATGACCTCCGCCCCGAGATCCCCCAGCAGCATGCCGCAGAAGGGTCCGGGGCCCAGGCCGCCAAGTTCGACGACGCGGATGCCCGCCAGCGGACCGGAGGGCCGGGTGGCAGCGCCGATCGGTCCGGCACTCATCGGCGCGGCGCTCATCGGCCCGTCCAGCGCGGGCAGCGCTTCTCCGCGAAGGCGCGCGGTCCTTCCTTGGCGTCCTCGGAGGCGAAGACGGGGCCGGTGAGGGCGCGCATGCGCTGCCACTCCTCGTCGGCGGGCCAGGCCGGGGCCTCGGCCAGCACCTGCTTGGTGGCCCGCACCGCGAGCGGCCCGTTGGCGGCGATGGCCCCGGCCAGCTCCAGCGCGCCCGCCAGGGCACCGCCCGGCGCGGTCAGCCGGTTGACCAGCCCATACGCGTGGGCCCGGCCGGCGTCCAGCAAGTCGCCGGTCAGGGCGATCTCCATGGCCACGGCGTACGGGATGCGACGAGGCAGTCGCAGCAGGCCGCCGGCCGCGGCGACGAGGCCACGCTTGACCTCGGGGATCCCGAATCGGGCGTCGTCGGCGGCGACGACCATGTCGCAGGCGAGCACGATCTCGCAGCCACCGGCCAGCGCATGGCCCTCGACGGCGGCGATCACCGGCTTGCGCGGCGGCGCCTCGGTGATCCCGGCGAACCCGCGCCCTTCGACGACCGGCCGCTCCCCGGCAAGGAACGCCTTGAGGTCCATGCCGGAACAGAACGTGTTGCCCGCCCCGGTGATGACCCCGACGACCTGGTCGTCACGGCGGTCGAGCTCGTCCAGTGCCTCGGCCACCGCAACCGCCACGTCGCGATTGACCGCGTTCCGGGTCTCGGGCCGGTTGATGGTGATGACGGTGGTGCCGTCGTCGCGGAAGTCGGCGAGTACTGCGTCGGCCATGCGAGGCTCCTGGCTCTGTCATGGAACTGCAAATGAATCTTGTCGAACATTCGTTAAATTACGATGCCGCACGTTCCCTGTCCAGCCCCGTGTGACTCACGACATCCTCGGCGACAGCCTTCCCCGGTGGGGGCGATGCACCGCATGGCAGGATGTGGCGGCCGTTGCCGGCACGGCCCCCATAGGCATCCGGTGACCGGCTTCTTCGTCCTGGCCGGAGGTCACCCTGGTCCGCTGACCGCACGACCGACCCACGTCGCAACGGCTCGGTGGCGGCCGGTGGATCTGCCCGGCCGGGCGGGCCCACCGGCCGCCGTCGTCTCGACGGCTCAAGTGGCACCGCCCGGACCCCGCAGCCGACCACCCGCATCCAGCTCGGCTGGTACGCCCGCCACCACGGCTGGGCGTGAGGCGAGTCCGTGCCCCGCGTCCGGCGCTGACGAGTCTCCGCCACGGCAGGTAACCGCCAAGGCAGAACGACGACAAGCGAGTTACCGCCGCGGAAACTCTTCGCAGCACCCGGAACCAACCGTTCGCCGGGTGCGCGGAGGAGAGACATCCATGACCAGAGCATCCGCGAGGCGGAGGTCCCGGCTGCTGGCAGCCGGGCTGTCGCTCGTACTGCTGCCTGCGGGGCAGGCTGTCGCAGCAGAGGCAGTGGGGACGGCAGGTGCGGGCACCGATCGTGCCGCGTCTCCCGTACACGCACCCACGACCGCACGGACCGTCACTCTGATCACCGGTGACCAGGTGACCGTGACCGACCTCGGCGCAGGCCGGAAGTCGGTCGCCGTGGAGCGTCCCGAGGGCGCGACCGGAGCGGTTCGCAGCGAGATATCCGGCGGCCGGATCACCGTCATACCCGACGAGGCCCGGCCCTACCTCCAGGCGGGCGTCCTCGACGCCGAACTCTTCGACGTCACCGCTCTGATCGAGCAGGGGCTCGGTGACCCGTCCTCCGACGGACTGCCGCTCATCGTGACGTACACGAAGAACTCTCGGAGCGCCACGCCGCACGGAGCCCGCCAGGTCCGTGGGCTGCCGAGTGTGGGCGGTGCGGCCCTGGAGGCGTCCACGTCAGGGGAGTTCTGGCGCACGGTCGCACCCGACGTCACCTCCCGGGCGCGCAGCGCGGCTTCGGGCCGAGTGCGACTGGCGGGCGGCGTCGAGAAGATCTGGCTGGACGCCCGGGTCGATGCCGCGATGGAGACCAGCAACGCCCAGATCGGCACCCCCGCAGCCTGGGGGGCGGGGCTGACCGGCAAGGGTGTCAAGGTCGCCGTCCTCGACACGGGCGTTGACCTGACCCACCCCGATCTCAAGGACCGGGTGACCGAGACCAAGAGCTTCATCGAGGGCCAGGAGGTCGCCGACCGGAACGGCCACGGGACGCATGTCTCCTCCACCGTCGGTGGCAGCGGTGCCGCGTCCGACGGCAAGGAGAAGGGGGTCGCGCCCGACGCCACGCTCGCCGTCGGCAAGGTCCTCAGCGACCAGGGGTCCGGCACCGAGTCGCAGATCATCGCCGGCATGGAGTGGGCGGCCAAGGACATCCATGCCAGGATCGTCTCGATGAGCCTCGGATCGTCGCAGGGCAGTGACGGCACCGACCCGATGGCCCAGGCGGTGAACACCCTCTCGAAGGACACGGGCGCCCTGTTCGTGATCGCGGCGGGCAACGCCGGCTCCCCCGGCACCATCGGCTCCCCCGGGGCCGCCGACTCCGCACTCACGATCGGCGCGGTCGACTCCGCCGACAAGCGTGCGTCCTTCTCAAGCCAAGGCCCGCGCCTCGGCGACAACGCGCTCAAGCCCGACCTGTCCGCGCCGGGTGTCAGCATCCTCGCAGCCCGCTCGCAGCTCGTGAGCGGCAGCGGCCCGTACACATCGATGAGCGGTACGTCCATGGCCACCCCGCACGTCGCGGGCGTGGCGGCGCTCCTCGCCGAGAAGCACCCCGACTGGAGCGGGCAGCAGCTCAAGGACGGGCTGATGAGCACGTCCAAGCAAGTCAGCGGCACGTCGTACGAGGTGGGTGCGGGACGGGTCGACGTCCCGTCCGCCGTCGCCGCGCAGATCACCGCGACCGGCAGCGCCGACCTCGGCTTCGTCAGCTGGCCGTACGAGGCCGACAAGCCGGTCACGAAGACGCTGACGTACACCAACGCCTCCGACCGGCCCGTCACCCTTGCGCTGACTGCCGAGGGCGCTCCTGTCGGCGTGGTCGCCCTCGCCGACGCCTCCCTCACGGTGCCTGCGCACGGCACCGCGCAGACCACGGTCACCGGTGACGGCACCGCAGCGCCCGTCGGAGCCACGTCCGGCCGGATCGTCGCCAAGGACGGCGACACGGTGGTGGCGCACACGGCCTTCGGCCTGACCAAGGAGGAGGAGCGCTACACCCTCACCGTCCATGTCAAGGACCGCGACGGCGCAGCGTCCGCCGCGTACCTCGCCGTGCAGAAGCTGGCCAAGGGTGTATCCCCCTTCCCGGCCACGGTCGACGACTCCGGCACGCTCGAGCTGCGCCTGCAGCCCGGCACGTACACCCTGTCCAGCTTCCTCGACGTGCGCGGCAGCAAGGGCAAGGACTCGCTCGGTCTCGGGCTTCTCACCGAGCCCGAGGTCACCTTGGACCGTGACCGCGAAGTCACCCTCGACGGGCGCAAGTTGCGGGAGATCCGGGCCGAGGTGGACCAGCGGACGCAGACCCGTCAGCTGCTGATGAAGTTCAACCGGGCGGCGAACGGCGCATCGTACACGGGGGCCGTGCAGGTCCCGTTGAAGTACGACAGCATCTTCGCCGCGCCGACCCACAAGCCCGCCACGGGCACCTTCGAATACCGGACCGTCTGGCGGCTCGGCAAGCCGCTGCTCGATGTCGAAGCGGGCGGCAAGCGGCTCGGCGAGACGGTCGTCCAGCCCGGATCGGACCTGTTCACCGGGCGGAAGCGGATGTCCCTCGTGGACGCGGGCACCGGAAGCCCCGCCGCCTATGCCGGCAAGAACGTGAAGGGCAAGGCGGTCGTCGTGCGCCGCACCGACGCGATCACCCCCGCCGAGCTGGCTCAGAACGCACAGGACGCGGGTGCCAAGGCCCTGTTCGTCACCGACGAGGCTCCCGGGCGGCTGTCGGCCGTATTCAGCGGGGCCGGCGGGGCGACACGTCCGCTGTACATCGCGTCGGTGAACGCCGCGGACGGGGCACGGCTGGTCGAGGCCGCTCGACTCGACCGGGATGTGGAACTGACCGCAGCCCAGTTCACGCCCTATGTGTACGACCTCACCGAGGGGCACCCGGGGGCGATCCCCACCGACCTGACGTACCGCCCGGGCAAGAGCGAACTGGCCGTCGTCAAAAACAAGTTCCACGCGACGAAGGCCGCCGACGGCGGCGAGTTCCGCTACTCGGTCACCGACACGTTCCCCATCGGCATGGGCTTCCAGGAGAAGATCAAGTTCCCCGCGGAGCGCACCGACTACATCAGTGCCGGCCCCGACCAGGGGTGGCACGAGTCCATGTCCAACGGCCCAGGCGCCATCGAGCAGCGCAGCGGCATCGTGCACTACCGCGGCGGCACCCGCTCCGGAACCGACTGGTTCAAGCCGGTCTGGCACCCGTGGCTGGGCACCGGCCTCGGCTGGGGCCAGGAGCGCGCGGGCAACAACCTGCAGTTCAACACTCCGGGTTGGGGTGACTCGGGACCGGACCACACCGGCTTCGGCGATGTGTGGAGCGAGAGCTCGATGACCCAGTTCACCGAGGTGTACGTGGACGGGGTGCGGGTCGACCGCAAGACCAGCTCGGGGGCGTACGCCCGCAACGTCAAGCCGACCGAGCAGGACTTCAAGGTGGTCACCGACACCACCCTGGACCCGGACGTCTGGCGGCTCTCCACGAAGGGCCACTCCGAGTGGACCTTCAAGTCGTCGGCCACGCCGGCCGACCGGTGGACGTATCTGCCGATGCTCAACCTCGGGTTCGACGTCGACACCGACCTGCAGGGTGATGTGCGGGCCGGAAAGCGGCTGGATCTCGGGATCTTCTCCGAGTACGTCAAGGGCGCGCCGGACACCGGGAGGATCACCGGCTCCACGCTGGAGGTCTCCTTCGACGACGGTGCGACGTGGACCTCCGTCGAGCTCGACGGCGTACGCGGCAAGTCCGCCGCCTGGGCCGGCTCGGTGCGGGTGCCGAACGACGCGCAGTACATCTCCGTGCGGGCCTCGGCCGCCGACGACCGGGGCGGCTCGGTCAAGCAGGAGATCATCCGCGCGGTGGGCGTGCGGAAGTAGTAGCGGGCCGGGTGGGAGCTGCGCAGACGGCGGCGCGGCTCCCACCCCCTGCCGCACGCGCCGAGCTTCATCCGGAAGGCGGGGTGTGGCTCCGGTGTACGTGGATGCGCCGGCCGGTGAGCCGAGTGGGTGTGATGGTCAGCCACAGGTCGCGGCGTCCGTCCGGCCACGGGTCCGTGTACGCCACCTCGTTCAGGTTCTGTACGACGTTCGGGTCGGTCACCGTCGACGCAGTGCCGATGGCCAGAACACTCCACCCCTGGCTCAGCGCGTCGTCGATGTGGTCGACCTCGAAGGCGACCACGTGGCCCGCCGCGGCGGCGGGCGTGGCACCGGCTGCCGTCCGGAAAGCCAGGAAGCTGCCGACGACCACGTAGTTGACCGGGACAACTGCCGGCCCCTCCGTCGTGGAGACCGAGATCCGCCCCACCCCGTGCGTGGACAGCAGTTTGCGGCACTCATCAGCGCTCAGCTCTGTCAGTTGCGAGTGATAACCCGCATGGCCGGTACCGGGCGGAAGATCCATGGTGCTGCCGGTGAGCTCGGAGACGGTCGTATCCAGAGCATTGGCCAGCCGCAGCATGAAGCTCATGCTGGGCATTGCCTGCTGTTCCTCGAGGTACTGGATGTAGGTGGTGGCCGAACCGGACCGCTCGGCCACCTCCTGCCTGCTGAGTCCCAGCTCTTTGCGACGGGCAGCAATGCGCCTGCCCACGTCACCCGGCGCCGTCGCGCGTTCCTCGGGCGAGGGGTCCCGGGGTTCATACTCCGACATGCTGCGCACATCCCTCTGCTGGTCGGTGCAATCACTGTCTGCGCATTCGCGCCGTTCGGCCTCAGCATCAATCCTGTGCCGGAACGACGCAGACCGCATGGGCCGACCGGCCCGGTCCACGCCCCGCTCAGCCCATCCCCGGGTCCGGCCACGGTGATCTGCGGGCCCCGCGGCCGGCCGCGGCGGCGCGGGCCCGATCTCCTCCGGAGCCCTATCGTGAGAAGTGGGCGCCAACCGGACCGGAGGGGATGGTGTCGCGGTGAGCGAAGAGCATGCGGCGGGTGCCGAGGGCCTCGCGCTGTTCCCTCTGGACGAGCTTCTCCGCGAGCTGGAGGTCCGTATCAGCGCCGTACGGGGGACGCGGGACAGCCTGCACAGTCTGCTCGAGGCAGTTCTCTCGGTCGGGAGGGAACTGGACCTCGCCCAGGTACTGCGCGGAATCGTGGAGGCTGCCGTCGAGCTGGTGGACGCCAGGTACGGCGCGCTGGGCGTGATCAGCAGAGAGGACCGGCTCTCGGAGTTCCTCACGGTCGGTGTCGACGCCGAGCAGCGGGAGCGGATCGGATCCCTGCCCAGTGGGCACGGCATTCTCGGAGAGCTGATCCGGCATCCGGCGCCTCTCCGGCTGGCTGAGCTCTCCGATCATCCGTCCTCCTACGGCTTCCCGGCCCATCACCCACCGATGCACTCGTTCCTGGGGGTGCCGATCCGCGTCCGCGAAGAGGTCTTCGGCAACCTCTACCTCACCGAGAAGCGCAGTGCGAGGGAGTTCGACGCCGAGGACGAGGCGGTGCTGTCCACCCTCGCGGTCGCAGCGGGAGTGGCGATCGAGAATGCGCGGCTGTACGAGGAGGCCCGGCGACGTGAGCAGTGGAACGCTGCGAGCGCCGAGGTGACCAGCATCCTGCTGTCAGGAGCGTCCGGCGCCGAGGTCATGAAAGTGATCATCGAAAGCGCCAGAAAGATCGTCTCGGCGGAGTTCGGGGTGATAGCCGTGCCCTCGGGTGACGGAGGACAACTCCGCAATGCTCTCACCGTCGACGCCGACAACCCGCTGCGGTGCGAAATTCCGGGGCCCGGGGAGAGCTTCGTGGGAGCGGCGTTCGAATCGGCGGAGCCGGTGGTCAGCAGTGATCTGGAGCATGATCCGCGGCTGGGGCAGGACGTGTCACGGTACAGGGGGCTGGGGTCGGCGGTGGCGGTGCCCATCGGCCAGCGCGGGAGCGTGCGCGGAGTCCTGCTGCTCGCCCGCAGCTCCGGCCGACCGGAGTTCCGTCCCCCTGAGATCTCGCCACTGGCGGGCTACGCCGTGCAGGCTGGCCTGGCCATGGAAGTCGCCGATCGACGCAGTGACGCCGAGCAGATCGCCCTGCTCGAAGACCGGGACCGGATCGCCCGGGATCTGCACGACCTCGCCATCCAGCGGCTGTTCGCGACCGGTATGACGTTGCAGAGTGCACTCAAATTCGTGCAGCACCCGGAGTCCGCCGAGCGCCTGGAACGGGCCGTGAACGATCTCGACGACACCATCAAGGTCATCAGGTCGACCATCTTCGGTCTGCGGACCCACGAAGACGGCTGGCGGGCCCACGCGGTGACGCGGCAGGTGACCGCGGCCATCGAGGCTGCGGCGCCCTCGCTGGGTTTCAGACCCACACTGCGGGTCGACGGTTCCATCGACGCCGAGGTGCCGCCGGCGGTGTGCGGTCCCCTCATCGCGGTCCTGGGGGAGGCACTGAGCAACACAGCCCGTCATGCCGCCGCTCGCAACGTCGACGTGCACGTCGAGGCGGCCGCAGGCAAGGTGACACTGACCGTCACCGACGACGGCGTGGGGGTCCCGCCAGGAGCTGCGCGAAGTGGACTGCACAACATGCAAGAGCGAGCCGTCGCACTGGGAGGCGTGTTCCGTCAGGACGCCCCGCCCGGGGGAGGAACCAGGATCGTGTGGCGGGTGCCTCTGCCCGGCACGGAAACGGACGGCTGAGCAGCGCGCCCGGTACGGCCTGCGCGTCGCACAGCGGTCAGGGGACCTTCGGCCCTCGCCCGGGCCCCTCCGGCCCTCGTCCGGCGCAATGCCGTGGTGGCAACGTGAAGGATGCCCCGACGTGGCAAGGAGGAATGATGACGAGTAACGCTTCCGGCCCTCCGCAATACGGGGTGGTCGTGGTCGGCACCGATGGTTCGGCCGCTGCCGGTTCCGCACTCCTGTGGGCGGCCGCTGAAGCGGCACGGAGAGACAGCCCGCTGCGTATCGTCCATGGCACAGACACCGAGAACCGGGCCGCGCACATATCCGTGGAGACGCTGGACCGGATCGGGAAGGCCGGACGGGAGCTGCTGGAGAGTGCGGCAGCCGAAGTCGCCCGGCACTATCCCGGCGTCGAGGTCACGACCGAACTCAGCCGGAGCAAGCCGGCGGTCGGCCTGCGCGCGGCGGCCGGAACGGACGGCACGATCGTTGTCGGCAGCCGCGGACTGGGCGGGTTCTCAGCATTGCTGCTCGGCTCGGTCGGGCTGCAGGTGGCAGCGGACGGCGAGGTGCCCGTCGTCGTGGTCCGCGACGACGGGCAACGCGAGCGGGCGGGTGTCGTACTGGCTGCCCTGCGCGGGGCAGCAGACCTGGACTGTGTCCGCCATGCGGCACGGGCCGCCGAACTGCGAAAAGCCTCACTGCGCATGTTGAGCGTCTGGAACGTATTCCAGTACGTGGGCCTCGTCGCTCCTCTGATGGATGACGTCGACGAGATCGCCCACCGGCGCTCCAACGAGATCTTGACGGTCACGGACCGGATCCGTGAGGAGTTCCCCGGCCTGACCGTGTCGACGGACGTGGAGAAGGGCAACTCGACGGCCGGTGTGCTGGTCGAGGCATCACGCGACGCCGACCTGCTGGTCATGGCGGGCGGGCGGGGTCATCGCCTCATCGGGCCGTCGCTCGCTCGGGTCACCCATGCCGTGCTCCACCATGCCCACTGCCCGGTCCTGCTCGTGCCGCGTGCCGGGGTGGCCGCAGAACCGGAACAGGAGAAGTCATGACCAGCAACGTGGACCCCTCCGAAGTGCTCGTCGGTGTCGACCTGAACAGACCGTTCGACTTGCCGCTCGTCTGGGCGGCCGACGAGGCCCACCGCAGAGGGCTGACCGTGCGGCTCCTGCTGGCCGTCCCTCCGACGCACCACGGCCACCACGTGGACAGCACCGCACAGCATCTGGCCCTGCGCGCCCACGGAAGCGACGCGCTCGCGCAGGCGGCAGCCCGTATCCACGAACGGCACGGGGACCTCGAGGTGGTCACCGAGCTGCTGGACGGAATGCCTGCCCCTTTGCTCTGCCGACACAGCCTGCAGGCGGGCATGATCGTGCTGGGAACGCGCGGGCTGGGCCGCCTCGCGGAATTCCTGAGCGCGGGTTCGGTGACCGTGCCGGTCAGCGCGCAGGCCCCCTGTCCGGTCGTCGTGGTGCGAGAGCCCGAGCACGTCACCCAGCAGCCGCCCCACGTGGTCGTCGGAGTCGACGGCAGCCCGGCCTCGGACGCGGCTGTGGCTTTCGCCTTCGAAGAGGCAGCCCTGCGTGGCGCCGAGCTCCGCGCCCTGCTGGTCCGGCAGCCGTCCATGGTCTCGTTCAGGGAGTCGGCTTCGGCGGAGCCGGAGCGGCTCAAGTTGCTGTCCGAAGCGGTCGCCGGGCCGTCCGCCGAGTATCCGGACGTGCACGTCACGCACGAGGTGGCACGGGGGCACCCCGTGGAAGAGCTTGCCCGGGCCTCCGAGGGCGCCCTGGCTGTCGTGGTCGGCCGACGAGGTCGGGGTGGATACACGGGCATGCGGCTCGGCTCGGTGGTTCATGGTCTGCTGCACCGGGCGCACTGCCCCGTCATCACCGTGCCCGCACCGTCTGCCGTTCCCGCACCGTGATCGGCCGCGATCGTTCCGGCGCCGCGATCCGGCCGCGATGGCGCCCCGTCCGCGCCGGTGAGGCCATCGGCTGTGGTGCGCCATTTTCAGCGTGCTTCAGCCCCGGGTGGGCGGTCCGCTCAGCCGGGGCGACGGCTCAGGTGCCGTCGGTCAGCCCGCTTCCGTGGGGGGCGTACAGGTCGAGCAGCCGGGCCCGGGTGGACTGCAACCGGTGGGCCACCACCCGGGCGACCCACAGAGCCACGGCAGTGGCCAGTTCGGGATCCGCCTGGCACGCCTGGCGTACCTGAGCCGCGTCCAGCTCGTATGCACGCACCAGTGTCATCGCCTCTGCTCCCAGCTGCCACACATAGGGGCTGAACAGCCAGGACCAACCGATGAGTTCACCATGGCCGAGGGACTCGATGACCGCCGGGGGGCGTCCCGGCACACAGAAGTCGAGAGTGACCGTGCCGGTCCGGACGATCCAGAAGTGGTCCGCGCTCTGTCCTTCCTCAAAGATGCGTGTCCCTTCGGGGAACGACACTTCCGTGGCGAAGTGCATGAGCCGGTCGCGGTGCTCGGTGCCGAGCGACCGAATGGTCGGAGAGGTCATGATCGGGTCTCCTCCGCAGGGGCGGCATTCTTCGTCGGTGAGGTGGCGAGAGGCGGATGGATCTCTCTGCGGTCCCGTGCCGTCTCGACGCCACCTCCGACGGACCTGCTACCAGTTTCCACCGGATTTCCGGTGGTCCGCAGGGGCTGTCCGGGGGTGACCGGGGGGCCGACCGGCCCCAAGGGCTGTCCCGTGGTCCTTGGCGGGACCGTGGTCGGCCCGGCTTGCCGCCGAGCGGGTCGGCCGTACCCGTCGGCGCTCGTCCACCGCTCCGGCCAACTGCCGCTCGCCTTGGGCCGAACGTCCCCCATTTGGGACCGATCGTCCCTCCCGCCGATCCGGTGCGGGTGTCACGGTGGCGACACGGGGTTCTTCCAGCCGCGGGAAGAAAGGCGGTGGGGACGATGGAGCTGCCCGTGGTCGTGGGCGTGGACGGATCGGATTCCAGTCTCCGGGCAGTCGACTGGGCCGCGGACGAGGCGGCCCGTCACGGGCTCCCGCTGCGACTCGTGTACGTCTCCCGGTGGGAACGTTACGAGGCGGCAAGCCTGCAGCAGAGCCTGGAACGCCCCTCCGAGCAAGTGCTGGCGGACAGCGTTGTGACCGACGCAGCCGCACGTGCCGCAGTCCGCAACCCCGAGGTGCCGGTCACGGCCGAGGTACTGGCGCAGGACACGGTCACCGCACTGCTGGACGAGGGGCACAGGGCCACCATGCTGGTCACGGGTTCGAGGGGCCGCGGCCAGCTCAAGGAGCTCCTGCTGGGTTCGGTCAGTCTGGCCGTGGCGGCCCGCGCCCACTGCCCCGTCGTCGTGGTGCGCGGCGACGCCGCAGGAACAGTCGGCGCGCACGGCCGCATCCTTCTCGGTGTGGCCGAACCGGCACGGGGAAGGGCTGCCGTCGCGTTCGCGTTCCGGGAGGCCGCCGTCCGGAAATGTGAGATCGACGCCGTGCGCTCCTGGCGTCGCCCGGGGTACGAGGGAGCCGGCCTCCTGCGCGACACGAGCGCCCCTGGCATCTCCCGCGAGATGCGCGCGGAAACGGAGCTCGATCAAGCCCTCGGACCGTTCCTCGGCAGACATCCCGATGTCGCCGTACGCCGCTCCACGGTCGAAGGGCCGGCCCATCAGGTGCTCGTACACCGCTCCGCCGCCGCCGACCTCCTCGTCGTGGGAGCACCGCGCCGGCACGGGCGCGTCGGCCTGCAGATCGGCCGTACGGCCCACGCGGCACTCCACCATGCGCACTGTCCGGTCGCAGTGGTGCCGCAGCCCCAGTGACGAAGCGAGAGGAGGGCGTCCTCGATCGCGACCGAGGACGCCCTCCGCGCCGTCATGCGGGCACATCGACGACGTCGTGCTGCACGCCGCCGAGCACCACCTTGAGTGCGCCGGTCTCGGCTGCGGCAGCGAACACTTCGTACGCCTCCTCCATCTGGGCGAGGTCGAAGTGGTGCGTCACCAGTGAGCCCGTGGACAGACGACCGGCGGTCAGCATGCGCAGCAGGACGGGCGTGGAGTATGTGTCCACGAGCCCCGTCGTGATCGTCACATCCTTGATCCACAGATCCTCCAGGTGGAGGTCTGCGGGCTTGCCATGCACCCCGACGTTTGCCACCCGACCACCCGGGCGGACCACCCTCGTGCACAGTTCGAAACTGTCCGGTACACCGACCGCTTCGATGGCCACATCGGCCCCGAGGCCTTCGGTGAGGTCTTCGACGAGTTGCTGAGGATCTTCTCCCGCGTTCACCACGGCGTCCGCCCCGAGTGCACGTGCCGCCTCCAGCCGGGACTGCGCGATGTCCACGACGATGATCCGCCCCGGGGAGAACAGCCGGGCGGTGGCGATGGCGGCCAGCCCGATCGGACCGGCGCCGACGATGACCACGGTGTCGCCCGGGCGGACGCCGCCGTTGAGCACCCCCACCTCATAGGCGGTGGGCAGGATGTCGGAGAGCAGCACGCCATCCTTATCGTCCACCGCGGCCGGGAGCGGGTACACCGACAGGTCGGTGTACGGGACGCGCACGTACTCGGCCTGCGTGCCGTCGATCAGGTGTCCCAGTGCCCATCCGCCACCGCCCCGGCACTGCCCGTAGCGCCGCTCGCGGCAGAAGCTGCAACGGCCGCACGAGGAGATGCAGGACACCAGCACCCGGTCCCCGGGACGGACCGTCCGCACGTCGTCGCCCACCTCTACGACTTCCCCCACGGCCTCGTGGCCGAGCACCCGGCCCGCTGTCACCTCGGGCAGGTCACCTTTGAGGATGTGCAGATCGGTGCCGCAGATCGTTGTCGTGCCGATTCGGACAATGGCGTCCGACGCGTCCTCGATGTCCGGGTCCGGTACCTCGTCCCAGGAACTCTTGCCCGGCCCGTGGAAAACGAATGCCTTCATCGCGATCGCTCCCTGGTGCGCGTTGCTCCGTAGCGCCCTTCCACTGCCATCCTGTGCCGGAGTGCCGCCGACGTGCATGGGCCGGTCGGTACCCAGAACGGGTGCACCGGCTCAATCGGAGAAGCCTGCCGGAGAGCGAGAGTGGAACTGCGCCCGCAGGACGAGGGCTCCGGGCCGGCGCACGCGGTACCGGGCACGGTCGATGTTGAATGGGAACCCAGCCGTCCCGCCGGGGAGATCGCAGGCTCCACGGAACACGGCCATGAGCCGTCCGGCCCTGGCGCAGCAGGAAGATGTGGGCAAGGCAGGGGCCGGAACGCACGAGCGGGCAAGGGGCAACCATGGATGACGCACCCCAGTTCTCGGAATCAGCACCCATCAAGGTGTTCCTGCTCGACGATCACGAAGTCGTACGCCGGGGCCTGCGTGATCTGCTCGACACCGAGCCGGACATCGTGGTCGTCGGTGAAGCCGGCACCGCCGACCATGCGCTCGCCCGCGGGCCCGCGCTACGACCGGACGTAGCAGTCCTGGATGTACGTCTGCCGGACGGCGACGGCATCACCGTCTGCCGAGAACTGCGATCCCGCATGCCCGGCCTGGCCTGTCTGATGCTCACCTCGTTCGACGACGACGACGCGCTGCTGGACGCGATCATGGCCGGTGCCGCCGGATACGTGCTGAAGCAGATCAAGGGATCGGACCTTGTCTCCGCGGTCCGGGCCGTCGCATCGGGCCAGTCCATGCTCGATCCCGCCACCACCACCCGTTTGATGAGGACGCTCCGGCACGACGACACCCCTGCCTGCGCTGCGGACGACGCCCTTTCGGGGCTGTCCCCCCGCGAGCGCGAGATCCTGGACCTGATCGGCGAGGGGATGACGAACCGCCAAATCGGCAAGCAGCTCTTCCTCTCGGAAAAGACCGTGAAGAACCACATTTCACGGCTACTTGCCAAGCTGGGTGTAGAACGCCGCATCCAGGCGGCTGTCATCGCAACCGAGGCCCGCCCTCGCTCCCCCTACGCCGACGGGAACCACTGAAAAACAGCGGGGCAGGGGCGCGGGGCCTGAACTCGCCGTGGCGCAACTCGTAAAATTCGGCCGCCTCTGCATGGACGGTCATGTAGCCCCTCGCCTGTAGCCACCTCCGGCCCGCGCATACGCACGGCCAAAGACCGGGATTCCCCGCCGCTTCGCGCGAATGACCCAACCCTGCCCACCGCCAATACGGAATGCTTATCCAGCATTACGGTGAGCGAATTGGGCGCCTTCGATATGACGCAGGCCACATGACCTGGGTCACTCTTGTGCCGATTTGAGGCATTTGCCGTGTGGGGTGAGCCATATGACGGGCGTCACTCTGAAGCTGAATAGTAGAGCACCGAGGCCCGCTCCCCGGTCGCGCGCGACCACTTCTGCCATAATTTTCTGCACCCGATACTAATCGCAGTAGTAAGAGGTGGGCATTGACCCGGGATTCCCTCCCGATTAACAATTCTTGGCATCACCCCCCGACAGAACAGGAATTACCACGTGCAGATCACCGCGATGCCCAAGAAGTTCGCCCGCATGACCAAGACCAAGAAGATCTCGCTGGGCATGTTCGCAGCCGGCGCCGCCGTCATGGCCGGCACCGTCGTCAGCGCCCCGGCCGCCTCGGCCGCCACCCCCGCCCAGTCCGGCGGCAACGTCGACACCTGGATCAAGCAGTCGCTGGAGATCCTGCACAAGCAGGGCATCCCGGCCACCTACGAGGGCATCCACAAGAACCTGATGCGCGAGTCCTCCGGCAACCCCAACGCCATCAACAACTGGGACTCCAACGCCATGAAGGGCATCCCGTCCAAGGGCCTGATGCAGGTCATCGACCCCACCTTCAAGACGTACCACGTCGCCGGCACCTCGACGAACATCTACGACCCGGTCGCCAACATCACGGCCTCCGCCAACTACGCCGCGCACCGCTACGGCTCGATCGACAACGTCAACTCGGCCTACTGATCCGGCCCGACGAAGCACCCCGGTCGCCCAGCAAGTCCCGGGCGACCAGCGCCCCAACGAGACCCACCGGGCGCAGAACCACAGGCCGCGTCCCCGCGACCGGCCTGCCGACGACAGCCGTTCCCGCAGCCACCGACGGCACGCCCCACCCCAGGCGCGCACAGACGCACAGGCCCAGCGCAGCCGGGGTCACGCCCCCGCACCGCGCCCTGCTGAGGGAAGTAGCGTCCACTCACCATCGAAGTGTCGACGCACACCCACCAGCCGACGCCCAGCACTGCTGTCGTGAGGCCACGGACGACGCTCGAAGACCCCCACTGAACGGCGCCGGAATCGAACTGCGCAGCCAGGTCGGAGGGTTCAGTCCTGGGCCAGTTCTGCCAGGGCATCGAGACGGGTGGGTGTCCAGCCGAGCTCCCGGCGGGCCCGGGCGCCGGTGAACTGCTGGTCGAGGGCGAACGCCTCGGCGATCGGGCCCATCCGCTGCACGGCCTCATCGAGGGTCAGCGAGTCGAGGCTGCCCGGGCATCCCGCGGCGTGGCTGAGGGCTCGGGTGACGACCGCCAGCGGGATGTTCTGTCCACTGACCCCGGCGTAGACGGACCCGGCCGGGGCATTCAGGGCCAGGACGAACAGCGCGGCGATGTCGTCGACGTGGACCAGTGCCCAATGGTTCGAGCCGTCCCCGATACAGGGCACAGCACCGGCGGCGCGCCCCGGCTCGACGAAGAACGACTGCACCAGCCCGCCGGAGCGGCCGTAGACCAGTCCTGGCATCACCACCACCGGGCGCCCTCCGGTCGCGGCCCGTGCGAGCACGCGCTTCTCGTTCTCCAGCCGCCAGGCGGTGATGCGCGGCGGCCTCAGTGGGGCGTCCTCGTCGACGACACCGTCAGTGTCTCCGTACACCCACACCCCACCGGTGTGCACATAGGGGCGGCTTCCCGCGCCGTCCTGCAATGCCTCCGCCGCTCCGCGGTCGACGTCCGCCGTGCCCTCGGCGTAGTCCACCCCGAGATGGATGACGCCGTCGGCCCGGCGTGCCGCCTCCCGAAGGACATCGGTGTCGGTGAGCGCCCCCGCGACAGGAGTGGCGCCCAGGTCCGAGACTGTGCGCGCGGAGTGCTCGCTGCGCGTCAGCGCCATTACCTCGATGCCATGGCGGATCAGCGCCTGAACGGTGGAGCGGCCGATGTAGCCGGAGCCGCCTGTGATGAAGACCTGCATAGCCCTCACTGTCCTTTCGGAGGGCGGCGGGAGATACGCCGCCACCTCCACCTTCGCGCCGTGCCCTGTACGGCGTCCAGGGCCTCTTCCGTCACCGGTGACGTCCTCGGGGCATCACGGGTGACGGAAGCGGACGCCACCGGATGTCGCGACGTATGCCGGCCTCTCCTCGACGGCAGGACTCGCGGCCTTCACCGGCCACCGACAGCGCGCCCCTCCGGCGGCCTGCGTGCGGCGTACGCTCCCGCGGCTGCCGCCAACAGCATCACGCAGCCCGTGAAGATCAGTCCGGCTTGGCGCAGCCCGAGCCATGTGGCCAGGGCACCGACCCCGACCACCGGCACCGAGATCCCGGTGTAGGCGACGACGAAGAACGCCGAAATGGTGCCGCCACGATGCTGTGCCGGGGCGGCACTGCTGACCAGGGTGAGCGCCGCGCGAAAGGCCAGTCCCTGGCCGGCGCCGCCGCACAGAGCACCCAGGACGAGCAGGAGCAGGGATTCGGCGATCAGTGACGACGCCACCAGCAGCAGGCCCACGACGAGAATGCCGCACCCCACCGGGAGCGCGAGGCGCGCGCCGATCCGTTGGGTCAAGGACTGTCCGACGGTCGAAGCGAGAAACACGGAGAAAACCACGGCGCCGGAGACAGCCAGGTTGCGCACACCCAGCGTCCGCGCGTCAAAGCTCGGCGCGACCGCCGTGAACAGCCCGAGAAGCGCGAAGCCGGCGAACGCCGCCAGCGAGGCGGGCGGGAACACACCCTTCACTTCGGGAGGCACCGTGACTCCCTGTGGCGTCAGAGGTGGCCATCTCTTCGGCTCCGTCACGGTCTCCGGCAAGAACCAGGTGATCACCGCGGCCACGGCCACCAGCCCCAGGTGGACCCAGAACGGCAGCATCAGCGGCCAGGGCGTGTACTGCGCGAGGAGGCCGGAGAGCAGTGGCCCGCAGCCCAGACCACCCATGTTCGCCGCAGTGGCGGCGAAACCGGCACGCGCCTTCTGTCCAGGACCCGCCAACTCGATGACGGCCGCTGTTGCCGCGCCGCTCAGCAGGCCGGCCGCACATCCGGACAGCAGTCGCCCCGCGAAGAGCAGAGGCAGGCCGCTCTGCAGGAGGAAGCATCCCGCGCTCGCGGCCGACAGACCCATGGCGCACAGCAGCACAGGTCGGCGGCCCACCTCGTCCGAGTAGTTTCCCGCCACCAGGAGCACGGTGATGACCGCGACGGCGTACACGGCGAAGATCACGGTCACCAACAGCTCGGAGAACCCGATCTGTTCCTGGTAGAGCCCGTACAGCGGAGTGGGCAGCGTGGTCCCGGCCATCCCGATGGCGAACACCACTGCCGCAGCCGGATAGCCCGGCCGCCGACGGCCACCTGCATTCCCTGCACCGCCACGAACGATCACGCACGTCACCCTACGAGCGGCCCCGCACTGCAGCGGCGACCGGCACGAGGTGGCGCGCCGCTCCGCAGGAACGTGAGCGCGGGGTTCTCATGTCGTCTCCCCCGTCGGCGCAGGATCCGCCGTGACTCGTTTCACCGCTGCTCCATCCCGGTTCGACCGGCAGGGCTTCCCACAGCCGGGCGCTGCGAACCGGCAGGATCACGCCCATGGTGCACCGACCCTCGATCCCCTCACCCGAAACCGCCATGACCCTCGTGACAGGCGCTGCCGGCGACGTCGGCCGGCGGGTGGTGGAACGCCTACGCGGCGACGGTCTCCCGGTTCGTGCATTCGTGCACCGGGACGACGAGCGCGCCGCCGAGCTCCGCGGCCTGGGGGCGGACGTCGCCGTGGGCGATCTGACGCGCGCGGCCGACGTCGTCCGGGCGCTCGACGGCTGTCGCCGGGTGTACTTCGGACTGAGCGTCTCCTCCTACTATCTGGAGGCGACTGTGACCGCGGCAGCGGCCGCCCTGGACCACGGGCATCTCGAGGTCTTCGTCAACATGTCCCAGCTGACGGTCTCCCAGATGACGCTGGCCAGCACCAGCGAATCCAGGCAACAGCGTCAGCACTGGCTCGCCGAACAGACCCTCAACTGGTCCGGCCTCCCGGTGACCCACATCAGGCCCACGGTGTTCATGGAGAACCCGATCTTCCTGATGGCCATGGCCACCGACGTCGCGCAGGACGACACCATCCGGCTTCCCTTCGGATCGGGCCGTACCTCCCCGGTCGCCATCCAGGACGTGGCCGAGGTGGCGGCCACCGTCCTTGCCTCGCCGGACGCCCACGTGGGCCGAACCTACGGCCTGACCGGAGAGGGCTCCCGCGACATGACAGCCATCGCGGAAGAACTCACCGACGCATTGGGCAGAGACATCACGTACGTCGACATCCCCCACGACGAATGGGTGCGCACCAGGCTCACCCCTCTGGGCCTGCCCGAGCACATTCGCGAGCACCTCTCCACGATGGCTCGCCTCCACGCCGCGAACAGGTACGACCGAGCCACCGACGATGTAGCGCTGATCACCGGTCATCCCCCGCTGAGCTTCCGCGACTTCGTACGGAGCCATTCCGCGGCCTTCACCGACGCGACGCGCACACGCTGACCGGCCGCGACTAATCGAGGCGGGATACCTGGTAGTGACTGATGTACCAGCGGTCCTCAACGCGCTTCACCAGTACGCCGAGATGGACGCCCACTGTGGGCCGGTCGGTGAACGAGAAGTCGACGCTCAGGTAGCCGAGCACGAGGCCGTCGGCGAGCTGCCTGGTTTCGAGAACCCGATACGCAGCCGTCATCCCGAGGGGTTGGGAGTCGTAGTAGTCGGCGACGCCCTGCCGTCCGATGCTGTAGGGGCGCAGGCCCTGGAAGATCGCGTCCTCGGTGAAGTGGGAGGCGACCCGCTGCGGTTCGTGCCCGTCGACGGCGGCTTTCCACTGGTCGAGGACACCGCGCAGGATCGTTTCGCTGTCTGTCGTGCTGTTCATCAACGTTCTCCTGTCAGGTGGAATGGAGACACACTGCTTCCTGTCCGGGCGGGTCACGATGCCGGTTTCCATGTCGGCGCCGGGCTCGGGAACAGCCATGATGGGACTGCCCGCAACGACGCCGCGTGCATGGCCAGGCCGATGAAGGCGCGGGGCGGGGGGCCCGAACGGCCGTCCCCCTCGTGGCCCGCACCAAGAGGGCGCCGGCTTCGACCCTGGCATGGGCTGTCCGAACTCGGCCTCGACGCGCCCCGCCCGACTGCAACCACCGCACGACGGGCCCTCCCCAGCGGGACACCAGGGAGGCTGCAGTCGTGCCTTCGGGTCAGCGGCCGGCGCTCTGGCCGCCGTCGACGTGGAGGATCTCGCCAGTGACGAACGGTGCGTTCTCCAGGTAGATCACCGCGTCGACGATGTCGCTCATCTCGCCCATCCGGCCGACCGGCTGCAGTGCGGCGAGCATCTCGTGGGTCTCCTCGGCGTGCATGGGGGTCTTGATGATGCCCGGGGAGACGGCGTTGGTGCGGATGCCACGCTTGGCGTACTCGATGGCGAGGGACTTGGTGGCGGACTGCAGGCCGCCCTTGGTCAGCGAGGCGAGTACCGAGGGGACGTTGGAGTCGGCGTGGTCGACCAGGCTGGTGGTGATGTTGACGATGTGTCCGCCGCCCTGGGCGAGCATGTGCTCGATGGCCAGCTGGGTGATGCGGAAGAACCCGAGCAGGTTCACGCCGGTCGCCGTGGCGTAGTCGTCCTGGGTGTACTCGTGGAAAGGCTTGGCGAGGAAGATGCCCGCGTTGTTGACCAGGGTGTCGACACGGCCGAACCGCTCGACGGCGGCGGCGATGACGCGTTCGGCGGTGGCGGGGTCGGCGATGTCGCCCTGGATGGTGACGACGTCCGCGTCCTGCGACTCGGCGACAGTCCGCGAGGTGGCGACGACGCCGTAGCCGAGCTTGCGGTAGGCCTCGACGAGGCCGGCCCCGATGCCCTGCGACGCGCCGGTGATGACTGCGACCTTCTGGCTCTGAGTACTCATGCTGATCTTCTCCGAAACGGGATGTGTTCCGACCGATTACTAGCCGACCGGTCGCCTATTGAGAAGGTAGACGACCGGTCGAGAAAGAGTCAACGAGCGCCGGCGTCAGTCCAAGGACCGGCTTCCTCATTACTGGTAGGCGCAGCCTCCCAGCCCGGGCGGACTGGCGTCGGGATGGAGCTGCCGCCGTTTCTCCGGAGGAGCGAAACTGCCTACTGCCAGTGTGCGCGGCTGTCGGGCCGCCAGGCGCCCGGGGCGTCGATTCCCAGGCCCCCGACGCCGTCGCAGAGCGCGTCGACGACGGCACGTACCGCTGGGCGGGCCTCGCTGCCGCGCCAGACCAGGAACCAGGGCCAGTACACCTCTGGTCCGCGGACCGGGCGTTGAACCAGGTCGGGCGGCAGCTGGGCGGACTGACCCTTGGGCGAGTTGATGACCGGGCGGCCACTGCGGCGGACGTGATCGAAGAAGGCGGAGCCGGTGATGCCGCCGTCGGAGATGTGTACGGCGCGCGCCCCGGTCTCGCGGGCCAATTGTTCGGCGTAGAGGTTCCAGGACGACCAGGAGGTGGTGTCGTCGTCGAGGAGGACGTCGGTGTCCCGGGCGAGTACGTCACTGGCGTCATCGCCGGTGGCGACGGCGTAGAGCCGGTCGGCGCCGATGAGCCGCGCTTGGAGGCCGTGCTGTTCCAGGTCCTCGGTCCGCACCCAGCACACCGCGAGGTCCAGGCTGCCGTCGGCGACTCGGGCGGCCTGCGTGTGGGAGGGCGCGATCCACGCATCGATGTGGAGTTGGGCCACCGCGGGGGTGCGGGCGACGATGTCTGCCGGGAGCCAGTTGACGTAACCGAGCCGGACCCGCTCCGCTCCGGAAAGCCGGCCGGCTCGGCGCTGGAGGTCGTCAGCACGTTCCAGCAGGGCGCGGGTGTGCGGGAGCAGGGCCGCCCCGGCCGGAGTGAGGGTCACCGAGCGGCGGTCACGGTCGAACAGGCTCACACCGAGGTCGCGTTCGAGCACTTTGATCTGCTGGGACAGCGAAGGCCCGGCGATCAGGAGCCGCTCGGCGGCCCGACCGAAGTTCAGTTCCTCGGCGACCGCGACGAAGTACCGCAGTTGACGCAACTCCACGCCCGCCATGCTACGTCCGGTGGGAGGCTGCGCCTACAAGCACCGAGGATGCCGGTCGTGGCGTCGGCCCTCGTGGCAGGTACACGATGGCCGCAGGGAAACCGTCCACACCAGTGGCGTACCGGCGCGAACCGGGCGCCGAACCGAACGGAGCAGAACCATGCGCGAGTTCCTGGTCGAGATCACCACCACCATCCCCGAGGGCACCACCCAGGAAGAGGTCGACCGGCGTCGCGCCGCCGAAGCCGTCCGCGCCAAGGAACTGGCCGCCACCGGCCACCTGGCCCGGCTGTGGCGCCCGGTCGGCGAACTGCGCAGCATCGGCATTTGGCGTGCCGCCGACGAGGAAGAGCTCCACGCGAAGGTGCTCGGCACGCTGCCACTGCGCTCGTGGATGTCGCTCGACGTCACCCCTCTCGAGTCCCACCCCAACGACCCGGGCCGGACCGACACCACGTCCTGACCCACGGGCCCCCTTCCGACATTCACCGCCGCCGTCACGCGGCCGCAGCGATGAGCCGCGCCCTGGCCCGCATACGCGCACGGCCCCACGAGGACTTCGTCATGAGCTCGCGAACCCAGCGCCGCTTCTCCGCCCGATCCAGCGGCCCGTTCCGCTCGCCTTGGACCCACGTCGCGCAGGCCGCCGCAGCGCTCGCCGCGGGCATGGGGGTCGGCCGCTTCGTCTACACCCCGATCCTTCCTCTGATGCACACCCAGGCAGGGCTGTCCTCCGCCGCGGGCGCGAACCTGGCCACCGCCAACTACGTCGGCTACCTCGTCGGAGCGCTGCTGGGCATCGCGTTGCCCGCGCTCGTCCGCTCACCCGCAGTGCTGCGCGGTTCCCTGATCGTCCTGACCGGCAGCCTCGTCGGAATGCCCGCCACCCACAGAACCACCGTGTGGATCGTGTTGCGACTGCTGGCCGGCCTGAGCAGCGCCCTGATCTTCGTCGTCGCCGTCAGCTCAGTCCTCAGCCACCTGCGAGATCACCCCGCTCACCTGCCCGGCTGGGCATTCGGTGGAGTCGGCGCAGGGATCGCTCTGTCCGGTCTGCTCGTTCTCGTCCTGCGCTCCGTGGCCGACTGGCGGGCCGCCTGGTGGGCGTCGGCCGGACTCGCCGCCGTCTTCGCCGCTGTTTCGTGGAATCTGCGTCCCGAGGGCACGCCCGCGTCCGGCGTCAGCTCCACGACGGGGCCCGCCCATCGACCGGGTCCACGCACGCACCGCTGGTTCACCGCCCTGTTCGCCGCCTACACCCTGGAGGGCATCGGCTACATCGTCGCCGGCACGTTCCTGGTCGCCGCGATCGAGCAGAGCTCCCCGGGCTGGGCAGGCAGCGGCGCCTGGGTGCTCGTCGGTCTGGCTGCCGTACCGTCCTCGGCGCTGTGGGCCTGGCTGGGCCGGCGCTGGTCCCGCCCCGACCTGTTGTGCGCCGCCCTCGTCATCCAGGCGGTCGGCATCGCCCTCCCCGCGCTGATCGGCGGCGTGACGGCCGCCTTGGTCTCCTCGCTGCTGTTCGGCGCGACGTTCCTCGGCGTCAGCACCATCGCCCTGGCTGCGGGAACCCACCTGCAGTTCCCCCGGTCGGTCGCCCTGCTGACCGCCGGCTACTCGGTGGGCCAGATACTCGGCCCGCTGGTCGTCACCCCACTGCTTCACCACGGCTACCACCAAGCCCTGGTCCTGGCCGCCCTGGTGGTCCTCGCCGCCGCCGGTGCCGCCGCCGTCCTGCGGATCGGCTTCCCGCACCACCTGGCCGTTGCGCGGAGCACGGTCCCCTGATGGCGGTCCGCACCGGCGGAAACCACGTCGGCTCGGACCGATCGCCCTTGACGCCCCTTGCCGCCCGCCGTTCAGCCCCCGGTGCCGCCCGCCGCGCCGGGCGGGAGTGTCAGCTGCCCGCCAGTGCCCCCTGCGGTGCGCGAGCACCGAGCAGGGCCAGGCAGTTCGCCCACAGGGGGCTGAGCCGGTGGGTGTTGTTGTAGAGCTTGGCGAACAGCACCTGGCCCTCGAGCTGGGCGACGACGGACCGTGCGGCTTCCCGGGTGTCGGTCACGGTGACCTCGTCGCGTTCAAGAGCCTCGGTGATGACCGAGTCGACCATCTCGACCTGTGCGTCGAAGATCTCCTGCAGTCGGGTGCGGATGGCCTCGGTCTGGTTGCTCATCTCCAGGGTGAGATTCCCGAACAGGCAGCCCGAGACGGTGCCGCAGCTCTGCTGGCCGGCGCGCTGGCCCTCCTCCGTCACCTCGAACAGCTTCCGCAGCCGGTCCAGTGGTTCTGCGTCGCTGGTCAGGATGCCCGTCCAGTCCTGCTTCTGGCCGGCCCAGTGCTCGTCGATGACGGCCAGGGCAAGGGCCTCCTTGGACTCGAAGAAATAGTAGAAGCTGCCCTTGGGGACATCGGCCGCCTTGCAGATCTCGGCCACGCCCAGCGCCGAGTACCCGCGCAACTCGATCAGCGACTGCGCGGCACTGAGGATCTTCTCTTTGGCGTCACTTGTCCGTCCCATGTCGCGAGTGTACGACCGGTCGACCATCACTTACTAGACCGGTCGGCTAGTAGAAGCTGACCGCCGTGCGTCACCCCGGAGGAAACACGGGTCAGCCCGTGCCCGCCAGGTCTCTGTTGCACAAGGGGCATCGCTCCTTGCCGTCCCAGGCGTGCCAGCCGAAGACGGCAGGTACCAGGGACTGCCCCTCCAGTTCGTCGCGGACCGCGACTCGGTACGCCCACACGCTCGCGATGTACGGGTGGTAGGCGTCGTGGAAGGTGGGCGAGGAGACAGGCGCCCCCGCGGCGACGGCGCTGCGCAATGCACGAAGCTGCTCGAACATCGCCTGGCCCGCGCCGGCAACCGTCGCGCTGGCGTCGATGAACAGCCTCTCCCGTACCTCGTAGAGCCTGGCGTCGGTCAAGGCCGCGCGGCTGGCCGACTCCAGGTCAGTGGCGGCATCAGGGGCCTGCGCGAGCCGGCGCAGCTGCGTATGCGCGGCGCCCGCGGCAGCGATGAAATCGATGTACGCCTCGCGGCGCCGCGCGCCGAGGCCGCGGTCGACCTCCTGTCGCGTGCGCAGACGGTCGGCCAGAACGGTTCCCGATATCGCGATCACGGCGCCGCCCAGCGTCGCAACCAACGTCCCCCACTCCATGCGCACTCCCCCTGCCCGCCGGCTCGGACGGCACCGTAGCACCACGCCGTGGACCGCGCAGGTGGCCACGGGGGCGGCCGTCCACGCTGCCGCGGCTGCGTACTCGAGCGCCGCCGGCGTGGCAGGGCCGGCCGCACAGCTCCGCAGAGCCGCCCCGCGTTCGGCGTCGGTGTGGACGAGCGGCAGCACGGTCCCGTCGGCGGAACTCGACGCCGACGGAACCGTGCTTGCGCGCCCCGGCTAGGAGGAGCGGGCGCTGCGGCCACGAGCGATGGCCACCCCGGCTGCGACCAGCCCCAGAACGCCCGCGACAAGCCCGGCGATGCCGAGGCCGCGTGCGGTCGAGTCACTGCTCGACGCCTTGGCTGTGGCCTTCGGCTCCGAGGGCGAGGCAGTCATGGGTGCGCTCTCGTCGCCCGCGGTGCCGGCGGTGAGCTTGAGGACGGGCGCCGGGCTCTCCGGCTCCTCCGCGCCCTTCTGCGTCTCCTCGATCCAACGGACGACCTTGCCGTCGGAATAGGTCTGCAGCGTCTTGAAGCCCAACTGATCGGTGTCGTCCGGCAACTGGCCGAAGGCGACATCGAAGTCCTGGTACTCGCCGGATCGGATCCGTCCCCCGGACCAGGTGATCTGGGAGACGGCGTCGGTAATGGTGCCGTCGTCGGTCTTGACGGGGGTCTTGAGCCTGGTGGTCGTCACCTTCGCGGTCCAGCTGTCCTGAGGGGTGACGAGTACGCCCAGGACCGGGTGGTCGGTGGGCAGGAAGACCTGCACCTTGGTGGTGTCGGCAGTGTCCTCCTCATTGGGCACGCGGAAGGTGAGGACGCCGTCCGTGGCGCCCTTGGCGTAGCTGTCGGGGTGGACGGTGACGTGCGCGAAGGCGACGCCCGCGGCGGTCAGGACGCCGGCGGCCGCGAGGGCGGCAACGGTGCCTGCCCGGCGCAGGGCGGTGCGTGTCGAGAACATGACTGGAACTCCGTACTGGGGTCAGTGGATTCAGGGCGCGTACGGGCTCCTGGTGGGCGGTCCTCGACGGTGGACGGCATGCCGCAGCAGCACCTGCCGGGTCGGCCGCAGCTCACCTGCGATCCCGTGCACGAAGCCCACTGAGACCGGTGCGACACACAGCCCTCTCCGTACGTGCCACCGGACCACCAGCCCCGGTACCCACGCGACCGCCCGGCGCAGCAGGGACCACAGCGCGGCCTCGCCGCGTCGCAGCCACCAGGTCACGAGGACGGCCGTCGCGACATGGACCGCGGTTGCGTGAGGCGTCAACGCATGCTGATGGGCCATGCGCAGGCCCTGCATGCCCAGCACAGCATGAGGCCGTCCGGCGTCGAATGCGACGTGCAGCCCGCCCTGGGCGGCAAGCGTCCCACCACCGATGCCCGCCAGCGACCGCTCCCGGCCACCCAGCAGGCAGCCGCCCGCGAAGACGGGCACGAACCCGACGGCCTGCACCCATACCGGTGGTGCCGCCCCCGTCGCCAGCGCATGGCCCCCGGCAGCCAGCAACACGCCCAGCACGGCGAACACCACCGCACGCACACTCCGTACCGAAGGGGACGCCCTCATGGCGCCAGATACTCCCACGCGAAGCGAACGGTTCTCTCTGACTGCCGCATCCGCCTCGTCGTCGACTGAGCCGACGTACCGACCAAGGGGTGGAGCCCCGTGTCGGACGAGACGGACGCCGCTTCCCTGCGGCGGGACGACCGTATCGTGACAGTGATGCCTCGCCGGCCGGCCTGCGGGCAGCGGAGGTGCTGCGGTACCGGCGTTTCACCAGGTCGCTGACCATCGGCGGTGATGAACTACGAACCCCGCGAGCGGCCGCATTGTCCGAGCAGGTACGGCTCGGGCGGGTCGGGGCCGACGAGACCGCGCTGCCTCGGCGCCGCGAGATCGACGCCGACTGGTGTCCGGGCGTCGCCGCCCGTTCCCGGACAGATCGGTCCGGACAACAATTCCGCAAGGAGCACCTCATGTCTGTGAAGCACGAAGACCTCGACCTGCGCCCCCTCACCGCCCTCGTCACCGGGGCCACCTCCGGCATCGGCCGGGCGGTCGCCGAGCGGCTGGCCGCCGACGGAATGTCCGTCGTCGTGACCGGCCGCAACGCCCAGCGCGGCGCCGAGACCGTCGACGAGATCACCGCCGCCGGCGGCGAGGCCCGGTTCGTCCAGGCGGACCTCGAGGATCCGGCCGGCATCGACCGGCTCGCCGCCGAAGTCGGCGAGATCGACGTCCTGGTCAACAACGCAGGGCATGCCGTCTGGGCCCCGACCGAGGAGATGAAGGTCTCCGACTACGACGCGATGTTCGCCGGCAACGTCCGCGCGGCCTTCTTCCTCGTGGCGGCGTTCGCCCCGGCGATGGCGGCGAAGGGATCGGGCAGCGTGATCAACATGGGCAGCATGGCCGGCAGCCTCGGCCTGGCCAGGGCAGCCGCGTACGGCGCGACCAAGGCCGCGCTGGCCTCCCTGACGCAGAGCTGGACGGCCGAGTACAGCGGCCGCGGCGTCCGCTTCAACACCGTCGCCCCCGGCCCGGTCTACACCCCAGGCGCGCCCCGCGAGCTGTTCGACACGATCGCCGAAACCACCGCGATGAAGCGCGCGGCCGACCCCGCCGAGATCGCCGAGGTCGTGGCATTTCTCGCCTCGCCGAAAGCCGGCTACGTCACCGGCGCGACCGTCGCCGTCGACGGCGGCCGCACCGCCATCTGAACCCTCCCGCTCCGGGAGGAAACGCTCGTGAACACACCGCTCATGGGCTGAGCGCCGTCGATGCTGCCGACGCCGAGCGGCTCGCTCGCCGCGCAAGAGCACGACTCTGTCCATCGACGGGGTCATATCCGCCTCCGCGGTCGGCCTACGGGCCGCCTTTGACCTCGTCAGAGCACTTGCGCCGGGTCAGGTCAGGTCAGGTCAGGTCAGGTCAGGTCAGGTCACAGGAGATGCAGGTCCGCCCACGATGGCAGCGTGTCGATTCCCCGGACACGATCACCCCAGGAGAACCCTGCGCTGGATCATGAGCCGCCCCGAGCGCCTTCGCCCCGACGAGGCCGTGGGCCTGAAGGAGGTTTGGGCGGCCTGCCCCGAACTCGACGCCGCCGTCGAGCACGTCCGAAGCTTCGGCGCGCTCATGCAAGAGCACCGCGGCGAAGACCTCGAAGGATGGATGGAGCAGGTCAGACAGCACGATCTGCCCGCCCTACGACGGTTCACCGACGGGCTCCTCCCTCTGGGGCTCCGGCCAGGTCGAGCACCAGGTGACCAGGGTCAAGCTCTTCAAACGCGTCGGCTACGGTCGGGCCAAACTCGGCCTCCTCCGCACCCGCATTACTCCTCCGAGCCTGAGGTGTCCCGCACGTGAGCTCACGGCTCCCGCCCCGAGCCGGCCCCGGAATCAGCTGGCCGCAGACCAACGGCGAACGGGAAGATGCCGTCATGCGCGTTCCTCGTTCCTCGGACCCCGAACTGCTCGACGTCATCGATCGCTACGTCAAGCCCACAACCAACGACATCGGGCGCTACCTCCACCTCCTTCACGCCAACTTCACCCGTGACGACGAGCGTGAGCGCACAGTCTTTCTCCAATCACTGCGCTCGGCCGCCCAGGCGATCACCGATGAGGAACTCGAAATCCTCCTGGAGAGCGAATGGCGCTCCCGCCTCACCGCTGCCTGGCTGATCGGTGTGGACCGCCGTCAGCACTTCCGAGACGTGCTGGGTGACCTGCTTCTCGCCAGCCAGCTGTGCTTCTCGGGTCAGGGCTACTGCTTCGCTCTCGCACGCTTCTGCGCGGAGGAAGATGCCCTGTACCTGACGGCATACCTGGAACGCTATCTCCAACAGCCTGACTGTCAGTACGACCAGCACTGGGCCATCAGCGCGCTCCTCCACATCGACAGTCAGGCTGGAACCGAACACGCCGCCCCCTTCCTCGCCCCCGCAGGCCTGTGGCATCAGTGGACGGACGCCCGGTTCCAGCCCTCGCCGCCGAGCCGGTTCATCGATGAGCTGTGCGCACTGGCGGACTCTCCCAGGTAGACGTCACGAGATCTACGACAGAGCCGCCGAACGTGCACAAATACCTGCCCCTTTGGGCTGGTGCGGGCGCCAGGGGCACCCACTTCGTCAAGATGCGGGACAGGCGTCGCTGTCAGTGTCTGTGAACACACCCCGGCCTCCGCGCCGCCGCGTGCCACCAGTGACCGCACGGGGCGACACCTGCTGCTCACGGCGGTGTCGAGCAACGGGAGCAGGCCTCTCCCGGACCAACCCCGCTCTTCGCTCATTGATTTCAGAGCATGATGAGCAGACGTGTATCCGGCTTGAGCTTCCTATTCACCGAACGGCTCTGCACATACACCTCCAACTTGGGATTGTTCCCCGCCTTCACGGAGACGGTCCCCTGGACATCCGTACCGAACAAAAGGCTGCGTGCCGCGTCGCCCGTATAGGCGCGGTCGGTGTCCTTCTCGACAACAACGACTTCCTTGTTCTGCTGAACCTGAGCCCGGGCGCCCAACTGGTAGTAACACGAACCACGTTCGTACGTCACGCCCGGATGTGAGTTGACGAAGGGACGAATCTCGACTTCCTTGTCGACTTTCAGGAGCCGGTACTTGTCGGCCGGAATCGGTTCGAGGTTCGCCCGCACCTCGGCAACCGATATGTCCTGGCCGACGGCGAACAGGTTCTTCGTGCCGCGCACCCCCTGCTCGCGCCCGCGCAGGAAGCTGGTGGCGGCAGCGCGCACGGTGCCGATCGCCTCCTCGACGCCCTTCTGGGAATCCGCATCCCAGATGGCGATGTTCCCGGCCGGGAAACCGTAGTTCTGGGCGGTGCGCTTGGCCAGGGAGTTCGGAACGAGGATCGCGGAAGTCCAGTGGTCCGCAAGCCCGCTCATCTTCGCCGCGATCTTGTCGAGCCAGGGGCCGAGGACGGCCATGTCGCCGTCGTGCCGCCTGTCGCCGCCGGAGGCGTTCTCCTCACCGTCCGTCACGACGATCTGGAGGAAGCTGTGCTCGCCGTATTCCTCCCAAATATGGCCCAGGTCGTCCAGGGACTTCAGAGAAGCCTCGATGAGGGCCGTAGCGCCATTGTTGACCTGGTACAGCCCCCGCATGGACGGCAGATGCTTCACGTCCATGTCCCAGACCAGATTCTCCACCTTGTGGTCGAACGAGTAGAGGCTGATCCGTGTCTCGTGGCCGAGGCTGTCCGACTCGGCCTTCAACCCCGCCACGAACTCGTCCACAACTCGAATGAGTTGACTCTGGTGCGGTCGCATCGAACCTGAACAGTCCACTACCAGCGCGACGTGATTCACCTTGTGCTGGATCTTGTTTGCGGACACGTTTGTGCTCCCCCTCCGAGGCTCCCCGAGTGATGTCTTCACTTTATTGGGAGGCACTGACAACGGCGTTTGACGCTCAATCACCTGCCTGCATCCAGGTGCGGTGTCCGGCAGCGCGGGTTTGGCGGCCGGTGGCCACACGTCCTTCTTCCGCAGGCTCACCGCGCACTCGTCGCGCCCCACAGACCGGGGGCGGGACACTGCCGGGACCGGCCATGCATGTGCAGCAGCCGCCACACCGCCGCCGGCGGGCAGTCGATTCGGAACCTCCAGGCGATCAGCACCCTGATCCGGGCCAGGGGCCACCACCAGTCCTCCCGGCCATGCATGGCCGGACCCAGCGCCAACTCCTTCTCCGGATCGGCGAGCCGGCCATCGGACGGCTTTGGCATCTACCGCACCGGCCGCAGGAAGTGGCAGTGGCGGCCGCACGCGCCGCACCTGGCCGGCTTGCGGGGCACCGGGCCGACTTCGGTATCTATCGGCGCCCTCACGGCCTCGCGGCGTGCAGGATCGCGGCAGATGCGGCGATCCGGTCGAGGAAGAACAGCGCCGCGACACAAAGAGCGATCCATGCCGACAGCACCACAACACCGCTGACCAGCCCGTCGTGGTGGAAGTAGGCGATCCCGTCCAGTGCGCGGACGCCTACGCCCGGAGGCATCACCGAGGTGAGTGGCTTCAGCCAACCAGGCAGAAATTCGGGCGGCAGCACCCCACCGCTGCTGGCGTTGCCCATCACGATCATGAAGATCGACGCAAGCAGAACTCCGATCGCGCCGAAGATCCGGATCAAAAGTATGGTGGCCGCCGCCACAGCCCCCGCCATCAGCGCCACAAGCCCAGCGATGCCCAGAAAGGGACCGGGTATGGCTCCGAAGGCCGTACTCGCAATGAGTGCTGTCGCCAGCCCGCCAACAACCGCGAACAGCGCCAGACTGCTCACGCGCTGCCCGAAGGAGAGGCGCGGTGCCACTTGGTAGGTCAACTGACCGAAGAGAAACCCTGCCAGCACCAACCCGAATGACGCATAGAAGACCGATAGACCCCGGTTGTCTCCACTCGACAGCGGAAGGATGTCGGTCACGGGCCACTTCTCCCCCGCCGGCCGACAGCCCGGGGCGCACAGACTGGCGAGCGGCGCCACCAGCGCGGACACTGCGGGGCCGTTCGCACCCGCATACACGATCTTGGGCTCGCCGCCGTCGGCCAACAACGCGGCATACGCCTCGCGGTGCTCAACCGCCCAACGGGCTGAGGCGTTGTCCGGGTACCGGTCGACCTGGAAGCCGTCCGGCGAGACACGCTGCAGCCGGACGTCGAATTGTGCCGCGGTCTTGTCTGACGCGGCGACGGCGACCGGCAGCCGGTGCGCCTGGGGCGTATGGAAGGCGGCGAGGAAAACGCTGACGAAGACCAGGCCGATGGTCAGCACAGAGATCACGGGCTTGAGCACCGCCTGCGGACCGGTCAGCCCCGGCCGCCCGGGTGGGGCGTCACTCTGCGGACCTGGGTGGTGGCGGTGTCGCCCCGGCCCCGGGTCGCTATCAGGGATAGGACTTTGACTTGTGGACGGAGTGCTGAGCATGGTCCCTCGGCTTGATCGTGTAAGGTGGCTTATATAAGCTACCTTACGCATGGAGGGGCATCGGTGGCGGTGAAGGATCCCAGTGAGCGCATCGGCTACCTGATTTGGCAGATCTCGCAGGCATACACCCAGCGCTTCGAACGGGCATTGCGCCCACTCGGACTGACCCAGGCGCAATTCAGCACGCTCGTCCGATTGAGCCTGGACGGGCCTCTGTCCAGTGCCGAACTCGCCCGGCGCTGCGGCGTCACCGCACAGTCCATGGGCACGGCGCTGCGGGAGCTGGTCGAGCGTGGACTGGTCGAGCGGCGCCCCCACCCCACGCATGGAAAGATCATCGAAATGTGCGTCACGGCCGCGGGTAAGGCCCTGGCACAACAGGGCGAGACCGCGCTCGAACCGTGCGAGCAGGAGACCCTGGAACCGTTCCTGCCCCAGGAACAGGAACAGGTGCGCAGCCACCTCCGTCGCATGCTCGGCGCCCTCAACGCCCAGGCGCTCGGACCGGGTAACGGGAATCGGCACGACGGGACATGATTGACTTCCGCTCCCCGGGCTAAACCCCGGGGATCCCTACCACGGTCGTGTGACCGTCTCGGTGGGTTCCTGCTTCTTCGCGCTGCGCCGGGACGAGTCCCGGTCTTACCTGCGCTCGACAGGCTGACACCGCCAGTCCGGCGGCCTTGGCGACGTTGACCGCCGCGTTGATGTCCCGGTCCAGGACGGCCCCGCATGCCCCGCACTCCCACACCCGGACGTGCAGGGGCTTGGGGCCGTCCTTGACGCCGCACACACAGCAGACCTGAGAGGTCGGCTCGAACCGGCCGATGCGCACGAAGGTGCGCCCGTACCGGGCAGCCTTGTACTCCAGCATCGCCACGAACGCCGACCATCCAGCGTCGTGGACGGACTTCGCCAGGCGCGTACGGGCAAGTCCCCTGACCGCCAGGTCCTCCACGGCAACCGCTTGGCTATCACGGATGATCCGAGTGGAGAGCTGGTGGTGGAACTCGCGCCGCGCGTCAGCCACCCGTGTGTGAGCGCGAGCGACCTTGAGCCGGGCCTTCATCCTGTTGCTGCTGCCCTGTGCCTTGCGGGACAGACGACGCTGTTCCCGCTTCAGCTTCTTCTCCGCCCGGCGCAAGAAGCGCGGGGATTCGATCTTTGTGCCGTCGGAGAGGACCGCGAAGTGCGACAGCCCCAGGTCGATACCGACCTGACCGGCGACCTCGGGCAGCATCTCTTCCGGGCCCCTCTGCACCACGAAGCTCGCGAAGTACCGCCCGGCCGCGTCCTTGACCACGGTCACCGTGGATGGGGCGGACGGCAGTGTGCGGGACCACTTGACCCGTACGTCGCCGATCTTCGGGAGGGACAGGTCACCGCCGGCCGTGATCTTCCACCGGGCGTTCGCGGTAAACCTGACGGCCTGCCGGCTGTCCTTACCGCTCTTGAAACGGGGAGCGCCCATGCGCGGTCGCTTGCCCTCCAGGCCGTCGAAGAAGTTCCGGTACGCGGTATCCAGATCCCGCAGGGACTGCTGCAGCACCACAGCCGACACCTCACCGAGCCAGGCCCGTTCAGTGGTCCTCTTCGCCTCGGTGATCAGCAGCCTGGACAGGTCCCCGGACTTCGGGAACGGCGCACCCTCCGCACGGGCAGTCTCCCGGGCGCGAAGCGCATCGTTGTAGACCACCCGCGCACACCCGAAGGCCCTTGCCAGCGCCGAGCGCTGAGGACCATTCGGGTACAGACGGAAGCTATACCTCAACTGCACGCCCATCACCCTACCCAGCTGGGTTATGACCGAGTACCAGAACATCCGTACCGGCCGACACTGTCGTTTTCGTCCCTCACGCACACTTCGTTTTCATGACGAAGCACCGGCACACGGTCCTCACCGACACCCACCTCAAACGCATGGAAGAGATCACGCGCGCCGTGTGCACCGACTACGAATGCGAGCTGACCGAGTTCAACGGCGAGAACAACCACGTCCACCTCCTCGTGAACTACCCGCCCAAGACCGCCCTGTCCAAACTGGTCAACAGCCTCAAGGACGTCAGCTCCCGCAGCCTCCGACAGGAATACCCCGAACTGGTCCGGCACTACTGGCAGGCCGAGCGCCTGTGGCCCGGCTCGTACTTCGCCGGATCTGCGGGCGGGGCACCGCTGTCGACCGTCCGCCAGTACATCGAGCAGCAGAACCGTCCGCTCGAGCCCGCAGGTCAGAGCACTTCTCAGAATCGCCTCATCACCGGGCTGAAGCCCGGTGCACTGCGACTAATTCCGGTAGCGCACGGCTCAGCGCTGGAGGACGGGGAGAATTCGATCTTCCGGCCGCCTGCTCGATCTGCTTTGCTCCGGAGCCGAACACCGCGATCGCAGTCATCACCCATACCGGCACGTATGTCGAGCAGGCCCTCACGCCCCAGCCTGTGTGCGCCCCGCCCGGGCCGCGCTGCAGACCGGCCGCTACCCGCCTGAGGAGCGGCGCAGGCGGGGGCCCGAACCGGGCCGCGGCGGTGGCCCCTCCCGAGGGCGCCTCAGCCGCCTACTCCTGGGGCAGCCGGTCGAAGTGGACCTCGATGGCGGGGACGAGCCACTCCATCAGATCCGCGAAGTCGAGTGAGGCCAGCGGCTCCACCGCGAGGACGTAGCGCTGCATGACGAGGCCGGCCAGTTGCGCGGACACCAGGGACGTGAACGCCGGTGTCCGCTCGGTCTCCTCAGGGGCGATCCGGCCCAGGCACGACGCGAAGGCTGCCTCGATCTGGTCGCGGAACGCCTTGGTGGTCGCCTCGTCCGACAGGCTGGTCCGGTAGACGGCGACCAATGCGGGGCGGGTCGACTCGTCCTCCCAGAAGGAGAGGAACGTCCGGGCGATCCACTCTCCGCGGTTCTTCAGCCCGGCTTCCGCCTCCTCGTCCGTGAGGGAGTCGAAGAGGGTGGACATGTCGATCCGGGAGGAAACGGCGTCCTGGAAGAGGCCGTCCTTGTTGTTGAAGAAGTGGTGGATCAGCGCCGGGTGCACCTGCGCCTGCTGGGCGATCCCGCGCATCGTGGTGCCCGAACAGCCCTTGGTGGCGAAGAGTTCGAGCGCGGCCGTGAGGATCTGGGTCCTGGTGCTGCTCTGTCCCGGGCGGCGGCCGCTGCCCTGTGAGGGCCGTCTCCCGCGGGCCGCGGCAACGGGGCGGGCGGCGGTGTGGTTCGGGCAGGGGCCAGGGTCTCCTTCGCTCATTGCCCCCTCCGTGAGTAATTCAGCAGACGAGGCGCGGCGGAGGCACCCGACAAGGTCGACTTCGCGCGAAGCGTGTCTGACCCTGCGCTGCGCGCTCCGGGCGAGGCCCTCATGGCAACCGATCCCCCGTCGCCACGGTTGCGCTGTGGTGGGCGCGGATGAGCGCGATCACGGTGTCGGTGGTGCGGTCCAGGTGGCTGCGTCCATCGGGCAGCTGGGCCTGCGGGCTGATGTAGCTACGCGGCCCGAGGTGGGTGGCCGGGTCGAGCCGATGCACGGTGATCTTCCCCGCGCGGCGGGCGCGGTTCCACCCGCTGCGGCGGAACAGCCGCCAACGCTGAGGGAAGATCCAGGTGCCGACCCGCTCAATCCAGTCGCTCGCGCTGGTGAGCTGATGCACGTGCTCGGCATGGGTGAGGTCGTTGGCGCCGTTGTAGAAGCCACCGAGCGTGATCAGCAGGAGCGGGGAGCGTAGCTGGGTGTGCAGTTCGTCAACAGCGCCGGTGGCGACCTGGGCGCCGCCGCTGTAGCTGAGCAGCACCACAGGGATACCGCTGTCGGGCCGGTAGCCGGCGAGCCGGAGCTGAGTGGCGATCTGGCAGCCGACGGCCCGGTTGTAAAGCGGGCGGTACCGGTGGTCGGCGGCGACGAAGATCTGCATGACGTTGTGCAGGAACAGCAGCAGCCCGATGCGGCGGCGCAGCCACGCCCACACCGGCCTGTCGGCGAGCGGGTCTGCCAGCGGCGAGTAGGGCTGCACCTGACCCAGCACCCGCAGCTCCGGCGCTCCGGCGATCAGCGCCTTGACCAGCTGGCCGCCGTCCCGGGTGTCGCGGACGCGGCGTTTCCCGATCCCGTCCAAGTAGACCAGGTAGGCATCCGGGGGGCTGTCAGGGGCCGCACCCCGGGCATAGGGCAGGCCCTCCGGGAGCTCGGTGGTAGGGGCCCGCCAGCCGGCGCTGTAGGCCAGCACCTCGTAGCGGGCCAGCAGAGCTTCGGCGAGCAGAGCGGGCCCAAGTGCGCAGACCCAGAGCAGGAAGGCGTTCATGCCATCGCCTCCGGTGCCCCAGCTGCACTGATCCTCACGACCATCCGCCGCACCGCCTCTACGGCGGCGCCGAGCCCGGCCCCGGCGACGGCCACGCAACCGGCGGCGCCCCACCAGCCCAGTCCGGTCGCCGTGGCGAGCGGGCCGGCCAGACCGGCCCCGACCCCCACAAGGAGCAGCAGGTGGAGCAGCGGCCCGAGCAAGGGGAATGCAAGGACGGCAGAAAGCACCAGCGGGGCGACCAGGCTTGGTGTCCACACCAAGCCCGTCTCTGACGGAGTGGACAGCACCAGCTCGGCTAGGGTCCACGCGGTCAGCGGCCACAGCGCGAACACAGCACCCTCGACGAGGCCGCCGGGCAGCAGCAACCCGGCCACGAAGGTCCGCGACATGCCGGGCCGGCGCGCCACCAGAGGAAGGATGCGGCCGACGGCCTCCGACAGCCCGGCGAACAGCAGCAGGACGACAACAACAGGTGACATCACTCAGCCTCGCTGTGACGGAGCGACCGGAGCCGGCTGGCTGGCCGAGCCGGCCGCATGCAGGTACCGCTCGAGTTCGTCGGCGGCACGCTCAAATCCACCCGCCTCGTGCTGGGCGACCTGCAGGGTGGTCGCGGCTGCCCGGAACCTTTGGTCGTCGAGGAGACGCCGGGCGAGGACCCGCACGGAGCCCCTGGTGACGTCCTGGGTACGGATCGACAGGCCGGCGCCGAGTTCGACGATACGACGGGCCACCATCGGCTGGTCAGCGCCCTGCGGGACCACCAGCATCGGAACCCCGGCGTACATGGCCTCGTTGACGCTGTTCATCCCGCCATGGGTGACGAACAGCGCCGCGCGGGCCAGCACCTCCGGTTGCGGCACGAAGCGGCGGGCGATCACGTTCGCCGGCAACGGACCCAACGCGGCGGGATCGGTCTGCCCGGTGGAGACGATCACGGTGCCGCCCAGCGGGGCGAGCGCGGTGGCGAAACTGCGCAGCAGCCGCGGAGCGGCGTTGAACACGGTGCCCAGCGAGGCGTACAGCACCGGGTCCTTCAGCCGATCGGCCGGGAACGACGGGTCGACCGGGCGGGCGCCGATGCTTGGGCCGACGAACCGGTAGGACTGGTCGAAGTCCTCGGCGGCAGGCTGGAACGCCCGCGAGGTGTAGACCAGATTGAGCGGCTGACGGACGTTCCCCAAGTCGAGCAGTGGCAACCCATGCGTGTCGAAGCGGCGGCGCAGCGCCCAGCGTGACCGCAGGTAGCCCTGGAGGCTGCTGGGCCGAGCCGCCGCCGCGGCCAGCAGGTCCCACGAGCCGCGGGTGGGGCTGGGCACACGCCGATTGAACGCAAACGTGGTGAACGACGACGCCGCCGGCACGTCGAGTTCGCGGGCGGCGACGGCGCCCCACAAACAGGCATTGTCGTGGACGATCGCGTCGGGCCGGACGCGGCGCAGATCGCTGAGCACGGCGGGCAGCAAGCGGACGGCGGTGCCCGCAAGCCCCTCCATCAGAGTGACGGGCATCGGCGGATCGGGAAGCGGCTGGTCGCCCCCGGGGTAGAGGCACACAGTCGCGCCGGTGGCCTCGATCTCCTCACGGAACGCGGGCGAGGTGTGGTACGTGACGGAGTGGCCGTGCCGAACAAGCTCGGCCACGACGGGCAGCGTCGGGTTGACGTGCCCGTGCATGGCGATGTTGAGGAACGCGAAGGTACTCACAGAGCGACCCCCAATACGGAGGAAGTGGATGCCTCGCCCGGACTGGCCGATGGCGCCGGAGGAACGTCGGCCCGATACAGGCCAGGCCCACTGATGCGCAGCCCGTCGAGAAAGCGCCCCGCCGTGAGGGACGCGGTGCTGATCAGCCGCTGGGAATGTCCGAAGTCCCACGGGGCGGGCCAGGTCTCGACACCGGTCGGCAGCACGACGGTCGGGATGTGCTTGGACACCTCGTGCAGGTCACGCTCGATCTGATGGTGCATCAGCAGCAGTCCCGCCCTGGCGGCGATCGCACTGGCACGTAGGCGCGGGAGGGTTGAGCTCAACGGCGAGCTCTCCGGCCCCGTCGACAGCACCACCACGCTGGCCGCTCCGGCCTGCAGGGCCGCCAGTACCGGGACATAGGCGATCACCCCGCCGTCGACGAGCGTCCGGCCCTCACGATCCACCGGGGGCAGCATCCCGGGAATGGCTGCGCTGGCCAGCAGCGCGGACTCGAGGTCTCCGTGGTCGAGCAGCACCGGGGCACCCGTGACCAGGTCCATGGCCACCGCGGCGAACGGGACCGCCAGTTGCTCGATCCGCGACGGCAGCCCAGCCCGAGCAATCAGCCGACGCAGACCGCGATCGGTGAAGATGCTGGCCCGTGAGGACAGGGAGCCGAGCGGATACACCTCACGGCGACGCAACCGAGTCCACACGTGGTCCAGCCACGGCGCTGCCCTGTCGGGGTGGGCGGCCGCGATTGCCCCGTTGAGGGCGCCCACCGAGGTTCCGACGATCAGGTCCGGGACGAATCCGCGCTCCTCCAGCGCGTACCCGACACCGACATGCGCCGCTCCGAGCACGCCACCGGCGCCCACCACTGCGGCCACGGGACGGGGAAGGGCGCACAAGCCCGCTGACGTCAGGTCCCCGGGCGGGTGGCTCGATGGCAGCGGACGCGCCCCCTTGTCGCCCGTTGTGGTTCGACGCCTCTGATGGCCACGACCACTCGCCGAGTCGCCCCCGCTGAAGCCAAGGCGTGCCGATGAGGCTGTTCTCCGGCAACAAGTAATCCTCATGATCCACCCTTCTCACCACGGCGCCGAATCGGGTCGCTTTCGCAGACCGGGCGGACGCCCGATCTGTGACACCGCCGGCCAGGCCTCACGCCTCAGCCGGTGGGCGTCTCTGCACAGGAGTCCGCGAACACGTCGCCCTTCTCGAGCGCGTTGATACGGGCAATCCCCAGAGAAGCAATGCCCGAGGCGGGGAGCCAAGGGCCGAGGATTCGCACAGGCCAATAGTTAAACACGAGATCGTATTGAATGATACTGTTGCGAACAATACAGTAGTGGTGTAACGAAGGTAGTCGCGCTGAGCAGGGAGATGCGCGTCATAGACGTCTACGAGGGCGCTGCCGCCGCACACCGACTCGTGCTCCAGCGCCTGAGCCGTACCGAGTTCCTGCACCTGCTCGCGAGGGAGGGTTCCCCAGCTCCGGACGCACCGGAGGCCGGCACAGTGCACCGTCGGTCCGGGGGCAACCCGCTTCTCGTGCTCGCCCTTACCCCGCTCGCGCAGCAGGCAGGGAGAGCCCGCCGATTGGAGGACCCGCCCCTCGTGGTCATCGACACCCAGTCCGTGCGCGCGGCCGCGGGGTTCCGAAGACCACGACGGGACTGGACGCGAACAGGAAGACGCCTGGCCGCTAGCGCGGACTCGCAGTCGACGTTCTGGGGTTGATCATCGGTGTCGTCGTCCTGGCCGCATCCGGCCATGACAACGCAGCCGGCATGTCTCTGCTCGACCAGGCCGCCGAGCGGTGCGGCAACCGCTTGGAGAGGGCCCTGGTGGACCAGGGGTTCAAGGACGAAGTCGTCATCCACGGCGCACTGCTGGACATCGCCGTCGACGTCGTCCGCCGCAACCCCGGCGACCAGGGCAAGGGCTTCGTTCCGCAGCCGAAGCGGTGGGTGGTCGAGCAGGTCAACGGCTCGTTGATGCTGCACCGGCGCCTGGCCCGAGAGTACGACCACCGGCCCGACAACTCCGACTCACGCGTCTACTGGGCCTCCACCGCGAACATGATCCGCCGCCTCACCACGCCCGCGCCGGCCTGGCGCGACAGCCTTCAGGCGGCCGCGTGAACGTCACTGAACTCCTGGTGGACCTCCAGGCCCGGCAGAACAAGGCCACCACTCGGGCCGGTGAACTGCGCGACCAGATCGCGCACTTGACCGCCGCCCTGGCCGAGGCCGAGGCGCACCTAGCGGAACTCGCCACGACTCGGAAGGTCATCGCGGAACTCGCCCCGACCGGGCACGAATCCGAACCGCCCGAGTCGGCCACCGCCTACCAGGCCATCCTGAATGCCTTCAACACCCACCCCGATCAGGCGTTCCGGGTCCGCGAACTGTACGAACTCCTTGGCATGCCCACCGACGTCCCGGCCATGAACGTCACCCGCAGCCGCCTTGGACTCCTCACCCGTCAAGGCTTCCTCACTCAACCTGGACGCGGTCTCTACCAGAGACGGACTCAACGCCGCTCTTCGCGGGCTGGTATCGACACGGCCGACGGCCGCCACTCTCGCCCGATCAACCCGAACACCCACGAGTCGGATACCTCGCCGTTCACGACGCAGTCTTCCCGCAACGTCCCTTCACGCACGAATCCGATCTTCTCCAGGACCCGGGCAGATGCCACGTTGCGCGTATCGGTCTCGGCCTGAACTCGATTCAGGTCCAGTGTGTCGAATGCCCACTGCAGCAAGGCGTGCGCGGCCTCCGTCGCGAAGCCGTGGCCCCACATCGCTTCGCCGAGGACGTAGCCCAACGACGCGCTGCGGTAGTCCGGGTTCCATCCGGTCAGACCGCACCAGCCGACGAAGGCCCCGTCAGAAGCACGGTCGATGGCCACCCGCGCCCCGGTGCCTTCGTCCGCCATCTTCCGGCACATCGCGATGAAGCGCTCGGCGCGGGCCCGTTCGTTCCATGGCGGGGAGTCCCAGTAGCGCATCACGTAGGTGCTGCTGTGCAGCGCGAAGAGGCGGTCCGCGTCGGCGTCGGTGAAGGGGCGCAGCCGCAGGCGAGCGGTGTGCAGTATGGGGATGGCCAAAGTCATGCGCACCATCTTGTGTCCCCATGGGGCGGGCAGAACACCGAATATCCGATCTCGGTTCGGTCCTCACGACCAAGGCACCGCCTACCAGCAGATCGTGCACGGCACGGCTGCCCACCGACGACCCAGACATGAACGCCACCCACAGCCGCCTCGCCCGCCAAGGCTTCCTCACCCAACCCGGACGAGGCCACTACTAGAAACGGACTTAACGACCTCTTATTAGTACTCCAGCCGGACGTTGGGTATTCCTGCTCGAGTGCCAAGCCCTCACACACCGTGGCACCGGGCAGCGACGACGAGGCAGCACGTGACACAGAAATCGGTGAGCTCGCCGACTCCAAGGGCGTCACCCAAGCCGAATGGTGTCACCGGTGATGGTGATCCGTTCGGCAGCCAGCGGCTGCGGCGCGGGACCGGCCACGACCGCAGCATCCGTGATGCGGTACCGACTGCCGTGGCAGGGGCAGTTGATGGTGCCATCGCTGACTGCGACGACGGTGCACCCCTTATGGGTGCAGATGGCGGAGAAGCCCTTGAACTCGCCCTCCTTGGGCTGGGTCACCACGACCTCCTGCTCCTCGAAGACCTTGCCGCCTCCGACCGGAATGTCCGAGGTCTTGGCGAGAGCCTCTCCTCCCGGTACGGAACCCTCGGTACTCGCCGCGCCTGCCCTGGTGCTCGGCGTCGCGCCCCGGGTGGTCTCCGGAGTGGATGCCGCCCTCCCGCTCCCGTCCCCGGACGAGCCGCAAGCGGTCACCAGCCCGGCGGCGCCCGCCGCACCTGCCGTGAGTACCGTCCTTCGCCCTGCATACATGGCGTGCTCCCTGCGTGGTGGCCGCGACACCGTGAACCGTCCGTTCCCGGCACAGGCATAGTGACCCCGCGGGCCCGGAGGCCCTAGCAACCTGGCAGCAAGCTCGCCCGAGTGGCAGCAGGCCCAGGACGCGACGACGCACTGACGCCCTCCTACTGGCGTCCCCGCCACCAAGCACACGCCCGCCGTTGCCGCTACAAGCAGCGCCGCCACACGTTCGTGCGACGGCCGCGGACGGCGGGTGGCGGAACGCCAGTGCCACGGCCTCGCGTGGCGTGGCGAACCGGCCGAGGTCATTGCCGATGATGTCCGTGCCCACCCCGTACGTACCGTCGCTGTCTGCGATCAAGCGGGGCGCATCTGACTGACCCGTTCGGGCCCGCCGTAGCAGGTTCTTCACTGGCATGGGTCCGGCCATATTCCTGCCGCGTCCTTCGACGTCCCGGGTCGGCTCGAAGGCTGAAAGCACCCGTCGTAGGTAAGCTGAGACCAGCCCGGCGAGCGCATCCGCGCAAGCGTCTGCGCATCGGGAACGCGCTGCACTGGATGGTCGGCATGGGTGCTCGCAGGAGAACTCGTTCCACAGCAGCAGACCTCCTTTTGCGTCCATCGACCGCCGTGGTCGTGGTCGACGGCGCAGGGGTGGTGAGGGGGTGGAGCGAGGGGGCTGCGAAACTTCTCGGCCGCTCAAGCCCGGAGGTGCTGGGCAGGGCCCTGTCGGAGGTCTTCTCCACGACGGAGAGGGCGATGTATCAGGTGGGCTCCCCTGACTTCGCCGCGCGGCTCAAGGCGGAGCAGGGCTGGAAGGGCCGGCAGGCCGTGTGTCACCGAGACGGCCGCTGTCTCGATCTGGAGATCCGGATCCTGCCCATCCAGGACTCCGGCGATTGTTCGATGCGACTGATTCTCGCCGCCGACACGACTAGGACCTGGTGGTGGAGCGCCGGCCGCTCCCTGCTGGAAGGGATCACCCTCACCGCTCCGGTGGGCGTGGCCATGGTCGACACCGAGCTGCGGCTCACCTGGGTGAACGACGCCATGGAGCGCCAGTGCGGCATCCCCCGCGAGCGCTTCCTGGGGCGGCGCCTGGGAGACGTCCTGCCTGACCTGGATGTGGAGCACACCGAAGCGGAGATACGTCAGGTGCTGGAGACCGGCCGCCCTTCGACGGGCCGTGAGTACTTCGGCCACGTTCTGTCGGAACCGGATCAGGTCGCCTACTCCACCTCGTGCTTCCGCGTGGAGAATGAGGACGGACAACCGCTGGGCGCGTGCTACATCGTCCTTTCCACCACCGAACATCACCGCGCCCGGCAGAAGCTGACACTGCTGAACAAGGCCCATAAGCGCTTGGGCAGCACGCTGGACGTCCCGCTCACAGCACAGGAACTGGCCGACGCCGCCGTCCCCGGGCTCGCCGACCATGTCACCGTCGATCTCCTCGACTCGGTGCTGCGCGGCGAAGAGCTCCCATCCGGCCCGGCCGACGCGACCACCGCGGCCTCCCTCCGCTGCGTCGGTCACCGCTCCGCCCGCGAAGGCGCCCCGCCGCCCATCCCGCCGGGCGAACCTTGCGGCTACCCTCCGCTGTCGACCACGGCACGAGCGCTCATCAGCGGCTCCTCCACTCTGATCCCCGAGTTGGACCCCACCGACCCCCGCTGGACCGCCGACGACCCGGCCCGTGGCGCGTACCTGCGCGACCTCGGCGTCCACTCACTGATGATCGTCCCCATCCGCGCACGCGGCACCACCCTGGGAGCGGCCACCGTTGGCCGTTGGCAGCCCATAGGGCCGTTCCGACCTGACGACCTGGTCCTCGCAGAGGAGCTGGTCGGACATGCCGCAGTCTGCATCGACAACGCCCGCCGCTACACCCATGAGCACGCCGCCGCACTGACCCTCCAGCGCAGTCTGCTCCCCCAGGACCTGCCCGAACAGAACGCAGTCGATGCCGCCTACCGCTACCTGCCCGCCGACACGGCAGCCGGCGTGGGCGGCGACTGGTTCGACGTCATCCCGCTCTCCGGAGCCCGCGTCGCCCTGGTCGTCGGGGACGTGGTCGGACACGGCATCCACGCCGCCGCCACCATGGGGCGGCTCCGCGCCGCCGTGCAGACCCTCGCCGACATCGACTTCACCCCCCACGAGGTGCTGGCCCGCCTGGACGACATGGTCAGCAGGATCGTCGAGGAAACCGACGACGAATCCGGCGCGACCGGGGCGACCTGCCTGTACGCCGTCTACGACCCGGTCGGCCGCCACTGCACCCTTGCCCGCGCAGGTCACCCGGCACCGGTGCTCGTCCCTCCCCACGGCGCCGCCCGGCTTGTGGACCTCCCCAGCGGCCCGCCCCTCGGTCTCGGCGGTCTACCCTTCGAATCCATTCGGATGGACGTCCCCGAGGGCAGCATCCTGGTTCTTTATACCGACGGCCTGATCCAAAGCCACTCCCTCGACGCCGACCAGGGGCTCCAGCAGCTGCTTGACGTCCTGTCCGTCCCGCAGACCCCGCTGGAGGACCTCTGCGACGCCGCCGTCGCAAGTCTCTCGGTCAACCGGCCGGGAGACGACGCGGCACTGCTGCTGGCCCGCACGCAGGCCCTGGGCGAGGATCACGTCGCCTCCTGGGACATCGCCAAGGATCCGGCCGCCGTCGCACCGGCCCGTGCCAGGGCGACCCGGCAACTCGCGGCGTGGGGGCTCGAGGAGCTCGCCTTCACCACCGAGCTGGTGGTCAGCGAACTCGTCACCAACGCCATCCGCTATGCCTCGGGCCCCATCCGGCTACGGCTCATCCGTGACCGCACGCTCATCTGCGAGGTGTCCGACGGCAGCAGCACCTCCCCCCACCTGCGTCACGCCCGGTCCACCGACGAGGGCGGCCGCGGCCTCTTCCTGATCGCCCGATTCGCCCAGCGCTGGGGCGCCCGATACGCCGGTGACGGCAAGACCATCTGGTCCGAACAATCGCTCCGACCCGCCGGGTTCGAGCAGGACGTGCTCAAAGTCTTCGGAGATCTCAGCGACCTCGAGGACAGCGGCCCCCTGGGACGATCGGGCGACCGTGGCTGACGCAGCCTCACGTGCGGAACGGCGATCAGCTCGTCGACCTCGTGCACGCGCGAGGTTTGCGGCCACAGTCGCCGTATCTGCCGGCCGGGTCCGATGCCAGAGTTCCGTGCATCGCCAGGAAGGCGTAGGGATCAATCTCGGCAATCGGCCACAGGTCAGACCCTCACAGGTAGTAGGGATCTCAAGGACGATGCCGCACGACTACCCGCAGGCGCACGGCGAATGCGAGCCCGCTTTTTTGTCTGCCACCGCGCTACACAACTTCGTCCGAACGCACGTGGCTAGGCACACGGACGCCTACGGCGCTGTCGTAACACCCCGCCGCGACCCGGATGATGCTCACCTCGCGACAGGTGCGCTCACCGAAACGACGCCTTTGAAGTCGGTGAGCGTGAGCGTGTTTTGAATGTCGGGGTCGGACGCGAAGTGGATGTCCTGGCGTACGCGTACGATTCGGCCCTCCTTGTCGATCCATACGTCCGCGTCGATCGCGGTGGCGGGGCGCAGGTTGCGCCCGACGGACCTGTCGACCGACTCGATGTCTTTCGGGACGAGGTGGGCCGACACACGGACGGGTTCGCTCCCCCGATGCACGGAGCCGCTGTGACCGAGTATGAGGCGCACGTACTGCGGAAGTCGGTCCGTGGGAATGCCGCCCTTGGCCGCCGCCGCAGGGAACTCCTGCCACACACCGCGGGAGCCGCTTGCACGCCGGTACACCTTCTGCCGGGTGATCACGACGTCTTCGGTGTACTGCTCGGTCTTGTCCGTCGTGCGCCCCGTCAAGGGCGCGTTGAGGTTGATCCGTCCGACCACGAGTTGCAGTCGTCCGGTTCCGGACTGCGTCACGGCTCTGATCGCGGCCGAGTAGGGGGCGTCGTCGGCAGCGGCCAGCCGGTCGAGAACCACCTGCTCGCCGGTTTTCGGTCGCGCGGGTGAGCCTGAGGCGCATGCCGAAAGCATCAGTCCCGAGAGCGCCAGAATCAGGGCCGCCGTCCGGTGGTGAATCAAGGGGTGATCCTCGGAGTACCAGGCCCGGAAGGAGAGCATCCCAGGCCGCAGGGTGGATGGTGGGCTCATTCTTCCCCGCCTCGGGAAGCAGGCGGCGTACGGGGGAGGTGGTGTGATCGAGCGTGCATTGGACGGTTACGGAATTGGCGCCTCCGCCCGTACAACCCTTCCGGCCGACACCGACACCGGGATTTCCGGGCCCGAGTCGGACGCCTGCCGACACACAGCCCGCGCACCTCGACGAAGTACGGGCCCCGGTGGCTCAGACCCTCAGGCGCCAAAGAGGTCGAGGACACCTGCGTCTGGCATCACGGCTGCGCCTCGCCGGCTGGGTGGAGCACGGCCGCTGCAACCCTCAGAACAGGGCGGCCGACGGACCGTTGACGTCGCGCGTCGCATCCTGATCTGCTGCCTTGATCAACGTAGAGATCAACGCAGCGAACGCAGATGCCGAGCAGGGGAGCTGAGGCGATGACGCCCTCGCACGCACCGGGCCCGCCGACCGCCGTGGTCGTACAGAACACCAGGAGCGGCGGTCCCGGCCGGGTCGGGACCTGGCTGCGCGAGGCGGGAATCGGCCTCGAAGTGCTGCGTCCCTATGAGGGTGAGGCCCTGCCCCGGGCGCTCGACGGCAGGCCGCTCCTCGTGCTCGGCGGCGGCTTCCTGCCTGACGACGACGAGCGAGCGCCCTGGCTCCCGGCCACCCGCAGCCTCGTCGCGCAGGCGCTGGACGACGGCACGCCCGTCCTCGGCATCTGCCTCGGTGGCCAGTTGCTCGCACAGGTCGCGGGCGGCAGCGTACGTGCGTGTCACGGGCAGCCCGAGTTCGGCAGCACACAGATCCGGCTGCGCCCCGAAGCCGCCGACGATCCGCTGCTGTACGGGCTCGGCGCGACGGTTCCCGCGATCGAGCGGCACGTCGACGCGATCACCGAACTCCCGCCGGGTGCCTCCTGGTTGGCGTCCAGCGCGACCTGTCCCCACCAGGCGTTCCGGGTCGGGGCGCGGGCCTGGGGTGTGCAGTTTCACCCCGAGGCTGAGGCCGAGCGGATCGCCGGTTGGGACCGGGAGCGGCTGGCCCGGCAGGGCTTCGACAGGGACCGGCTGCACGCCGAGGCCGTGGCCGACGAGGGCGCGGCGGTCTCGGCGTGGTCGGTGTTCACGCAGAGGTTCGCTCGGGTGTGCGCGAGGCTGCCGTGACCGGCCGCGGGGCGGGCGCGGGTGCGGCGGCTCGGCGCCGCCGTCCCACCGACGCGATGACGCTGGTGAGCACGCCCGCGAGCAGCCCCCAGAACGCGGACCCGATGCCGAGCAGCGTCACACCGGAGGCCGTGGCGAGGAAGGTGACGACGGCCGCCTCCCTGGACGCGGGGTCCGACAGGGCACTGGCCAGGGACGCCTCGATCGTGGCGAGCAGGCCGACCCCGGCGACGGCCAGGACGAGCGCGTGAGGCATCGCGGTGAGCAGCGAGGCGACGGTCGCGCCGAGCAGGCCGACGCACAGGTAGAAGACGCCCGCCCATACGGCCGCGAGGTAGCGCCGCTGCCGGTCGGGGTGGGCCCCGTCGCCGGTGCAGACCGCGGCGGTCATCGCCGCCAGGTTGATGCCGAACGCCCCGAACGGCGCGAGTACCGCCTGCACGGCGCCGGTCCACGTCAGGACTGGCGAGACGGGTACCTCGTAGCCGGACCCGCGTAGCACGGCGACTCCCGGCAGATTCTGCGAGGCCATGGTGACGACGAACAGCGGCACGCCGACGCTGATCAGTACTTTCCAGTCGAACTCGGGAGCCGTGAACACCGGTTGCGCGAGCGACAGTCGGACCCGTTCCAGATGCCAGCCCCCGGTGAGGACGGAGGTGACGACTCCGCCGCCGAGCGCGATGAGGACCGCGTAGCGGGGTAGCAGCCGACGCGCGAGGAGATACAGCACGAACACCGGAAACGCGATCGCGAAACTGCCGCCCATCTGGGAAAAGAGTCCCGTCCCGAACTCGAGCAGCACACCGCCGAGCAGCGCCGACGCCAGGGGCACCGGGATCCGGTCCATGACCCGTGCGAACCATCCCGTCAGACCGCTGACCACGATCAGTGCGGCGCTGAACACGAACGCGCCCACGGCCTTGGTCATGGACACCCCGCTCAGGCTCGTGGCGAGGAGCGCGGCTCCCGGCGTCGACCAGGAGGTGACGACCGGGGCCTTGTACCGCAGCGACAGACCCGCGCAGGTCACGGCGATCCCGACGCCGAGTGCCAGCATCCATGAAGAGACCTGCCGCTCGTCCGCCCCCGCGGCCCGCGCCGCGGTGAACACGAGGGCGGCGGCACTGGTCACGCCGACGGTGACCGCGATGAGCCCCGCCGCCACGGCCGAGGGTGGTGCGATGGCGCGTATGCGGGCGAGCGGGGACATGCGGGCATCACTTCCGGAGGGGGCGGGAGAGCAGGTTCCAAGCGTTCCGTGAACGGAACGTTCTGTTTGTGGAACACTAAGGACGCAGGTGGCGGCACGTCAAAGCGCCGGTGGACGCAGAAACGGACGGAACCGGGCGGATGGGTCTGAACGACGAGGTGGGGCGCAGGCTGAAACGGCTACGGCAGGACGACGGCCTGTCACTGTCGGAGCTCTCGCGCCGCTCGGGGGTCGGCAAGGGCACGCTCTCGGAACTCGAGACGGGCCGGCGCAACCCCACCCTGGAAACGCTCTACGCCCTGACCACCGCGCTCGGCCGCCCGCTCAGCTCCGTCCTCGACGACCCGGCGCCCGGCGTAGCAGCGGGCGCGGGCGGAGTCTCCGGCAGCGCCGTCACCGCGGTCCTCCTGGAGCGGTACGAGGACGAGGGCGCGGCCACCGACGTCTTCCGCGTCGCCATCACCGAGGGCGCGACCCAGGAGTCGGCCGCGCATGTCCCGCACACCACGGAGAGCCTGATGGTGCTCTCCGGGACGGCGGTCGTCGGCCTGCCGGGCGCGCCGCAGACGGCCGGTCCCGGCGGCCACGCCCACTGGCCGGCCGACGCCCCGCACTTCTACAGCGCACCGGACGGCGAGGTCCAGGGCGTCCTCTTCGTCCGGTACCCGAAGGGCGCGTCTTCGAAGGATGCTTCCTTGGAAGGGGCTTGACACAACGGACGCTGCGAACTTGGTCGCGGTGCACGCTCTCGCGCAGGCGGGGGCGCGTACGCGGCACGGCGGGCGTCACTTCGTCTCCCCCAGGCTGCGATCCGCCCTCGGTCGCAGCCCCAGGGCCGGGCACCTCCTGATGCCGAGTTTCCCCCGCGCCTTCTGGAGCGGAAGCTACAGCTTGCTCGGCCTCGTGCCGGGCAGTGGTCGTGCTGCACGACAGGGGTGGTGTCCGTCGGTTCGAAGAGAGTCATCGGGGTGTCCTCGTCGTGTTTCCGCGTACGTCGAGGAGGATCTCGGCGACGTGGTCGAGCGCAAGGACCGAGTGGTGGACGGTTCGGGGCATGCTCGTGATCGCGCTGCGCTACCAGGTCCGAGTGGCCGACGACCGCAGCCTCGAACGTAAGGGATGTGCCGCAACTGATCTTGGAATGAAGGTTGGTTGTCAGGACTGGATCCTGGGGACCACTGGGGCGCTCCGTCGCCACGGTCGCGTCGTTCTCGCGGACTGTCCGGCTTGGTCGCTTGGTGTCCAAGGAGACCCAGGGCGCGACCGGTGTCGGGCGGATCTGTCTGGGGAAATGAGCGGCAGAGTCCGCCTGCTATGGTGCGCCGATGTCAGCGATCAAGAAGTTCCAAGTCACCTTTGACTGCGCAGAACCTGAGCGCCTCGCTCGTTTCTGGTGCGAGGTGTTGGGGTATGTCATGCCGCCGCCACCGGAGGGGTTCGCCACCTGGGACGATTTCAACCGCACCCTGCCTCCTGTGGAGCAGGGTTCATGGTTCGCCTGCAGTGATCCCTCAGGCGTGGGCCCGCGCCTGTACTTCCAGCGCGTCCCCGAAGGCAAGATCGTCAAGAATCGGGTGCATCTCGACGTCCGGGTCGGCACCGGGCTCGTGGGGGACGAGCGCCTCGCCACGCTCGAAGCTGAGTGCGCACGACTGGTCGCGCTCGGCGCCACCCACGTGCAAACGCTGTATGCCGATGAGGAAAACGAGTCGTGCATCCCAATGCTGGACATCGAGGGCAACGAATTCTGTATCGACTGAGCATTCGCCGAGCCGGGGAGGCGGGGAGCCGCCTCCCCTGGGCCTCTCCGGTCTCGTATGGGGCGGGAGTTACCCCGTGAGGGCGAGGTTGTGCAGCCGGGCGATGCCGAGCATGGCGGTGTGAACGCCGTCGCCTTTCAGACGGCAGCGACCTGGTGGTTGGTCGAGTACCGGTAGTTCTTCGACTGCTCGGCAACCGTATGATCCCGCGTGGGCACCAGGGTGCCGTCGACGATCAGCACGGCGTCCTGACGGAACCGCTGACGGGGCTGAAGCGCAAGCGACGGTCCGAGGTGGCCGATGATGCGATTGGCGGCCGACTTCGACACCCCGAGCAGTGGTGCGAGCTGCCGCAGCGTCAAGTTCGCACGGCAGTAAGCCGCTACGAGCAGGATCCGCTCCTCCAGAGCCAGGCTCCACGGTCGACCCTTGCGCACCTGGTCCGTACTTTCGCTCCGCATCGCAGTGACCAGCTTGCCGAACTGCCGCGATTCAGCCCGGTGAACGGGGCTGTCCAGGATGGTTCCGACGACGTGATCAGACCAGGCATGGCAAGATCATGACACCAAGATCAGCCGTTACGGGACAGCCCTTAGCGCGGGGCTCATCGAGAACGGCCAGGGACAGGCTCACCGGCAAACGGCCAAGGTTCAGTGGCACCGAACAGTAACGGCGGAAGCATCCGGCCGGCCCAGATGCGCGGGTCCCGGTCCGGCGTGACGATCGCTATACGGGTCGTGGCTCAGATGTCATTCCCTGCTGGACCGCCGCCCGACCTAGCCGAGCACCCCAAGCTCAGTGCCGGGTCGGCAATGGATGCCAGGATGGAGAAGCGGGGGCCGCTCAGCCCTACCGGCCGCAGTTGGCAGTCGGTCCACCTCGGCTGATTCCCGGTGCGTGGTGGAAGGGCCGACCGGGACCGGGATCGGACCCGGCCTCGGCGAGGTCCGTGTCTATACAGGGGACGTGAAGGGGAACCGGGCCCGCCTTGTGCGGCGTCGCTCCGTGCAGGCTGAAGTGACCGGCACCGCGAACAGGGGGAATCACGATGGACGACAGGCCGTTGCGTACGCTGCCCGAGGAACTCATGCTGGTCTGCGCGGACCCGGGGACAGGCGCGATAAAACGGCCCGAGTTCTTCAAACGGGCGCTGGCCGGAGCCGTCCTCGCCGAGCTGGAGCTCCATGGCGCGATCCTCATCGAGGACGGGCGGATCGTCGAGCTGAGGCCGGTTCAGTTCGACGATCCCTTCGTGGGCGGGATGTTCGACAAGATTGCGGGCGACATCAGGCGCGGCCAGCCCGACGCCGATCAGACCCGGCTGGCAAGTCCGCCGGAGAGTCTGTCCCAGTTGCGCCAAGACCTGCCCGACGGCCTCGTCGCCCGCGTCAGCGCGGCGGCGAGGAGCGGAATCGCTGCCCACATGACGAAGTGGCCGCTCCACGGCTGGATCAGCACGTGGCGGCACTTCCAGGACGTCGAAAGGCGCTGCCTTGAAGCGATGGAGGCCCGCGGGCTGCTGATCGCCCGTCGGCGCCCCGTCCTCGGCATCATCCCGCATGTCTCCTGGCGGGCCCCGTCACCGTCAGCGGCCAAGGAGTCGGTGGCAAGGGTCGACGAAGCGGTCCGGGCGGTCACCCTCGGCGGCTTCGGTCCGCCGTCCCGGCGCACGGAGTACCTGGTCGCGCTCTTCGGCGCCGCCGGACTCAGCACGCGCCTCTATCCGGGCCGCCAGCACCGCGACATCCGAAAGCGTATCGAGCAGGTCACCAGCAGCCTTCCCATCGCCGCCGCAGCCGAGTACATCAGGCAGGCCGACTGGAAGCACCGGATGAGCAACAGCGACTGAACTTGTGGGCCCGCGGACGTACCTCGTCTGACTCGCCGAAACCCGTACCTCGCTCCTCGGTGATGCGGCCATGTGCTTCGCCTTGCACCGCTAATGGGTCCGGAGGGCTTCGCCGCGATCTGCATCCATCGAGCCGTGTCCACCCGCCTGATGGCGACACTGCGTCGGGAGGGTTGGCCGGCGGGAAGCGTCATTCGAAACGCACGGTATTCGCGGCCCACGTGCGCCCGACAGACCCTGACGGGCGTCAGCGGCCGTAGCGGCGCCACTCGTACCGCCACGCCGCGTCGAGGTAGTGCTCCTCGGCAAGAAAGCCGGGCTGCGGCGGACCAAGACGGCGTGCCGCTGCCACGCACCGCTCGTCGTCGTGGAGGGCGAGCCCCTGCACAGCGGCGACCTGGACCTGGCGGTCCGCGTCGTCCAGCAGCGCGGCCATCGCCTCGACGAGGACAGGGGCGCGGTCTCTGCCCTGTCCGACTGTGAGGCAGGCGCCCCGCCGTACCGCCGTGTCCACGTCCGTCATCAGCACCAGCAGCGCCTCACGAACGTCATCGGAAAAGGCAGGCAGTTCGGACTCTGTACCGAACCCAGCTGCGACCGCGCACCGTACACCGCCATCGGGGTAGCCGGCATAGGCCAGGAGAGCCGCGTCGGCGCGCGAATCGGTGTGCTCTCCAAGCGCGTTCAGCACCTCGGTGAGGACGGTGAGGTCCGTCTCCTTCGTCGACCAGTCGATGAAGATGTCCAGGGCCGGGCCGGCGAACGCCTCCGCGTCGCTGTCGTCGAAGAGATGGGTCAGTCTCAGTACCTCGGCACCGAACAACCTGTGAGACGGATCGGGATGTGTGCGCAGGGCCGCGGCAGCCGCCCAGGTCTCCTGGTCGCGCCGGTGCGCCAGCAGGATGGTGGCCCTGCCCCACGCGGCGTGGTCCTGGTCGTGATCCAGTGCGCGTGCCATCAGCTCCTCGAACGAGGCGCGGATGCCGAGCAGCTCCTCCAGGTCCGTGAGGATCGCCGCGTGCCCGTCCCGTACGGACGTCCCTCCGAGGGTGAGTTCACCGATGCTGTAGTACTCGTCGTCCTGGACCCGGGTTCGGACGAGGGTTTCCTTGGCGCCCGTGCGACGCCGGAGTTCGGCTCCGGCCCCCGCCTCGTGCCAGTGGCGCGCGAGGTCACGCGTCTCCAGGAGTTCGGATTCGGGGTACCTGCCCCGGATCCGGGCGTCCAGGAGCGCCTCGACCAGCGCGGGCGACCCCGATGCGACCGCCTCGCGCAGCGGCAGCAGCTCGTCCGGGCTGCTCTGGCCGGCATCCGCGCCGTGCTGGAGCAGCAGCTGCGCGATATCCCCGGCATACGTGCGGACCGCCAGACAGAATGCAGCCTCCCGCATATCGGGATCGCTGTCCTCTTGCAGAAGGCTCTTCACCAGGGCGGTGTCTCCGGCCCGAACCGCTGAGATCAGGGCAGACCCGCCGTCCGTTGTTTCGCTCGCACCCGTACCCATCCCCGTGGCCCTGTCCCCCGTCGCGTTCACGCAGCTCAGTGTAGGTCTGACGAATCGGCTCGACAGGGGGAGGCAGAGCCGGCGCGGTCGGCGTTCGGCAGTCGGACGCTTACGGCGGGACGCCCCACCGGCCGTTTCATCGCGTACAACATCGTGGCGTCGAGAGGCCGCTGACGTACGAGGAGTTGAACGCCGAGCAGGGGCCCCCGCTGACAACAGCCCTCACGGGATTCACGACGCAATTGCAGTGCGACCGCTGGACCAGCCCTTCCCGTCGCTGTTGGCTCACCGCGGTCCGCACCCGTCCCAGGGCGACCAGCACTACCCCCGCCTCACCCGGTAGTGTGGCTGCCTTCGGCCGGCGGAAGCCGTACGGAGTCCTCGAAGGCCGGGCACATCATGCATCTCGCCGACCATCCCGCACGCCGCCGCCTCAGCGCCGCCCTGGACAACCTCGCCGTCGCCTTCCACGGCATGACCGCACATCCGGACGAGCACAACTGCGAATGCCACTGGGGCAGCCCGGAGGAGCTCTCCCTTCTGAAGACGCCGGACGTGGAGCTGGAGCCGGATCTCCTGCGCCGAACCTGGCAGGCGATCGACTGGACCGATCACGCAGCCGTGCTGCGCCGCATCCTGCCGCAGTTCGCCACGGTGCTGGTCGCCGGTGGCGCGGAACCTCTGTTCGGGCTGGAAGAGGCCGGGTACTCCTTCGCCCGCGGCCGCTGGCAGCAGTGGCCTGACGATCACGCCGGTCCTGTGCGAGAGTTTCTGCGTGCGTGGTGGGCGCAGAGCCTCACTGAGCCGGATGCGGTCGTCCCGGCGCACCAGGTCTTCGTGATGTGTGCCGAGGCGTCCGGAACGCTCGGCCCCTGGCTCGCCGAATGGGAGAAGCAGACCGGGTACCTCAGCGACCGGCATCTCGCCGAGGCAGCGGAGGAATGGGAGTACGAGCTCCTGGGAGACAGCCTGCCGTGGAGAGTGGGCTGGTACGAGCACGACGAGGAGGAGATGCGCGCCGAACTCGTCGCCTGGCTCCTCGAACACGGTGCGGTGCGGCTCCGCGAGTCGGGCGCATCATTGGATCTGCAGCACCGGATACGGCTGCTCGGTCTCACCGGCGAGGACCGCTGGACGGATCCGCACTGGCCCGGTCACCGCTACTGACGACCAGCGGGCGAGTCCTCGGGGCCGGACCGCGTAGTCAAGGGCCTGTGTGGATGCGCTACTCGGCTGCGAAGAGTCCGGGCCCAGGGACTAGTTCAGTAGCCGAAGAAGTGAGGGGCGGGGCGGGTTCCCTGACCTGGGCCCTTGTGACGATCAACACTGTGACCTGCGGCTCAGCCGTCGCTAGCTGTCAGTGCTGGTCGCCCTTGTGCACCCTCGAACGGCCCGGAGACGGCCCCGTGTGCTGGTGGGCATACTCTCCTCGGATGGACGACTCCCCTTGCTTCTGCCTTCTCTGCGCCCCGACCGAATGGGGCGGGCCCGTGTCGGAGGAACGCGACAGCCGCATCGCGAAGAACGTCGCGGACTACGGCTGGCACGTCATGGGCGTGGCCGGCGGTGACGCCCCTGGCGACTGGGGGTACTCCATTGGTCTCTGGCACACACTGCGTAGTCCCGAGGTAAGCGTCTTCGGCCTGCCCTCGCAGACCGCGATGCGCGTGGCGAACGCCGCTGGGGCAGCAGTCCGGGACGGCAATCCGCTTGAGACCGACCAGCGCCGGGGGGATGTCCTCAATGGCTACGACGTGGTCGTCCGGCCCGTGCACCCCAGCTGGTACCACGACTTCTTCGGCGCAGGCATCGATTTCTACCAGACCCCGCCACTGCCCATCACGCAACTGTTCTGGCCGGACATGGATGGACGGTTCCCCTGGGTTGATGGAGCGGATGAGCGCTGCCGCACGAGCCAGCCACTGCTATGGATTCCCAAGGACGAGACCACTGGCCCCTGGACCGAGGTCACCTGAGGTCATTGGAGCCGGTGACGAGAATCCGTACTGGAGCGGGTGACGAGAATCGAACTCGCGCTCTGAGCTTGGGAATCACCGCGCTTCTGGGACTCGACTGCGGCCTGATCAGCGAGAACGGGTGCCAGGGTGTAGTGGAGGGCTCTCCCTGACACCCGCCGCTGACCATGGCTTGCCGCTCCTTCGGGCACGGATCGGGCACGTGGCCCTCAACCCCCGTAGCGGGTTCGTAGGTCCGTCGTGACCCGCGACATGATGCCCATTGCCTGCTGCGGAGGCGCATCCGCCAACGGCATCTCCGCTTGCGGATCATATGCGGTCAGGCCGGTCTCCTTCTCCACGATCGCGGAGAGAGCAAAGAGCTTGCCGAGCACCGTTGAAGCACCGTCGCCGACGTGCCAGTAGGGCACCGTGATGCTGACCTCGTCACCGAACACTGACAGGTCGATGCCGGTGCCGGAGTGGCTCAGGTCTCGCGACTCCTGCTCGTACTCCGTGATGTCCACATCGCCGAGCAGGGTCCGGGCCTGTGGCACTATTCGCTGCCACGCTTCGAGGAGCTCGGCGGGGATCGGCTCGCTGTCTTCGGCCGCGTCCTCGATGGCCTCCAGGACCTCATCCCAGGACTGACTGTCGCGTCGGCTCAGAAAGTAGATGTCGTAGCTCACCGCGAGATCGTAGAGCCACCGGTCCGCGTCGTCGGCAGTGGTGTCGAAAACCGTCGTGGCAGCGATGTCACCGTGGGTTCAAGTCCCACACCCACCGCAGGTGAACGGCCCCCTGACCAGGTAACTCGGTCGGGGGCCGCGGCATGTCCAGCGGCCGTGATAACCCGGTGTTCCCCGTGATTTCCCGCTCGATCGGGCACGGCAGGGGCACGCTTGGTCAGAAGGCGCTCTCCCACCAACGGTGTGGTGGGTTGCCGTACGGCACGGCGTCGGGACGTTCGAGGATCTTCAGATCGAGAGGCTGCACGATGCTGCGGAGCTCCCGTGAGCTCTTCTTGGGCAGGGCGCAGATTGCCAGTTCCAATAGATCTCGCTCGTCCGCCGGCTCGGGGCAACATTCGGGGACTCCGCATCGGTCGCTGAACGGCGAAGGGAGCTGATCGCTCGGTGCCTGTGCGATAGCAGCCCACCGAGAGAGAGCTTGCTGGACGACGCCGGGTTGGAGCCGCGTCCGCTCCAACCGAATGATCTGTGCCTGAGCTGGGCCGGAAAGCCGACCGATCTTCGAGTAGCCGCGATGTGCAGCAAAGTTCCTGTTGTCCGCCCGAAGGCTTGAGGGGCGCCTACGCGGCATAGCCCTTTCGGCTGTGAGTCATGAACGGCAGTCTGACACGCGGCCGGACGGATGCGTAGACCGGTGGAGTCTGGAAGACGCCGTACGCGGATGCCTACTGAGCTGCGGGACTCCTGACCTGCTAGGAAGGCACTGCGTCGCCCCGGCTCCCCGTGGTTCCCCGCTCGACTCGCTGTGGTCGCCCGGTCCTCCCCGTTCTTGCCCGTCCGATCAGCCACGGAAGGGGCACGTAGAACACGTAAAACTGTGCTGCTTGCAGGCAGTCGTGGGCGTACCGTCGGCCTGATCACATGGGGTGGGAGGCTGTGTTGTACGCACACGAGGTGATCCTGAACGAACTCGCGCAAGGGCTCAGGTCGACGGCTGAGGGTGTCGAGTGGTTCGAGAGCCTCTCGGAGGATGACCAGCGCAAGGCCTTGCACGCGCTGGTGCTCTTCTGCGGGCAGGCCCGGGCACGCGAGGAGGATGTGCCAGAGAGCATCGCGCGCTCTGGCATTCGGTCCACCCACACGCCTGCGGTGATGCTCACGAAGTGGCGCTTCGGGATGGAACGCCTCCCGGCCTATGAACTCACGAAGTCATTTCGCCTCCTCGTCGCTCTCTTCGGCATCGCCGACACCCGCAGGCGGGCGCTGCACTGCGCCGGCGGATGCGGTCACGAGTGGCACAACTTGTCGGCTCAGTCCCAGGAGCCAACCTAGGGCTACTCGTTGCCCTGGGTCTTGCTACCGACCTCGGCGACCTGGGTTATTGCTGGTCCGAGCGCTAGTCGGCTGCCCCTGGTGGTCGTCATTGGTCATCGTCGGCCGCTGTCGATCGGCCTCGAACGGACCAGACACGGCCCGGCAGACGAGGCGGAACGCTCCACAGGCCGTCCGATCCGTATTTCCAGGCGGATCGGTCGCTGCCGGACCGGGGCGGTTGCTGGGGTTGCGGTACGACTGTGCTGTGCGCCTACGGCCACTCGGTGGTCTTGCCGCTCCGGCGAGGACTCCCGCGATAGATGACCCAGATACTGACCAGAACCAGCAACGCTCCGCCGATTGGCCAGCCCACCGAACCCCCGCTGCGGTAGTCCCTGATGCCGCCCGCAAGAAGGAGGGCGGATGGGATCAGCCATGCCCAGTCGAGGGCTCTGCTCAATCTCGTGGCAGTCGGAGACTCGTTCACGGTGTGATCCTGGCAGGCGCCGGCCACCGTCGGACAGTCCGCTTCATGAAAGTTGAGGCTCGGTCAGTAGCCGAAGAAGTGACACGCCGGGTCTCCAACCTGCGGGCACATCATCGATCGACGCCGTGACCTGCTGCTGAGCTGTCGGCAGTTGTCAGCGTTGGTCATCGTTGAGCGCCCTTCCACGGCCCAAGACGGCCTCGGTAGGGCGCTCCGTGGTCGATGACATCCGCTATAGGAGTTCGATCGCGAGGCTTGCATGGAGCCCTGGCGCCATTGCTGGTCCAGCGTTCGCGGTCGCTCAAGGCCGCCTGCGTACGCCGCCGTTGATGTCAGCTGGTGATATCAGGTTGAAGGCTGTTCGGGCTCGCGCCCGGTAGGCGCGGAGAGGGGCCGGACAGTTGGGACACTCACAGCGACCTTAGCCACTTCGGGTCTGCCCAAAACGGCCATGCTCGGAACGCAATGAGACGGCCACGGAAGCCGGATTCGCTAGCATCCTGGGTATCGAGGGGGAGTCATGGCAGTGGGACACAGGGGATCACGGCGCATCGTCGTCGACAGCACGATCTACCGTTGGCGCCTGCGACGCAGGCCCACTTACAGCCAGGCTCTGTGCTGGTCTCCGTGCACCTACGCCGTGGAGCATGCGGGTCACCCCGGGACTACCCTCGTAGTCACCACGAATCAGCCCCACGCAAGCAACTGGTTCGGGCGGGAAGCCGAACCTGTACGGCCGGCCGACGTTGCCAGGGCGATCCAACTTGGACTCGGTCAAGGCTGGACCCCCACAGCCCTGGGCTCCCCGTTCCACCTTGACTTGTCCGCTGGCTTCACGTCCTCCCTCTGACAAGGTCAACGAGACCTGAGCTTGGCACCGAGCCTATGGGCATGGTTGGCGAACTGATCACCGGCAACGGGTGCCAGAGGGAACCTTAGGGCTCGCCCTGGAACCCGCTGTTGACCGTGGCTTACCGACCTGTCGGGCACGGATCGGGCACACGTTAAAGTCCCACGGCTTTACCGGATCAGTCAGCCGCGACGGAACAGTTCTCGGGCTCGATGCCGGTGAGATCACACACGGCGGCGTCCGCTTGGCCCTCAGAGGGGTGCTCTTGAACGGCCGCTGCTGCACGAGTCCCGGCATCGAAGCATGTTGGATTCTGCTCCACGAGCGTTCTGATGATCTCCGCCCGCGTTGTGTCTATGGTGATCTGGTGGGAATCGGTCTCCCCTTCTTGGGACTCCAGCCGCAGTTGCCTTCGGATCTGGCCGGCCCGTGTCTCGAACTCTCGCTTGGCCTGCTCGCACGTCGTGGACCGCTCGGATGTGCTGTCGTGCTCCGCTGCCCCGACGGCGTACCCGCCCATGACGAGAGCGATTGCCCCTGCGCTGGTCAGCGCGATCAATGAACGCCTCATGGCGAGGGATGCCATCTGTCCAGGTGAAGAGGCTTTCCCTTGACTCGGACCACCGCTTCAGGAGCGAGATGGGGCGAGTTGGGGTCTGACCTGCGGGATGCCGACTTCGGCGTCTGTTGGCTGTGGCCTCCGTCGGCAGCCGCAGTTCCCCGTGAGTCTCCGCCCGATCTGGCGCGGTTGTGGCGCGGGGAACTTCTAAGGGTCACCCACCTTGGGGCTTCGCCCAATAGATCACGCGGCCGTAGGACTCGAGTACTGACGGATCCGGCTCACCCACATGAACCCTGGGTTTGATCGGCGGATGATTTACGGAGAAGAGCGCATCCAGTTCGAGGACCGCCTGCTCGACATCGTCGTCGAGTTCGGCTGTCCGACGGCGTACCAAGAAGGTGAGCTCCACCTTCTCTGTCGCTGCCAGTACCGCCACTGCGACCACGTCCGTGGAGATCAGCCCCAACAGGGCCTGCACTGCATACAGGGTGATTTCGTTCTCGCGCCGCAACGGTCCTGGAGCACCAGTTTGGAAGATCCCATATGTGGATGGCTCCTGACCTGCACGCTTGTGACCTGCGATCCGGTGGCGATCCTGCTGTCTGTCCCCGTGATTCCCCGCCGGCCCCCGACCGGTCGGGCACGTAGGGGGCACGTTGCGCGGGGGATCTAGACAGAGTGGCTCTGCTCCGACATGCTGCACCAGCGATCATGCGCAGCGGCGGCTGCACGGTGCACTGGGGTGAGGTTTGGTGAAGCGAGCACAGCCCGAGGCTTCGCCGCCGGAACGCATCCGCTACCGGCTGACCTTTTTCCAGCGCGCGCTGCCCCTTCTGCCGGCTGTTGTCCTCGGTGTTGTCATCGAGATCACCGAGATCTTGGACGGGATGAGAGACGATCCGTTCAGCTTTGGGGCTGGCAACCCGCTTCGGCTGTGGATCGCCATGACGTTGTTGGCAGTGATCGTCTTCCCGCGCCACGGGATCACCCTCACGCCGTCGGCGGCCGTCGTGCACAATCTGCGCCGCCGGATCATCCCGTGGTCCGATGTGCAAGGCGTTCACATCGAGTCTTACCTGGGGCAGCGGACCGTCGTGATCTATGAGGCCAGCGGTCGCCGTACCCGTCTGCGGGCGCCCGTTACCGGGGTCCTCAGCTGGGATCGCAGGTTCGAGGAGAAATTCCACACCATCGGACGATGGTGGCTGGCGCAGCGCGGACCGGATTGGACTCCTGTCCCGTCACCGCGGACGCGACGAGACGGTCAATCAACGTCCAACGGGAACCCTTTCGCGCCTCCCGCGTAGCCGACAGCTGACGCCCACGCGGTCGGTGGAGCCGTAATGGTCGAGTCAAGGGCTCGGCGATTCTCAGCACGAGGAGGGGCCCTACTGCTGACGCTCCTCAGCCCACCACTCACCCCGGCTCCTATCCCGTCCGCCTTCGGCCCACACACCCTGGAGCGAGCGTGGTTCAGGGCGTCAAGGTGGAGCGCGCCACTGTACTAACGACCTCGACGCCCCGGGCCGCGACTGCTCGGCTCTGCCTGAGGCGAAGGTGGACGGGATGGGAGCCCCACGACGCTCGCCACGATCCGGTCGGCACTCGCAAACGGCGCCCCATCCATCCCCGGGTCTGAGCGCAAATATCACGACGCCGGGGCGAGATCCGCACGTACCTCAAGGGGTTCGCCAAACTATCCCGGCCGCGGGCGCCGATGCGAGAGCAGGCATCAATCAGGCGACCTATCCGCTGAGTTGAGGTTAGCCAAAACAAGATCCCCGGCCAGTTCGGACCTGCCAAACCCATCCCACTTGGATACAGGGTCAGCCGCAGTGCCGGGCGCGCTGGCGGGAGCTGTCGCAACGACGGGCGGCGTTCGCTGCGCGGCGGGCCACGCGTGAACAAGCCGCCCATTGACCAGCACAAACACAGGATCGACCAACCATGCAACAGCCCTGAGGGCGCGGCGCGCGGCTCGTGTCAGGCAAGGAACTCGGCGAGCGGGAAGGAGCGATGGCGACGCGGTGGAACCAGATAATTCTGCCGGTGGGTCGTTTGCAGGACCGAGTTGATGCCGGCGTGGGGGCTGCGCGGTGCGATAGGGAGGGTCATATCGGGATAGTGGCCGTCCATCGAGAGCCGAACGAGATTGAAGAATGCAATCGTCGGCTGGAACGAAATGAAGTGCAACCCGGCCGCTGGCTTCTTGCTGTAGTGGTCTGCCGTCGGATCGGATGTGTAGTGGAATGGATTGTCCAGCGTGTCGAAATCGCCGCGCACGGGGATGGTCGTCCCCGTGGGGTAGGCCTTCCCGTAATTGCTGGTCGTCGCTGATGTGGTGCTGTCCACCTTCGACATGCTCCCAGTGTGGCCGTAGGCGCGGTACCGCTGGACCCCTTGCGCCACTTCGGCCTCACTTTGACCTGGCGGTTGGAGGGCAAGGGTACCCGGCGCGGGCGCGGGCGAAAGGCCGGGCTGGAGCATCGCCTGGACGCGATCCGCGTACTGAGGGAAGTTCTGTTCGTACCAGGTCACCAGATCTTGAAACAGGTGCGAGAGATGCATGGTCGTCCCCTGTTTGAAGTAACCGTTGGGCCACTGATTGGTGAGGCCAGGTAGGGTCTCCAGATTGGCGATGTTGCCGGGTCCCATATTCGAGTCCAGGGTGGTGGCGAAGCCGAGGAAGCCCTGCGCCTGTCGAGGAATCGACTGCGCACCGGGGATATCAGCTGCCAGCGCCAGCTTGCTCGGCAGGCCCTGTTGTCCGTAGAAACCGCCCCCGGAGAAGCCCTGGCGGATACTCGTCACCTTGAACAGGCTGCCCGCCTGGCTGCTTCCAGACCCGAAGAGGGCGTTTTGGGCTGCCTTGATATTGGCGAGCGAGTCACTGCGGAGTAGTACGGCCACGTCATTCTGTTCCAAGCGGACCGGCCCGAACCCAGGCGGAGGCTGGTCGCTGGGGAACGTCCTGGCCTCCTGCAGCGCATATACGGTATGGCCCTCCTTCTTGGAGGTCATCAAATCGACCGGCAGATACGCCGGATAAGGTGTTCCCGCCTTGAAGAAACCCGACGTCTTGCCCAGGGTTGGGATGTAGTGGCGGAAGTAGGAAAGCCCCCAGGCTACCGTAGTGGCCACTCCTGTGGGAGTGGGCGGAAATTGGCGTTCCAGACCCAGGAGGGCGGACTCGAGGTGGTGCTGCGCCTCCTGCAACGCCTTAGCTTTCGCCGGCACATTCAGCCTTGCAGTAATGACATGATCGTGCAGGGCCGGCACCCGGACCGCAATCGTTCCATTGCTACTCTTCACGCCTGAGCCATTGACCATGACCACCTGCTCGTTCTGCAGGAGATATTGTTCCTGGATGGGCGGGCTGTCGGCGGCAGCGGCCCGGTCCGGTGGTTTTGCAAAGCTGTCGATCATCTCGTAGATGCCGGCGGATGCCAGAGCGGCACCGAAGGTGCCCGCTGTCCCTTGAAGAAGGCGACGCCTACTCAATCTCCCGCGCAGTCGTCCCGCACGCCCATTTTCGTTGCTATCTGTCATGAAACGTATTCCGCCACTGTGGAGTAGATGTCCGCCATCACCCGGCATCGAGGCTTTGACCTGCTCGAATGACCGGGACCGACCTTCCCGCCACTAATGCGCATCGGAGGGGTCAGGGGTTGAACCAGACGGTGAGGGCTAGGTGAGTGCGCAGCCGCTAAGGCCCGTCACCCGATTAGCCTGCTACCACGTCGCCCCCATGGGCCTGCTCGCGATGCAGGGTTCCCAGCGCCGATACAACCTCGCGCACTGCCGCCGGACAGCCGATGACGGTGGGTGGGCTGACTAGTTGCCATCGCCATCGCCATCGCTGTCGCGATATAACCACACGCGGCCTGGGTCATTGAAGCCAACACGCGGCCTGGGTCATTGAAGCCAACTGGTCCGGCTCAGAACCCATCTGCTCACCCACGGCTCGCTGACAGACGTGTTGCGACGAATCCTTGAACCCGAGGACGCAAGCCGGGTTCCAAAACGCGCATCGCCGCAAAGGCATCGAGTCCGGCGAACGATCAGGACCCCGGCGACGGGTGATTGAGCAGACCATGTCCTGGCTGACGGGCTACTGCAGACTCAACCACCGCTACGAACGCTACCCCCCGCAACTACCTGACCCTTCTCGGCCTCGCCGCCGCCCTCTGCTGCTACAAACGCTTCCTCAAACGCACCACGTAGGACACCGCCTAATAGGCCGTTCACCCGGGTGGACGTTGGGTGGCTGGCATGACAGGACAGGCGCAGACAATGCTGAAATGCTGTCTGTTATGTCCTTACTGATGGTGAGCGCCGCGCTTACCGCCTACCTGAATCGGCACCTCCGATATCGGATCCTTGGACACGCCCGCGTCCATGGGCCACGCGCAGGAGAGAACCAATTCTGAGCGAGAAGATCACCGGTATCGATATACCCGATACGCGACTGCAGCCGAGGCCACGGAACTGGTTCGCGAAACTGAGTCCTGGGTCTGACCAGACATGCCGAGGACTCTACCGCGAGCAGAGGATGAAGAGATGAGCGATGAACTGCCAGTCACGACCACGGATTCCGGTTGTCCCGTCGCCAGCGACGAGTTCTCGGTCACGGTCGCAGCCAACGGCCCCGTCCTGCTGCAGGATTCCTACCTGATCGCGAAGCTGGCCCACTTCGTCCGCGAGCGTGTTCCCGATCGCGTGTACCACGTCAAGGGCGGCGGCGCCTTCGGCTATTTCGAGGTGACTGCCGATGTCACCGAATGGACCAAGGCCGCCTTCCTCAGTGAGGTCGGCAAGCGCACGCCGGTGCTGCTCCGCTGCTCGTCCGTAGCCGGCGAAGAGGGCTACCCGGACTCGGACCGCGACGTGCGCGGCTGGGCCCTGAAGTTCTATACCGAGGAAGGCAACTACGACCTCATCGGCAACAACACGCCGGTCTTCTTCGTCCGTGACCCCATGAAGTTCCCTGACTTCATCCACTCGCAGGAGCGCATGCCCGACAGCGGCCTGCGCAGCAACAATATGCAGTGGGACTTCTGGACGCTCTCACCGGAGTCGGCCCACCAGGTGACGATCCTGATGAGCGACCGCGGCACACCACGCACCTGGCGCCACATGAACGGCTACAGCAGCGACACGTACATGTGGGAGAACGCCGCGGGTGAGAAGTTCTGGGTCAAGTACCACTTCAAGACCGAGCAGGGCATCGAGAACTTCACAGACGCCGAGGCCAGGGCCATGCGCGCCGAGGACCTCGACTGCCACCGCCGCGACCTGCGAGAGGCGATCGCCCGCGAAGACTACCCGTCCTGGCGCCTCGAGATGCAGATCATGCCCTACGAGGACGCGGCCGACTACCGCTTCAACCCCTTCGACGTGACCAAGGTCTGGCCGCACGAGGACTATCCGCCGATCACCGTCGGGCGCCTGGTGCTCGACCGCAACCCCGAGAACTTCTTCGCCCAGATCGTGCAGGCCTCGTTCGACGTGGCGAACTTTGTCCCCGGCATCGGGCCCAGCCCGGACCGGATGGTGCTGGGGCGGCTGTTCGCCTACGGCGACTCGAGCCGCTATCGCACCGGCCCGAACTATGAGCAGCTGCCGGTCAACCGGCCACGCAACGAGGTGCACAACTACAACAAAGACGGACCGATGCGCTACCGCCACAATGGGAACCAGCCGGTCTACGCGCCGAACAGCTACGGCGGGCCCAAGGCCGATCCACAGCGCTACCGCGATCCGAGCTGGTTTGTGGAGGCCGGCGAGATCATGCGCACGGCCTACGAGGCGCACCGGGACGACAACGACTTCATCCAGCCCGGCACTCTCTACCGCCAGGTGATGACGCCGACCGAGCGGGACCATCTGGTCGACAACATCGTCTGGCAGCTGAGCCAGGGAGTGGAGCGCTTCATCCAGGAGCGCGCGGTCAACGACTACTGGACGAAAGTGGATCCCGAGCTCGGCACGCGCGTCGCCCAAGGCTTGGGCCTGGGGACTTCGCAGCCGGGTGCAGGCCGCTGAGCGCCTCCTCGCCCAGGCCCGGCTGCCACACCGGCGGCCGCTCGTCATACCCCACACCCGCCCCGGAGGGGGCCGATGCCGACGAGGCATCCGTATCGCCACCGCTCGACACGGAAGTGGCCGTGCTGACCGCGCTCTCCTCGGCGAGCCTGCACAAGTTCCTCGTGCGCGAGCCCGCTCGGCGGCCGCGTCGCCGTCGGCGATGTCGAGCAACTGACCCCGTTCGTATACCGGGTGGGAGACCGCGGCGAGTTCAAGGTGCGCGTCGCAGTGGACTCCCCCAGTCGCGGACAGGATCGGTTCGGCGTACGTATCGATCGGATTGGTGACGTTCGCCGAGAAGAGCGGGTCGCCGCGTGTCGTTCGCCGACGCCGAAGCCGACGAACCCGAGCTCCTCGGCCGGCACCGCGTTGTCGATCACCTCGCGGAAGCGTTCGTCGGTCGGCTTCTGAACGCCGGTCACCGGGTCCGGGGCATGGATGGTGAGAGTGATGGCCAGGAACTTCAGGACGCCACCCGCTCAACCGGAGCGTCGGCATCGGGGTGGGCCAGGCCGAGGTGGTCACGCAGCGTCCTGCCCTCGTACTCCGTGCGGAACACGCCGCGCTCCTGCAGCAGCGGGACAACGGTGTCGGCGAAGACGTCCAGCCCGCTGGGGGTGATGTGCGGGACGAGGATGAAGCCGTCGCTGGCGTCGGCCTGGACGAAGGAGTTGATGGTCTCGGCAACGGTGGCCGGGGAGCCGACGAAGGCCTGGCGGTTGCCGGTCTCGATGACCAGGTCACGGATCGACCACTTGTTGGCGGCCGCGAGCTCCCGCCACTCCCGGGCTGTGGCCAGCGGGTCGCGGTACATTCGTACCTGCGCGCGCCCGCGGGCGATGGTGTGTTCACCGAGGTCCGGGTCGATGTCGGGAAGCGGGCCCTCCGGGTCGTACCCGGACAGGTCGCGGTTCCAGACGAACTCCAGGTGTTTGATCGCGGTGGCGCCGCTGACCTGCTGGCGGCGCACCTCGCGGGCCATCTCCTGCGCCTCGGCGTCCGTGTCACCGAGGACGAAGGTCGCGGCGGGCAGGATCAGCAGTTGGTCGTGGGTGCGGCCGTGGCGGGCGAGGCGGCCCTTGACGTCGGTGTAGAACGCCTGTCCTTCCTCGAGAGCGCTGTACCGGCTGAAGATCGCGTCGGCGCTTGAGGCCGCGAACTCGCGGCCTTCGTCGGAGTCGCCGGCCTGGAAGATCACTGGACGGCCCTGCGGGCTGCGCGGGACGTTGAACTGCCCTTCGATGTCGAAGTGTTGTCCCTTGTGAATGAAAGCTCCGGCCTGTGCGTCCCGGAGGAAGGTGCCGGTCTGCTGGTCGGCGACGATCTCATCACCGTGCCAGGAGTCGAACAGTTCGTTGGCGGTGGCCAGAAACTCCTTGGCCCGGGAGTACCGCTCTTCCTGCGGGAGGAAGCCGCCGCGGCGGAAGTTCTCGCCGGTGAAGGCGTCCCATGAGGTGACGACGTTCCACGCTGCGCGCCCACCCGAGAGGTGATCGAGACTGGCGAACTGGCGGGCCACTTCGTAGGGCTCATTGAAGGTGGAGTTGATGGTGCCGGTCAGGCCGACGTGTTCGGTGACGGCGGCGAGTGCGGACAGCACAGTGAAGGTGTCGGGGCGCCCCACCACGTCCAAGTCATAGATTTTCCCGCCCTGCTCACGCAGCCGCAGCCCTTCGGCGAGGAACAGAAAGTCGAACTTGGCGCGTTCGGCGGTACGCGCGAAGTGCGCGAACGAGCTGAACTCGACATGGCTGCCCGCCTCGGGGGCGCTCCACACGGTGGTGTTGTTGACGCCGGGGAAGTGGGCCGCGAGATGTATCTGCTTGAGCGGCTTGCCGGATCCATTGCTGGTGCTCATGTTCGGTGAATCCTCCGGCTCAGACGGTGGCGTAGCGGTTGGCGGGGCGGGAGAGTCCGAGCAGCCCGCGCAGGGTGTCGGCCTCATAGGCGCGCCGGAAGGCGTTGCGGCGCTGCAGTTCGGGAACCAGGCCACGGGTGATCGCCTCGAGGTCGTGGCCGATCACGGCGGGGCGCAGCCGGAAACCGGACAGTCCGGCCCGCTGCCACTCCAGGAGCAGGTCCGCGAGCTGCGCGGGAGTGCCGGTGAACACCTTCGCGTCACTGGTGTACGGGTAACCCGCGAGGCCGTCCAGGCGATCTCGGCGGGCCGTCGCCGCTGCAGGGTCGTCGTCGAGGAAGACCACCAGGTCACCGAAGATGTGCAGGGGATCCTCCGCACGCCCCGCCGCAGCCTGTTCGCCGCGGATCTCGTCGACAATTGCGCGGGCCTGGTCGGTGTCGTGCGGGGTGACGTACCCGATGTCGGCTGAACGAGCCACCAGTCGGAAGGGCACGCTCTGGTGCGCGAGGGCGCTGACGAGCGGCTGTCCCTGCGGTGGCCGGGGCGTGATCGAGGGGCCCTTGACGCTGAAGTGTCTGCTCTCGAAGTCGATGTAGTGCAGCTTGTCGCGGTCGATGAAGCGACCTGTGGCGGCGTCCCGGATCTCGGCGTCGTCCTCCCAGCTGTCCCACAGGCGGCGCACCGCCTCGATGGAGTCGCCGGCCTCTTCGAAGAGTTCGGCGGTCAGCTCCCGTACGGCAGGGCTGTCCAGATCCTCGATACGGAAGCGCGGAAACGCACGGCGGCCGAAGTGGGCCGCCTCGTTCTGCCGCGCCGAGACCTGGATCCGCAGGCCCGCACGACCGGTGCTCACATAGTCGAGGGTGGCGATCGCCTTGGAGATGTGGAATGGCTCGGTGTGGGTGGCGACCACGGTCGGTATGAGCCCAATGTGCCGAGTCAGCGGGGCCACGCGCGCGGCGATGAGCACCGCGTCCAGCCGCCCACGCACCTGGTCGGTGCGACTGTCGGGCTCCGTGAAGCGCGAGGACTGGAGCCCGAGCGCGTCCTCGATCGTCACGAAGTCCAGCAGGCCGTGTTCGGCCTCCGTGATGATGTCGGCCCAGTACTCGGCGGTGAGCAGGTCTCCGGGACGGGCCACCGGCTCGCGCCATGCGGCCGGGTGCCAGCCCGCACCGTCGAGGGCCACGGCGAGGTGAAGCGAAGAAGACAGCGAAGAAGGAGATGAGGACATGAAAGGGGTGCCTTCCTGATCGACCGTATGTGATCGCCGCACCTCGTCCGGAGGTTCGGCGGCGGGAGAACAGGTCAGGAACAACAGAGCGCGCCGGCCACGCGCTGAAGGTCGATGTGGGGCCGGGAGTACAGATGGACGCTGCGCCGCGGGACAAGAACCCTGACAGGCGGGCAGGACACGGGTGGCATGGCCGTCACCTCCGCCCTTCCGGCCTCGGCGGGCCCGAGGGCCTCGCGCTTGCGAAACCCGGACGGGCCCCGCCTGGTCGTCACCTGGAGCACCCCGCCGCGCAGGAGGGTTGCCGGTCAGCAAGCCAGGGCTTGACGCTGACACTCATAACCTGCTCGGAACGCTACGCGGGGCGGCGGCGCCGCGCAATGTCCGGAGGTCATGGTCATGACGCCACGCCACAACAACACACCTACGCCGTTTGTTCCTCCGGCCCTCCCGACTACGCGTCAACAGGCAGTCCGTGCGACGGCGCAGAGTGCGTCCGATCCACTCTTAGAGCGGCATCGGTGCTGGAGGCGGCTGTATGAACCGGAGTGAGCTACCTGATCACGATGGGGTGATGGAGGCCCCGGTTACCTTACCGATGGCCGCGATCACGTCCGCACGCCTGGGCTGCCCGGACGCCCTGCCGACAACCCGACCGGTCGGGTCGAGAACAAACACGGTCGGCGTGCGCAGAATCTCCAGTCGCCTCACCAGCTCCAGCCGGGCTTCCGCGTCGATTTCCAGATGCACCGCTCCCGGCACCGTCCCGGCGACCTCGGCCAGCATCCGCCGCGTCGCCCGGCATGGCTGGCAGACGGCGGTGGAGAACTGAAGCAGCGTCACCCGCTCCCCCAGCTCGGCCCCGATCTCCGCCGCCGACAGGCGCACCGCACCATCCGTGGGCCGCAACCGGAGCCTGCCGCTGCGTGCCGCCTGCACCACCCCGAAGATGCCCGCCAGAACGAGCACCGCGACACACACCACCAACCCGGTCATACGACCAGTCTGCCCCACCGCCCCCAACTCCTCGCCCCAACTGGCCATCGACCGCTCGGTATCGCGCCGCTAGCATGTCCGCCATGGACTCCGCTCTCCGGCCGCTACGGCTGACCACTCGTCGTGTGGTCGACCTCTGCCGGGTCACGGCCTGCCGCTGTCGCTGACACCTGCGCCGGCCCGATCGTCATCCTCCCCTTGTCCCGGAGTCCCCTCATGCAGATCGACCCGCGAGGCACCCGCTTTGCCGCCGCGCTCACCACACTTGTCCTCTGTGCCGTACTGATCACTGGCAGCGGCGCCCTGCTGGCCGTGCAGACCGCGATCTTCGCGCTCGGTGCCTTCGCCGGCCTGCAGTACTCCCCGTACGGTTGGCTGTATCGGGTCGCAATTCGGCCCGGACTCGCCCAGCCGCGCGAGCTGGAGGATGCCCGTCCGCCCCGCTTCGCGCAGGGCGTGGGCTTCGGCTTCGGTCTGGTCGGCACCGTCGGCTACCTCGCCGGCGCCGAGTGGCTCGGCCTGGCCGCCACCGCGCTCGCCCTTGCTGCGGCCTTCCTCAACGCAGCCTTCGGCTACTGCCTCGGCTGCGAGATGTACCTGTCCATTCGCCGTTTCCGAAGCACCTGAGTACCGCGGTCCGGCCATCTGTTGAGCACCGTCCCGTCCGCGCACCGCAGTCGTCGGCCGAGCAGATCGTCGTCACCTGGGCCGGCTACGCGAATGATGTCCCTGTGGCCACCGCCTCGCTGCGCGAGTGTTCGCAGTCCGGTACCAGTGGACGAGGAGATCCCCGCGCGACGCTGGGCGAACGCGCCACCCGGCCGGGATTCGGATCCCCGCAGTACGACGCCGAGGGCTGGCCGACTGCTCTCAAGTGCCGTTGCCGTCCTCGAAGATGCCGCTTCCGGCGCCGTCCCGCAGGAGGTTCCCACACGACCACGGGGTGCAGCCCAGATGCCGTGGCCCGCCGACGACGGGCTCAAGCGGTGGCCGCCACCAGCGCCAGCCGGCCGCCCAGTGCGACGGAGAAGGCTTCCGTGACCTGGGTCAGGGCGTCAGCGGACGCCGGTGCGACGGCCGGTGTGCCGTCGTCGCCGACGGTGATGTCCTTGTCGAGCGTGAACCAGCCTTGGACTATGTGCGCGGCGCCCATGGCGCTGAGCACGGGGCGCAGCGCGTAGTCGATGGCCAGGACGTGCGCTGTGCTCCCGCCGGTGGCCAGCGGCAGCACCGTCTTGCCGGCCAGGGCGTGCTGCGGGAGCAGGTCGAGCAAACGCACCGCTCTGCGCCATGCGCTGCGCCGCCCGGCGGACGTCGCCGCCGATCTGGCGGAGTTCCGTGCCCTTGTCCTTCGCCGGGAACACGAACCGGGGCAACCTGATACGCGGGCGTAGCGACTTCTCCCAGGCGGCGAAGTACGCGTCCGGCCAGGGACGTTGGACCTCGTCGGTCGGAGGCGTCGCCCTCAACCGTTCGCAAGCCGGCGCTCGCTGGTGTGGCGGTTGACGGGGATCGGCAGACCAAGGTTGCCCCGCAGGGTGTCGGCCTCGTACTCGGTACGGAACAGTCCGCGCTTCTGCAGGAGCGGTACCACACCGTCGACGAAGAGCTCCAGCTCGCCGTTGGTGCGGAAGGCGAGGTTGATGCCGTCGAAGGTGCCCGCCTCGAACCACTTCTCGATCGCGTCCGCGACGGTCTCGGGGGCGCCCACGAAAGGCGACTGGCGGAACTCTGGTTCGCCGACTCGGCCACCTGCCGAAGCGTCAGGGTTTCGGCCTTGTCCCGTTCGATGATCTTCGCCGCGGCTGTCCGGCCACCCTTCTCGGCGAGGTGGGCGACGTCCGGAAACGGCGCGTCCAGATCGTGCGCGCTGAAGTCGTAGGCGCCGAACGACCGGCCCAGGAGCCCGAGGTTGCGGTCGAGGTCGTTGTCCTCCTCGAAGATCTCCCGCTCGCGGCGCCCCCGCGCGGTCAGGTCCGCGAGGCCGGAGCGGCGAGCCGAGCGCGGGGCTGATCGACTCCCAGTCCGTCCGCACGGCCGACACAGCCCGGTAGCAACCCGGGGCTTCGACGCCGGCAAGAGGTCAAGGGGCGCGGTTCATCGTCGCCGACCGGACGTGTTCAGTTGGGGAGTGTCAGGCGGAAGGTGGTGTGCCCGGGGCTGCTGGTGACGGTGGCGGTGCCGCCGTGGGCGGTGATGACGGCATGGACGATGGCGAGTCCGAGACCGGTGCTTCCCGTACTGCGGGAGCGGGCGTGGTCGGCGCGTACGAAGCGGCCGAAGACCTCGGGCTGAAGCTTTTCGGGGATGCCTGGACCGTTGTCACTCACGCTGACGGAAACGCCGGCCGGCTCGGTGGTGAGGCCGATGGTCACGTCGGTGCCTGGCGGTGTGTGGGTACGGGCATTGGCGAGGAGATTGCCGATGGCCTGCTGGAGCCGGTGGGCGTCTCCGGCGACGGTGACTGGTTCTTCGGGGAGATTGAGGAGCCAGCGGTGGCCGGGGCCGGCGGCGCGTGCGTCCTCCGTAGTGTTCAGGATCAGCAGGGTCAGATCGACCGGTTCGTGTTCGAGAGGGCGTCCGGCGTCCAGGCGGGCGAGGAGGAGCAAGTCGTCGACGAGGCGGGTCATACGCTGCGACTCGGCATCGATGCGTTCCAGGGCGTGGCGGACTTCGGCGGGGACGGGGCCGTGCCGGCGCAGGGCGAGCTCGGCGTGGCCGCGGATGTTGGCGACGGGGGTACGTAGCTCGTGGCTGGCGTCGGCGGCGAAGTGCCGGAGCCTCTCCTCGCTGGCCTGGCGCCGGGTGAGGGCGTCCTCGACGCGGCCGAGCATGTGGTTGAGGGCGGTGCCGACCTGGCCGACTTCGGTGCGCGGGTCGGTGTCGGGAAGTGGTTCCGGCATGGCGACCTCGCCGCTGGCGAGCGGCAGCCCGGCGACCTCCGCTGCCCGGGCGGTGACCCTCTGGAGGGGGCGAAGGGAGATCCGCACCCACAGGGCACCGGCGATGCCGGTGACTACGAGGGCGGCGCCGAACAGTACGGTTTCGACCGCTTCGAGGCGGTGAACGGTCTCTTCCACCGGGTGCAGGGGCAGGCCGGTGATCAGGATGTCCTGGTCGTCGCCCTCAACGGCCGTGACGCGATAGCCCCCCAGTGCGGAGAGGCGGATGCTGTGTCCGCTTCCGTCGACGGGGACCCCCGCCAAGACACGGCGATCCCGGAGGGTGAGGTGGAAGGCACGGTCGGTGGCCTCGTCGACGACGGCTGCCTGGGTGACGGTGCCGTTCAGGAGGCGGGCGCCGAAGGTCGCTTCGGCCTGACCGCGCGTGTCGGGACGGTTGTCCGCGTCGGGTTTGGCCTCATGTTCCAGGCTGGCGGCGAACCGGCCGCCGGAGGCGGAGAGCTGTTCGTCCAGCCGCCCCATCAGGAAGCCTCTCAGAGCGACGGCGGTGGTGATGCCGACGACGAGGCAGGCGAGGGCGAGCAGAGTGACGAGTCCGGCGGTGAGCTGACCGCGCAGGGTACGGGGCGGCAGGCGCCTCATGGGGAGTCCGGCTTGAGGACGTATCCGACGCCGCGCACGGTGTGGATCATCGGGGTGCGTCCGGCATCGATCTTCTTGCGCAGGTAGCTGATGTAGAGCTCGACGACATGGGCTCGTCCGCCGAAGTCGTAGGCCCAGACCTGGTCGAGGATCTGGTCCTTGGACAGCACTCGGCGCGGGTTGCGCATGAGGAAGCGTAGGAGTTCGAACTCGGTGCGGGACAGGTCGACCGTGGTCCCGCCGCGTCTGACCTCCCTGGCTTCCTCGTCCATGACGAGGTCCCCGACGGTGAGCCGGTTCGTGCCCGGCTCGGCAGTCATCCCGGCCCGCCGGAGCAGCCCACGCAGCCGGGCCAGGACTTCTGTCGGGCAGCATCCAGTCCAGGACCACCGCATCGGGCCGGAAATCACGGGCCGTCGCGAGCGCAGACACGCCGTCTGCGGCGGTGCGGACCTGCCAGCCCTCCCCGGCCATGACCCCGGCCAGCACGTCCGTGACGTCGGGCTCGTCGTCGACGACGAGGACCCGTACGGGCTCTCCGTCGGGGCGGTGCAGAAGCGAGGTCTTACGTGGCTCGTCCATGGTTGCTTCAGCATCCCCCAGCACAGACCACAGCAGGGCAAGCCCTGCCTCTGAGTTTCCTCTGAATCGGCGCTGAAGGCGGCCGACAGGGCCGTTTCAGAAGGTACACAGAAGTTGGACTGTGAGGCTGGCCGCCCATCACCGGAGCATGTCCCATCCGGAGGAGCACCATGACCGCCACATCCACCACCACGTACGCGAGCCGTGGGATGCGCCACCGGCGCCCGCGCCGCAGCGTCGTGCCGATTCTGGCGCCGCTCGTGATCTGGGCCGGCGCCGCCGGGGTGCTCGCCCTGTGGTGGAGCGACACGACCTCGGTGATCGGCCCGGCGGGCTGGCTGACCGGCGCGGGACGCATCACCGGGCTCCTGGCCGGGTACGCCTGCGCCGTCCTGCTGGCCCTCATGGCCCGCATGCCGCTTCTGGACCACACCATCGGCACGGACCAGCTTGCCCGCTGGCACGCGTTCGGCGGCCGCTGCACCATCTCCCTGGCAATCGCCCACACCCTGCTGATCATCTGGGGTTACTCCCTGAGCTCCCACACGCAGCTGGTCAGCCAGACCTCGTCGCTCGTCCTGCACTATCCAGACCTCGTCAAAGGCACGGCCGGCTTCCTCCTGTTCCTGGCCACCGGGGTCCTCTCGGCCCGCGCGGCCCGTCGCAGGCTGAGTTACGAGACCTGGCACTACCTGCACTTCGCCACATACCTGGCCGTATTCCTCACCTTCGGGCACCAGCTCTCCAACGGAGCGGACTTCGTCGGCAACCGGTCGGCTCAGGCCGCCTGGTACTCGCTCTTCCTCGGCGTCGCGGCGCTGGTCGCCTGGTACCGGTTCGCCGTCCCCGTCCGGCGCGGCCTGCGCCACCGCCTGCGCGTGAGCGCGGTCCATCCCGAGGCACCAGGCGTGGTCTCCGTCCACCTCACCGGCGAGCACCTGGACGAGCTGGGGGGTGAACCGGGACAGTTCCTGCGCTGGCGCTTCCTGACCCGCGGACTATGGTGGAGCGCCAACCCCTACTCCCTCTCCGCCCCCGCGCACCCCCGGTTCCTACGCATCACGGTGAAGACCGCCGGCGGCCACAGTGCCGCACTCGCCCGCTTGACGCCCGGCACCCGGGTGTGGGCGGAGGGACCGTACGGCGGTCTTACCGCGGACCGCCGAACTGCCGCCAAGGTCCTGCTGCTGGCAGGCGGCGTCGGCATCACCCCGCTGCGCTCGCTCTTCGAGACGCTGCCGGGAGACGTGACCCTCGTCTATCGGGCCCGCCACGCCGACAGCCTCGCGCTGCGCGGCGAACTCGACGCGATAGCCGCCCGACGACGGGCCACCGTGCATTACGTCGTCGACGAACCGGCCGGACATTCCTCCCCCCTCACCGCCCAGGGCCTGACCGCTCTGGTGCCGGATCTGGCCACGCACGACGTCTACCTGTGCGGCCCGCCCGGCATGACACAGGCCGCAATCCACGCCCTGCGCGAGGTCGGTGTCCCGGCCCGGCGTATCCACCACGAGTCCTTCGCGTTCTGAGGAGAGCCGCCATGCGCCGAGCAGCCCTTGCCACTACCGGGATCAGCGCCCTCGTCGTCGCGCTGCTGGCCCTCAAACCTCACCAGTCCCCCGCCTTCGCCGGGCCGACCCCTCGGTCCCCGGCGGAGTCTTCGCCCCCGCACGCCCCGACGGGCAACGCTTCGGGTTCGCCCACGGGGACGGGCACGTTCACCGGGGCTCCCGTCGATACCCAGTACGGGACCGTCCAGGTCGCCGCCACCCTCTCCGAGGGAAAGATCACCGCAGTCAAGGTTCTCCGGGCACCGGACCGGAGCGGCCGCGACCAGGAGATCGCCGCCTACGCACTGCCCCGCCTCACCCAGGAGGCCATCGGTGCGCAGAGCGCGCACATCGACGCCGTTTCCGGAGCCAGTTACACCAGCCAGGGTTACATCCAGTCCCTGCAGAGCGCCTTGGACCAGGCCCATGCCTGACACCCTGCCCGGACTACGTCACGTCGAACATGTCATGGGCACCGTCTTCTCCTTCGACATCCGCGACAATCCCACCCCCGCCATCCGCCACGCCCTCGCCGAGGCCGTGCGGCAACTCCACCGGGTCGACGAGGTGTTCTCCACCTACCGGGCCGACAGCCACATCAGCCGCTTGGCCCGCGGTGAGATCCGCCAGAACGCCTGCCCGCCCGAGGTCCACGAGGTCCTCTCGCTCTGCGCACAGGCCACTCACGCCTCCGACGGCTGGTTCAGCATCGTCCCGGCCGGGACCCTCGATCCCTCGGGACTCGTCAAGGGCTGGGCCACCGAAGCCGCATCCCAGCTCCTCCAGGACGCCGGTGCGCAGCACACGTGTGTCAACGGCGGCGGCGATCTCCAGATCCGCGGCCAGGCAGCCCCCGGCACACCATGGCGCATCGGCATCGCCCACCCTCTGCAGCCCGGCGAACTCGTCACCGTCATCACCGCCCACCACGACCTGGCCGTCGCCACCTCCGGTACCGCTGAACGCGGCGCCCACATCCTCGACCCGCACCACGGCACAGCCGCCACCACGTTCGCCTCCCTCACCCTCATCGGACCACGTCTCACCATGACCGACGCCTACGCCACCGCCGCCTTCGCCAGAGGCGACGGCGCACAGAACTGGCTTGATTCACTGGGCGGCTATGAAGCGCTCGCTGTGCTGCCCGACGGCCACGAATGGCGCACACCAGGATTCCATCGATATGGATCATGAGCCCCGCCGGCGGGACTCGATCTGAGCAGCAGCCGGCGCCGGCCTTGAAAGAGTCGCTGCCGAAGTCTGCGTCGATGGTGGCCTGGAGTGTGCCCTCGTAGTAGACGTCGACCTTTCCCGTCATGGACGACGAACTTTCCCTGGAAGCGGGCGACTCGGCACGGTAAGGGCTCGATCGTGAAGGACCGGCCGCCTGTGCGGCTGCGCTCTTCCGATCGGTTCCGTGCCGCGCATCGGCGGGGCGCTGAGGCTGCCTACCTCGCCGAGTCCGAGCAGTCCGGTGCCACCGCGAAGGTGAGCGTCCTCTACATCGGGTTGATGGAAGCGCCGGCGGACATCGCCGAGCGGCTCGGTCTCGACGTGGGTACGCAGGTGCTGGCACGTCGGCGCCTGTACTTCCGGAACGGGACTCATGTCGAGACGGCATCGTCGTACCTGCCCTGGGACGTCGTGAAGGACATCCCTGAGCTGTTCGCCGAGACCCCTGGCCCCTGGCGGCACCCACGCCCGGCTCGAAGACCACGGCCACACCTTCGCCGAGTTCGTCGAGACGCTCCAGGCTCGGCCAGCCGCGAAGGCGGAGGCGTCCGAGTTGGCTCTGAGCCCTGGCGCCCCCGTGATTCAACTGGTGCGGCACGCAGTGACCAAGAAGGGGCGTGTCGTGGAGTTCTGCGACACCCTCATGGCCGCTGACCAGTTCGTCCTCCAGTACCGGATCCCCGCCGCCGACTGACGCTCGCTCAACTCCTCACAACCCGCTGCGGTTTCCTCTTCGCGGCGGGTTGGCTCATGTACAGGAGTCGGGCACTCTTCTTCATGCAACTCATATCGGTCAGATGGAGAGTCAAACCCCCTCGGGCGGCGTCATCGACATCCTCACAGTCAGATGTGGATGTCAGAAGCCTTCTGATCCGCAGCTCTAGATGGATCGCTCAGTGACGGTCATTCCTGCCCCCGATAGGCCGGGGAGCGGCGCGGCCGGCCGTGCTCGGTTGCTGCGGTTCCTGTACGCCGCTGCAGTGCCGCGCGAAGCTGGGTGACCGTCCGCTCATGGATGAGCAGGAAGGGCGTGACATACCCGGTGGCCTCCGGTACCGACGCCCGCCCAGAGCAGGGGCAGCCTTCAGATGGTCGCCGAAGGTCAAGAGGTAGGTAGTCGGCCCGCGTCTCCCTGTGACGGGTTGCGGGACCGCGTGAGGCCAGGCCGGGGACATGCCTGAACAGTCGGTCGCGCTCATCTTCACGGGCCGCCGCCTACCGTTTCCAGCGGGCTCCCTGCCGTCGTCACTCGACGCAGCCGGTCAGACACACCCTTTACGGAGAGATACCAGCAAAATGCGCGAATACCATTGAAGAGGCTGTTTTGTTATGTGTCAGGGAGCCGCAGATGGACGCCTCGGACGAACTCCTGCGAAGGGCTGCACCTTCGGCTCTCTTGACCTTGAACGGAGCTATCCGCAGCCTCAATGCAGCGATGGCCAGGACACTGGGCAGGTCAGTGGACCAGTGCGTGGGTCGTGGCTTCGGTGATCTGTTGCCCGCAAGCCAGCTGACTGCGGTCGAGAGTCTCGTGGCCCACGCCGCCACGACGAAGACGGTCGCGATGCGGGTGCTGGAGTTCCCCGGGCCAGGTGCAGCATCTGTCGTCTGCCTTGTCGAGGCGCGACCGGCGAACGATCCCGTAGGTGGCGAGCCGCTGGTGTGGGTGCACTCGTTGGACGCGCAAAACGACCGGGGCGGCCTGTTGATCCCGTTCCGTCTGGCGGCCGAGGCCGCCAACCTCGGTCTGTGCATGTGTTCACCCCAGGAGCGGGAGCTGGAGTGGCTCGGTGGCGCACCCGCCTTGGCGGCGCTGTTCCCGGAGGCCTCCATGTCGTTGTCCGAGGTGGTTCGGCGAGTCCACCCCGATGACCGCAGGGCTCTGCGGCGGCTCGTGACTTCGACGGCCGCCCGGTCCCCCTGGATCAGGTTGCGGTTCCTTACCGAGCGCGATGGCTGCCACCATCTGGTCTGCCAGGCCCGTCGGATCATTCTGGGGTATGGCGGCCCTGAGCGGGTCTTCGGAGTGATCCGCGACGACACCACGAGGGAAGCACGCCGACGCAGAGCGTTGGTCGCGCTGAGTGCTGAGCGGCAGCGAGCCGCCGAGATCGCGGCCTTCTCCTCCGCCGTGATGACCGCAGTCACGGAGCAAGAAGTACAGCAGGTCGTCCTGACCCGGCTCGCCGCGACCTTCGGTGGTACCGGCGCCGCGCTGGCGTTCACCACGAAAGGCCGCCTGCGCGTCTCCTCCGATGCCGGGATCCCGATACCGGTGGCCGCCCTGCACGGCCTGCCGTTGGACGCCCCCAGCGCGCTGCCCTATGTGATCCGCACTGGCGAGCCGCAGTTCATTCCCAACCAGGAGGACTACATCCGCCGCTGGCCGCACGGGGCCATGGTGCCGTACTTCGACCAGCTCGACTCCGGCTACGCCATCTCGATCACCTCCCTCAGCCCGATCGGCGATCAGCCGCTCGGGGCCTGGTTGGTGACCTACGACAGCGAACACCACTCGTCCCCGGATGAGCGGGCCCTCATGGGTACTCTTGCCGACCTTGCAGGCCAGGCACTGAAACGCATCAGGTTGCAAGAGGCACGAGTCGAGCTGGCCACGGCGCTCCAGCAGACCATGCTCCCCACGCTGCCCGGGCACCTCCCAGGCCTGGAGGTCGCCGCCCGCTACCGACCAAGCCGCGACGGGCTCGACATCGGCGGAGACTGGTACGACGCCTTCGTCATGCCTGACGGTGCCATCGCCCTGGAGATCGGCGACACCCAAGGGCACGACGTGGACGCCGCCGCAGCCATGGGACAGGTGCGCGCCTCCATGCGTGCGATCGCCGCCCACGAACCGGATCCCGCAACCGTGCTGACACGCACCAACGAGTTGCTCGTCACCATGGACGCAGCACGATTCTCCAGCTGCACCATGCTGCATATCGACCCAGGCGACGGACAGGTCACCGGCGCCAGCGCCGGCCACGTGCCGTTGCTGTACGCACGCGACGACGGCAGCCACAGCATCCGTGAGCTGCCGGGCGGCCCGGTGCTGGGAGTCCTGCCCGACGCCGACTACTCCGAAGAAACCTTCACACTGGACAAGGGCGCCGTGCTGGTCATGGTCACCGACGGCGTCGTCGAAGGGCCGGCCCTGACACTGGACGCCGGACTGGAGCGAGCCGGAACGCTGGCCGCCCAAGCCGTCCACGACGGGCTGAACGCCGAGGAGACCGCCGACCGCATCCTCGACGCCGCGGTCGCGGTGGACCACCTCGACGACGTGGCCGTGCTGATCATCCGACGCACATGACGTCGCCCGCGTCCTCACACGCCCTCTGTACGGACCCCACTGCAAGCCCCCCAGGGCCCCGGGGAGAGTCCCCGTCGCCCGTTTTGATCACGGGATGCCGTGGATGGTGAGGGCTGTTTCGGGGCGGGTGTGGGCGCGTCGTCCGCTGGCGGTGTTGCCCATACGCGAGGCGGAGGATGCTGCGAACGAGGTCGCGCAGGGTGGTCATGAACGCGGGGGTGTGGTGGCGGCGGATCTGGCTGGTGTCCTCGGCGAAGGTGACGTCTTTGGTCCAGTGGACGGTGTTCTCGATGATCCAGTGGCCGCGTGCCCAGGCAGCGATCTCGGCAGCAGTGGCCTGCTCAGCTTCAAGATCGGTGACGGAGTAGACAGTCTCAGCGGCCCACTTCTTCGTACCGATCCTGCGCCGCTTACGGCGGGTGCGGACGACCTGGCGGACGTGAGGGAAGTGCAGGCCGTCGACGGTGACGACCTTGGCTTCGCGGATCTCCTCGCGCCCGTGGGCGCGGTTGCTGGAGCGGTCGAGGACGGGCACTTGGCCCAGGGCAGTTTCCTCAACTGGCGTGCCAGGGTCGGCTGGTTGTTCTTCACGGACACCAAGTAGTGGGCACGGCGGTCTTCGACGAGGTAGCGGGCGTGACCCCCAGCCTCGCCACCGCCGATGGATAGGACACCTATGTGGGCGGATCCTCGATTTTGAGCTTGTCTCCCGTGTTGGAGATGAAGATGACCAGCAGCTTCGCCGACTTTGTCCGACTGGTGTTCTCCGTGAGCAGGTGGTGGGCGCCCGGCTGCTCGACCCAGTTCTGGCCTTGGTGGTACGTACGCACTGGCTTGCCGGCGAGCTGGCTGCGCACAGTGCCCTCGAGCACGTAGGCGTAGACAAGAGCCGCGCCGTGCCGATGCGCCACCGCACGCGCATTGGGCGGGAAGTCCACGATCGCCGAGGTGAACGTCTTGCCCTTGACATTCGGAAGTGGCTGTTCAAGTACGGGCGACAGCGTCTCGGACGGGCGCTGGGAAGCCGCGGTAGCTGTTGGCGCCGCTGGCACCGTGGCGGTCGCACGGTCTACTGCGGGTGAGCATGCGGTGGCCGTGGCCGTCATGCCAGCAACCAGTAAGCCGCCGGCAATCCGCATTCCGATCATGATTGCTCTCCTTTTTGGTCTTCGGTGACCGGGATGGCTGCCCGCTTCCAGTGTCCGAGTTCGGCAAGGCTGGCCGCCGCCGCATCGGCACCGTAGAGGCCGGGGATCTTGCCGTACGAGTCATCCGTCGCTCCGTCGCCGTCGACGAGACGACACCACAGGCGACCGCGTAGGGCCTGTTTGCCCCGTTCGATGTCGCGAGCCGGGCACTCCGGCAACCGGTCAATGTCGCCACGCCGCGTCCGGGGCACTCACCAGTGTTACGGCAAGGAGGCCCCACCGCATCGCCACGCCGACCCTGGCCCCTCGCCCCACCTGCCTGCCGGTTGGCTAGTCGGCACCCGCTGGATCGGTCCCGGCCGCCAGGTTGTCCTCCACCCGTTCGAGGCCATGGAGGAGACCCGGCGCTCGTCCTGCGTCATGTCGCCAGTGGGCACGTCCTCCAAGTCGGCCCAGAGCTTCTCGACCTGGCGGCGAAGCGCCACGCCGGCGGGGGTGGACTCGACGACGGGGTGGCCCGCCGCTCGCTGGGGTCGGGCTGCGGCGGACGAAGCCGGCTCGTTCCAGGCGCTGGACCATCCGGGTCATGGAGGCCGAGTCGGTATCGAAAGCCGCGGCGAGGGTAGGACTCCATGATCCACAACTGCCGTGCTCGCCTCACATCCGGCACCCCCACCGAGCAGCCACTCAAACCGGGCGATCACGACTCTCCCCGGGGCTCCAGCAAGCCCCCCTCTCGCTCATTCGCTGAGCGGTGTGTTCTCGATGACTCGGCCAAGCCAGCCGCGGAAAGTGCCCTCCGGCCCCAGTCACCCAGAGCCCCAGTTTGGAAGACGCCGAGCTCGATCTCCACCAGTTGCTCGGGGAATGCCAGCCTGGTCGTGCCGACCTGCCGTCCGACGATCGCCGTCGGGCGGCAGCCGGCCGTGGTTACGCGGGGCGCACCAGATTGCGGACCAGTCCGATGACGTGTTCCGGTACGAGTCGCCCGACCTGACACGTATCTGACGCTGATCCATGAGGAGGGGAGGACCGGTCACTGTCCCCGAGTCCTCACGGACGAACGCGGATGATCGTCTTCCCCTTGCGTCGCTCGGTCGGATTGAGGGCGGCGACGGCATCGTCGAGGGTCGAGACGTTGCCGATGTTCGTCCGCAGTCGTCCGTCCTGCACGCGCCGGACGATCTCACTCAGTTGGGCACGATCGGACTCGACGACGAAGTCGACCGCCAGGCCGTCGGCGGGCCGAGCCTCCGGCGGCCCGACGATGGACACCAGCGTTCCTCCGGCCCTAATCAGGCCTGCGGACCGCTTCCCGATGTCGCCGCCGATGCCATCGAATACCAGATCGACGCCGCCGACCTCTTCCAGGACGTCGTTCCCAAGGTCGACGAACTCCTTCGCGCCGAAGTCGAGCACCGTCTGACGGTCGGCAGCGCGTCCGGTGCCGATGACGTACGCACCGAACTCACGCGCGAGCTGCGTCACCATCGACCCGACTGCGCCGGCCGCACCGTGCACGAGCACGCTCTGCCCCGCCTGAAGGCGGCCGTGCTCGAACAGTCCCTGCCACGCGGTCAGGCCCGAGATCGGCAGGCTCGCGCCCACCGTGAAGTCGACGTCGCCCGGCAGCGGCGCGAGGTTGCGTGCCTCGACAGCCGCGTACTCGGCCAGGGTGCCGTCGCGAGTCCAGTCCGTGAGGCCGAACACCCGCTGTCCCACCGACAGCCCCGTCGTGCCGTAGCCGAGGGCGGTGACCACTCCGGCCAACTCGTGCCCAGGGATTGACGGTGTTCGGTCACGGTCGAGGCGATCGGTCCAGGTCGAGGGCCACGCCATCTCAGTCGGGACGAACCCCGACGCATGAATCCGAACTACGACATCGTTCAGCGCTGCCTGCGGCTCGGGCCGCTCCACCAGCGTCATCCCGGCCGTTCCCGCAGCCTGGTCCGTCACCACGATCGCTTTCATGGGAATCGTCTCCTCGGCCATTTGTCTCTTGGTGGAAATGTTGCAGGGATGGAAAGCCTGTTCGGCATCCCCTCGGCGGGGCTGACAGGACGCGGTCGGCCGATCTGGACAGCGCCGGCCGGACTGCTATTCGCTCGTCCTCACGTCTCCAACCTTAGGAGCGGAGCAGCCCAGGAGTATGGTCCATTTCCATGGCGCAGCCTTGGGCCACTCCGGGGTTCGACCCGCATGTCGAGCCGACCGGGCCGGGCCTGCGCAAAGGGCTGACGAAGGCGCTGCGGGAAGCGGTCCGCTCCGGGCGGCTGGCGCCCGGCACCCGGCTGCCCGCCTCCCGCACGCTCGCCGCCGACCTGGGCATCGCGCGCGACACGGTCGCCGACACGTACGCCGACCCGGTGGCCGAGGGCTGGCTCACCGCACGCAAGGGCTCGGGCACCCGGGTGGCCGATCGCACCTCGCCCGGGCCCGGAACCGCACCCACCGCGCCCCGCCCCCGTGAAGTCCGGCATCCTCCACGGACGCCGAGCGCGATAGATCGGCGCCTTCGACACGTATTCGACAGGGGGCGCCAACGTCCACTGGCTACGGCCGCTCCTGCCGGGTATCTGGCTGAGCATGCTTACTCTGATCTATACCTCGCACAGCGCAGCAACCACGGCGTGGGCTTTCGTGGGAGCCATTCTCATCCTGCTGGCGGTGGGTTGGTACATCCGGATGAAACTCACCTCAGGCGCGATCCAGATTTTTCGGAGTTCGGCGGTCTGCGGATGTCGAGAACGTGCCACCGGCTCCGTCCCAGGGACATCAGCGGCCACCACCGGCCGCACGAGGAAGAAGGAGATACCAGCATGGCGATTCAGCGGATGGACAACGTCGGCATCGTCGTCGAGGACATGGATGCCGCCATCGCGTTCTTCGTGGAACTCGGTATGGAGCTGGAGGGCAGGGCGGAGGTCGAGGGCCCCTTCGCCGACCAGTGCACCGGACTCGACGGCGTCCACTGTGACATCGCGATGGTCCGCACCCCAGACGGTCACAGCCGGCTCGAGCTGGCGAAGTACCGCAGCCCCGCGGTGATCAGCGCCGGGCCGCGCAACCGGCCGCACAACATTCTGGGCACGCACCGCGTCATGTTCGCCGTCGACGACATCAAGGACACCGTTGCCCGCCTGCGCCCTCACGGCGCCGAACTCGTCGGCGAGATCGCCCGGTTCGAGGACAGCTACCTGCTCTGCTACCTCCGCGGTCCGGAGGGCATCATCGTCGGACTGGCCGAGCAACTGCGCTGAGAAGGAGGAACCGAACCATGCGGCCGCGTTTCGGCGTCCGGTCCGGGAGTAACGGCTCGATCCGCGCCCACTGCGCGTCACTCAACGGCATACTTTGAGCAACGACCAACCGGAGTCAACGAGACCTTCTGGTGTCGATGCATGATTGGTCGCTTGGAGAAGACAGTGCTCGACTGTCCTGATCCTCGCGCGCTCGCAGCCTTCTATGCAGAGCTTCTGGGCATGCGGGTCAACGAGGACTCGGAGAACTGGGTCGTGATCGGCACTGAGCCCGGCTCACGACAACTGGCGTTCCAGCGCAGCGAACACTGGGTGCCCCCGGCCCGGCCCGATCCACAACACCCCCAGCAGATGCATCTGGACATCCGTGTTGACCATGCCGACGCCGCAGAGCGCGCCGTCCTCGCCCTCGGAGCCAGGCGCCTTCCAAGCGAGTTGCTGTACAGCCGAGGTCCGGCGGAGACTACCCAGGACGCCGATCAGGGACTACAGACTCGACGACAGCCCAGTGAAAGTTCGCCACTTGACGGAGAGGCACACCGTCACGACAGCGGGCCCCTGCTCTCCGGGCCGGTCACGACCGGCAGATCCGAGGGCAGCCCCCATTCGCTCCACGACCCGTCGTACACAGCCAGCTCGCGGTACCCCACCACTTCGGCCCCCAGCGCCAGCACACAGGCGGTGACGCCCGACCCGCAACTGAAGACCAACTGCTCCCGGTCCCCGGTGAGATGGGAGAAGGCCGCACGCAGTTGCGGCTCCGGGAGCATCCGGCCGTCGTGCTGCAGCTCGGTGAAGGGCAGGTTCACCGACCCCGGCATATGGCCGCTGCGCAGCCCCGGGCGGGGTTCGGCGGCCACACCTGAGAACCGCCCCCGAGAACGGGCGTCGATGACAACCGAAGCCGGGTCGGCCAGGGCCTGCACCACCTCACCACTGCCGACTACCAGCCCCGCACGGGGCCGCGCGGTGAAGTCACCGCGCGGCCGCGCGGGCGCGGAACCGACACTCTCCAGCGGCAGCCCGGCCTCGGCCCAGGCAGGTAGGCCACCGTCGAGCACCGCAACCTGATCAAATCCCATCACCCGCAGCATCCACCAGGCGCGGGCGCTGGAGTAGATGCCCGCGCCGTCGTAGATGACGACGGTGTCAGCGTCGTTGACACCGAGGGAGCGCATCTCCTCGGTGAACCGGTCGGCGGCCGGCAACGTGTGAGGCAGTGGGTTGGCGTGGTCGGACAGTGCCCCGTCGATGTCGAACGGACGTGCACCGGGGATGCGCCGCTCTGCCCTCCGGTGCGCGCCCACGGAGGCGTCGAAGACCACCAGGCCCGGCGCGCTCAGCCGCTGCTCAAGCCAGTCGGCATCAACCAACGGGCCCGGGAGCGGGCCGATCGGGATCGGTGTGCTCACAGTGGACGCTCCTCGATCGTGCAGCTCTCAAAACGGCAGGGGTGAAGATGACGCCGGCTCCGACGCGGTTCGCCATGTGGCTGCAGATTCGCAAGGCCAAATCGCGGACATCGAATGCGACCAATAACAGGGCGACCCCCGCCCGAGCTCCCACACCATCCTGACGCAGGTCAACCCGGCCCCCTCCTCGATTCCCTGGCCTCATTGTGCATGGCTGGTCAAGCGGAAACCTTCCCGCGACTCGGGCTATCAGCAAGGCCTATGGTGCGCGGGCTGAGTGCACCTATCACCATGCCCCCCATATCGCCGACCTTCACCGCCTGCGGCTTGAGTGATCGTAGAGGTCCGGGAGCAGTGCAGTCACGAGACCGGCGGCGCTTGAGCGAAGCCCTCATGTGCGCTGCTTCCCTGCCTCCCACTCAACCCGATGCGGATCCGGGACGAAGGTTGTCCCGTGGCTCCTGACCAGGGATTACGGGACACCCTGTTTCTGGTGCCATGCCGCCACCTATGCGGGCGGCAAGTGGTCGAGATCTCGCGGCCGCCGTACCTGCCCATGGCGATGCGCTGGGAGAGGGCCGCCCGGCTACTGGAGATCGAGACCAACACCCGCCAGCGCCTTGGAGAGGCCCAGCGGATGCAGTGGCTCGGTGAGGTCGCCGGACTACAGGAAAGCCTGCGGCGCATCGCCGACAAGAATCAGCAGGCCGAACGCCTACGGGCGCAGGCTGGGCATGGTGAGGCCGGTGTCGGAGCACTCGGTTAGCGTCCCCGTCCCACGGCGCCGCTCCAGAGGCGGCGCCCTCGATCAAGGGCACATGTCCATCGCCGAACTCAGTGCGTGGCGGAAGGAGATCTTGGCGTTGGAGATCGTCCAAGACGATGACGATTCGGTCCCTGAGGACGAGGCTGGACGGTGCTTCGAGCGATTCGTCGAGCTCGCAGATCTGGTTGAGGAACAGTGGGGCCGAAGGCCGCGGAGTTGGTGGCATCGCTGACTGCCATGCACGACTTCGGGGCGCATGAAGCTGTCGACAGCGCGCTTGAGCGGTTCCCCGAGTTCGACCTGGCATTGGGAACGACAGCTGCCGAATTCCGATACTTCCGCAAGTGCTATAGACCGACCAGCAGTGCGGCCAATTCGCCTCGGCCGCTCGACTGGTGCAGATCACTGACTTGCCCGTCACCGACTTCGAGGACCCGCCACACCCCGTCCGAGCGAAGGGCGACGTCGGTTGTGACGAACCGGCACCCCAGGCGCTGCACTGCAGGCCCGATGTGATCAAGGTTGGGCACCAGCCCGCGCCCAAACGGGTTATCCGGATGGGGTGTCAGCAGCCTGGGTTCACCATCCAGCCACCACACGCGCACTTCAGCCGCGACGGACTCAAGCTTCGAGAATGCCTCGAAGGCGCGGAGAACGACGCCACCAGCCAGGAACTCCTCCTGCAGCTCTACAAAGCGCTGTACGACCCGTGTCAGCTGCACGGCGTCGGCGAGATCGGGAATGAAGCACGCCTGCTCCCACTCGTGCTTGCGGGATTTGACGTAGTCCTTCACGATTCCCGAGCCTGGCAGCAGGGGCTCGGCGAGAGCGGCCAGGTCGTCGGCGGTCAACATCTCACCGGGTTTGGTGGGGCGCCACACGCTCGCGGGCGTGATGTCGACGAACATCGGATACCAGCCCGGCAGTTCGTGGGCGGTCCGGTATTGCTCCGGTGTGACGAGCAACTCGGTGCCACGTCGGCTCAGCGCCTCAGCCAAAGCGGCGTATCGATCGCTGGGAAGCATCCAGCCTCGGTACCAGGCGTTTCCCAGCCCAGCTGGTACTTGTGCAACAGCCTGCTGCGCGTCGCCCTGCAACAGCGCGTCGTGGTCGATCAGCCCGACTGCCCCGCCAAAGGCGCGGACCTCCTGTGCTTCCGGTGCGAAGTGTTCGTCTACGCGCCGGGGTTTCAACGAATCACGGCAGTACAGGACGGGCATCGGCATGACCGACACGCTACGGAACCTCCAGCTCTCGGGCCACTGGTTTCGTGCTGCGAGGCACGGCACCTTGCCGCAGAGAAGGATCTTCGCGTCGGCCGGGCAGGAGGCGTTCTTCGAGGGCCACGTCCATGCTCTCAACGTGCTGGGCGGAGTGCCGACCGGGAACGTCCGCTACGACAACCTTAGAGCTGCGGTTGCCGGGTTCTAGGCTTCTCGCGGCAGCGGGTGGAGCCCGAGCGGTGGACCGCGCCCGCGCGGAACAGCAAGCCGTCGGCTGAGAAACCGTTCGGGACGGGCAGACTGTCGAGACCTACTCTTCGCGCAGGAATGCCCGCAGGTCCGCGGCTACGGCCGTCATTCCTTCGCCAGCCTCGATCACGGTCGTGACGGTACAGTTCCAGTCGCCGGGGAAGAAGCCGGATCGCAGGGTCCAGCCCAGATACACATGACCCCCCGAGCCGAACGTCGCTGTCACGACCAGGTGGTTGTGACGATGTGGACGTCAAGGCGGTTACTGCTGCGTTCGGCACGGTCGAGGTGGTGGCGAGAGGCCGCGCGGCCCGGGCGGCGTGTCCGGGCTGCGGGCGCTTCACGGACCGAGTCCACGACCGTTATCAGCGCAGGCTGAAGGACCTTCCGTGCAGCGGGCCACGCGCCACCAGGCGACGCCCACGGGCCATACCCGCGGACGCGGGGAGCGGGGCCTCGCCATCATCGAGTACGGGCGCAGCGTACCGATGACGTAGCACGCCCAGCCACACTGAGCATCGTGCTCCGTTGGGCTTGATGCACTCCAGGAGATCAGCGTTCACGGCAGCATGACGATCTACTGCATAGAGTGACCATGCGCCTGGCTGGCCTGTATGAGGGCTTCCGGCGGCGAGCGAATGAGGCTGCAATGAGTGAACTTACGAAGCCCGAGATCGACCTTCCGGAGGGTGACGCGCCCACCGAGCTGACAATCCGCGACCTCGTCGTCGGGGACGGGCTTGAGGCCAAGCCGGGCAGGGTTGTCCAGGTTCACTACGTCGGGGTCACCTTCGAGTCCGGAAAGGAATTTGACACCTCCTGGGACCGGGGCCAGACGTTCAAGTTCGCCGTGGGCGGTGGCAAGGTCATCAAGGGCTGGGACCGCGGGGTCAGAGGGATGAAGGTCGGCGGCCGGCGCGAGATCATCGTTCCCCCGCGCCTCGGCTACGGCAACCAGTCACCCTCGCCGTTGATCCCGGCGGGATCGACACTCGTCTTCGTGGTGGACCTGCTCTCCGTCGCAGTCTGAGGCCTTCTGCTACCCGGCTTCTCCGCCCGGAACCAAGGCCGGGCAACACCTGCAGGCCGACCACGGCACCACACCCGTGCACCCTTCACCCGCAGCCACGGACAGAGGCACGCGCCGGCAAAACACGCATCGGCGCCCGTGATCCACAAACGGCAGACACCCCGGTTGCGGGCCTGAACCTGAGCCCGGACCGCTGGCCGACGGCCGGGGTGCCGGCGGCATCCGCGCGGCGACCTCACGCCGCCTCTTCTCGTGGTCGCCGGGTCCCGGTGCTTGCGGCGCAAGAAACACACCGCCGGTTCGCAACAAACGCTGGGCCGCCGCTAGTCGGCAGCGCCGCCCAGGTAGACGACGGCCGCCTCGGCGACCCGTGTCCCCGACACGCCGTCAGCGAAGTAGCGACTGAGGCCCTGACCTCGCCGGTAACTTTCACAGCGCAGCCGATGCTGGGCAAGAGCGGGGGGAGATCGTGAACCGACCACTGCTGTTCCTCGATGTGGATGGGCCCCTCAACCCCTATGCGGCCAAGCCGGAGAAGCGCCCCGACGGCTACACCACACTCCGAGTGCCCCAGGACAGCGGGATCCACGAGGGACACGGGGGACTCTCGGCCCGGCGGCGACCCCTACGGGTGTGGCTCAACCCAAAGCACGGGCGAGCTCTCCTCCGGCTTGGCTACGAACTTTGCTGGGCCACCTCGTGGATGGACGACGCCAACCGGTGGATCGCGCCGGTGCTCGGCCTTCCCGAACTCCCTTTCGTCGACTTCGGCGACGTCCTGTTCCAAGACCGCCCCGACGGGGTCCACTGGAAGACCGGTCGGCTGGTCGATCACGCCAACGGGCGTCCCTTCGCCTGGGTGGACGATGAACAGAGTGATCTGGACCAGGCGTACGTGACCGCCCACCACCGTGGGCGTGGGTTTCTGCACCACGTCAACCCGCGGATCGGTCTGCGCGAGGACGACTTCCGCGAGCTCACGGACTTCGCCCGGTCCCTGGACACTTCACGGGCCACCGGCTGAGCCCAACGCCAGCCCATCAGGCAGCTCTGTGCTCAGCTCCGCCATCATTGCGGGACAACCTTTGGACAACAGGAAGCCCCGGGCCGCTGGCCTGGGGCTTTTTCGTGGAGCGGGTGACGAGAATCGAACTCGTGCTCTGAGTTTGGGAGGCTCGGGTGATCTAGGGGGTCGGGGCGCCTAACCTGCGGGCGAGCGACCTGGCACGGGTCTGGCACGGCGCTAGTAGGGCTTGGTCAGGTTCGTATGGGGGTGGGTATGTTGCGGTGGCAGGTGGGGCAGGCGCCGACCCAGAGGGCGAGGAGTGTCTGGAGTTCGCGGAGGACCTGGTAGAGGCTCAGACCTGCGCTGAGTCTTTTGGGTGGTGTGCCAGTCGTTGCAGGGTGCAGAAGGCATGAGCTGCGGAGACGAGGGTGACGTGGTGATGCCAGCCGTTCCAGGTGCGGCCTTCGAAGTGGGCAAGTCCCAGGGCCTGTTTCATCTCGCGGTAGTCGTGCTCGATGCGCCAGCGTAGTTTGGCCAGCCGCACCAGTGTGGCCAGCGGCATCCCGGAAGGCAGGTTCGAGAGCCAGAACTGCACCGGCTCGGGCTCGGTGGCGGGCCATTCGGCCAGCAGCCAGCGCTCTGGTAGTTCTGGACCGTCGCCGGCTGTGCGGGCACCGCGTCCGGCCGGTCGGACGCGCAGAGCGACGAAGCGTGAGTGCATGCGCTTGAAGCCGCTTTGGCCCTGGCCTGGCCGGGATCCTTCCCGCCAGGACACCGGTCTCGCAGCAGCCCGGCCTGGCCGCGATGACCAAATTTTTCATGGTCTGTGCAGGCTCGGGATACTGCATCTTCGGTGGCCGGCCGGTGCCCGCATAGGCAGGCTGGACAGGCCGGGCGCCGGCCCGATGGGCGGTGTGGCGGGAAGAAATGCCCACCGCATAAGGCAGGTTGCGTTCCTCCAAGCCCAGACGGAAGGCGGCGGCATCACCGTATCCGGCGTCCGCGACGACCAAGGGGAGGTCGATGCCCCACGAGCGGGTCTCATCGATCATGTCCAGGGCCAGCTGCCACTTCTCCACATGCCCCGCCTGGGAGGGAATGCCGCAGCGGCCCCGGCGGGCGACCTTGTCCGCATCCGCCTCCGGCGAGCCCGGATCCCAGGAAGCGGGCAGGAACAGCCGCCAGTTCACCGCGGCCGAGGCATGATCGCGGGCCAGGTGCAACGACACCCCGACCTGACAATTGGTGACCTTGCCCGCGGTGCCGGTGTACTGCCGGGACACACACGCCGAGGCGTCCCCGTCCTTCAAAAAGCCGGTGTCATCGACGATCAGCGCCTCCGCGCCGATCACATCCTGCATCTTCCAGGCCAGCCGGGCCCGCACATGCGCTGGATCCCACGGGCTGGTAGTCACGAAGTGGGCCAGCGCCTGCCGGTTGCCGTCCTCGCCCAGACGCGCCGCCATCGGCTCCACCGACTTGCGCCGACCCTCCAGCAGCAGCCCACGCACATACACCTGCCCCCACCGCCGCTGATCCGCACGGAAGAACCCGTCGAACATCTCCGTCGTGAATGCCTCCAGGTCCTCCCGGACCCCGGCCATCTCTTCAGGTGTCACACCACCTCAACGACACTCACCAACAAGCAGACACGCCACCCACGAGTGAAGCTGACCAAGCCCTACTAGGAGCGTGGGTCGGTAACGAGCAAGCCGTCGAGGGTTGGTGGTCGGATCTCTGGCGGTCTGGGGATTGTCGGCGGTGTCGGGGCGGGTGCGGGGTGCGGTTGCTGTGGAGGGTGATGCTGCCGCCTGGGCGCTCAGGCTCGGGCGGCGGCCAGTCCGGGGGTTCCGACCTGCCCGAAGATCTTTCGCAGGTTGTGGCATGCGGCCAGTAGCCGCCATTCGGCGCGGGCGCCAGGCGGGGTCGGGCTCAATCGCCTGATCGACTGCCAAGATCCGCGGACAGCGCCGCGTAGATGTACTCGCTGCCCCAGCGATCCCCGTCGAGGTCGTTCTCGACCAGGTGCGCCTCCCGGCGCATCCCGAGGCGCTCACAGACCCGCACAGACCCGGTGTTCTCCACATCCAGCCGTGCGTAGAGCCGGTGCACGCCCAGCGTGTCGAAGGCAAACCCGGCCAGCGCCGCGGCCGCCTCGGTCGCGTAGCCGTGCCCCTCGTGACCTGGGTCGAGAGTCCAGCCGATCTCGGCCTGGGCGGCGCGGGCATCGGCCAGGCCGAGGCTCACCTCGCCAAGGACGCCGGGCTCATCGCGTCGGCAGACAGCGAGCGCCAGCTTGTCCCCGTCGGCGCGCCAGGCCGTCTGCGCCGCGCGCTCGGCGGCAACCTGCCCGCTGCGCTCACGCGTGTGCGCCGGCCGGTACAAGTAGCGCGCCACGCTCGGCAGACTCTGGTAGGCGTACAGGTCGTCGGCGTCGCCGGGAGTGAACAGACGCAGCGTCAACCGGGACGTGGTCAACGGCAGCAGCGAGGCGACGTCCATGCGGACCTCCGGGACGCGGATGTGGATCAAGTTGCGGACTGATTGTCACATCACGACTGCCCGGCAGCCACGCCTTTTCAAGAGCAGCGCTCGGCAGCCGCACTTCACCACGAGGCGCGGCATTCCAGGAGTTGTTTACTGACCCACGCTCCTAGCCGACAAGAGCGTGGATCGCCGCCACGAAGTTGAACACCGCCGGCAGGACGAAGATACTCCCGACCACGATCCATCCAGTCCCGGCGACACGGCGGCCCCGGCTCGGCGGTGGCGGTGGAATCAGCCGATTCCCCACTCTCACCGTTTCGTTGGGGGCGATCAGGCTGCGCCCGGTGCGGCGTTGTCTCCGCCCCAACCATATGAAGACGACCGCGGCCATCGCCGTGAAGGCGGCGAGTTGAAGATGCTCACTCGGTGAGTCGGCGCCGGCAAGCGTCACGGTTACGTACGACACAAGAACTTCCCCCAGTGGATCAGCGGTGAGTGGATCACCTCACGACGGTTTGACCATGTCAAGCGGGTTGGGTCGTACTTACGGCACCCCCAACACGCTTTCCAACCGTGTGGGGGGCGGTGGAGGTCGTTCATCACCGTTCACCTGCGTACCACCCGGGCTGTTGAAGCACATGGTTCGGAGCTGTGGACCCCCGTGAACGGCCTTGGCCGTGGATGGATGAGACGGAAGAACTGAGACGGACCGGCGAGCGATGTCAGTCGTGGTGTCGAGCATCCGGCCATGAGCATCATCGGTGAGTACTTCCGTGTGACGGCGGCCGAGCTGGACCGGGCGATTCAGGATTCGGACTGGGCGCTCGGTCACATCGAGGAATCGCGGGACGTTGAAGAGGAGGCCAAGCCTTCGCCGGCCGAGGCCCGCCATTTCTCGACGTACAAGGCGTGGCACCTGTTGGACTTCCTGCTGCAACGCTCCGGGTTCCCCGTCGGCGTCATCCACGGGGAAGAGTCCCTCGGCGAGGCCGACGATTGGGGATACGGTCCACCGCACTACCTGCCCGCGGACCGGGTTCGCCTAGCAGCCGAAGAACTGGGCTGCTTGACGTACGACCAACTCCTAGACGGAGTCGAACCGCACGAATTGATGGCTGCGGCGATCTACCCGCTGGGTTGGGAGGACCGGTCCTCGCTGGAGTGGGGCGGAGACTGGTTCGCCGGCCTGGCGCAGTACTTCGCTGCCGCAGCTCAGGCGGGGCATGCGGTCATCGTCTGGCTGGACTGACTCTGGGCCTGGTGAGCGCCGCCTCGCTCGGCAACTACGCGCCGGATGCCACGTCGGTCTCGTTCTCCGGTGTGTTCGACGGTACGAAGCGGCTGACGGTCATGGCTTGCGCAGGTGGCCGAGGACTGTGTAGTGGCCGGCGCGGCCAGTCGGCCGGTAAGGAACCGCAGGGTTCGGCCGGACAGATCGATCGAGGACGAGTGGACAAGCATGTGAAGCTCCTGGCGGACACGGGTGATCTTGGCCGAGAACCCGTCCACCAGGAGCTCGTCCTTGCGCAGGAGCGTCCAACTTGCAGTCGGCATCAGGATGTTGGAAAGCGTTCACTGATGTTCGGCCCCACTTTCCCCAAAGTCGCACATGACTATTCAACCTGGATCATCCTTGACGACGGCCCGCTTGAACTCGGCAGCCCGCGCCGAACACAGCCAGTTCCCCAGGGCCTTTGCGTGATCGCGACTGGTCTCCTGAATGTGCGTCATCCCGATCGGAGCGAGGGCACCGCAACCTCACGGTGCCCGACCCACGCATCTGATGGCTCGCGTTGGGCCGCGATCGCTACGCTGGGGCAGGTCAATGCCTGGGAGGGAGCTGGCAATGTCGTTCAGCTACTACGTTTACGTCAGCGACAGCAAGATCGACATGCTGTTGCCGCAGATCGACCCCAGGTTCGGGGCGAAGCGCCAGACGGAGCTGGGCGTGAATCTCACGGTGCTGTCGGCGAAGCGAACGACCGAGGGCCCGTCCGGCGACCGGATCGGCCGGCTGGAGACCGTCGTCGGGTACCTTCGCGATCACGGTGATCTGGGCTCGGTGGACGAGCCGGGTCAGTTCTTCTGGGGGTTGCTGCCGATGCGCTGGGGGGCGTTCCCCGCCGATCCCACGTCCTCGCTGGTGTTCTTCGGCGGGCGGAGCGAGGATACCGTCGTCGGGCTGGGCGGCTCGTACAAGCACGTGCTCGACTCCGTGCCGGACGCCGCGGCGCACGGGGTGGGGCGCTCGATGATGTCGTCGATGCTCGACGGGCTGGGAGTCACCTCGGACCTGGAGGACGAGTACGTCGCCGACGCGGTGGACGGCGACCTCGACCGGGCCGATCGCGCCGCGCTCGCCCGGGTGCAGGGCGCCGTGGCGAGCCTGCGGTGGCCGGCGCAGAACGTCGAGTTCGTGGCCAAGCGCCTGCTGCACGGCGACAGCCCGGACGGTACAGCCAGGTCGGTGCTGCTCGGGACGCCGGTGTACGTCGCCATCGTCGACTGACCGCGATGGCGACGTGGCGCCGCGGTGACGTGATCCTCGGCCTCTACGAGGTCCTGGACGTGGTGCGCGCCGGCGGCATGGGGCTGGTGCACCGGGTCCGGCACCGCGGCTGGGACATCGACCTGGCGGTGAAGACGCCGCGCCGGGCCGTGGTCCGTTCGCCGGACGGGATCCGGGACTTCGAACGGGAAGCCGAGGTGTGGGTCGGGCTGGGTCTGCACCCGCACATCGCGAACTGCGTCTACGTCCGCACCCTCGACGGCGTGCCTCGGGTCTTCGCGGAGTGGGCGGACGGCGGCAGCCTGGCCGAAGCCGTCCGGAGCCGGAGCCTCTACGGGAGCGACCCCCTGGGATCGCTGCTGGACGTCGCCATCCAGTCCGCGTGGGGGCTCGACCACGGGCACGAGAACGGGGTCGTGCACCAGGACGTCAAGCCCGCCAACGTGATGCTCACCCGGGACGGCACGGTCAAGGTCACCGACTTCGGCATGGCCCGGGCCCGCATTGCCACCGGGGAGGACGCCGGGGACGCGGATCCGTTCGTCAGCCGCGGCGGCCTGACTCGCGAGTACTGCTCGCCCGAACAGGCGCGGTCGCCGGACGGGCTCACGACGGCCACGGACGTCTGGTCCTGGGCGGTCACCGTCCTCGAGATGTTCCTTGGCAAGCAACCGGTTACGGACGGGACCACGGCGGGTGGCTTCTTCGACGGGCTCGCCCGCTCCGGGGCCCTGGGCGCGGTCCTGCCGGTGCCGGTCGAGGTGGCGGACGTGCTGCGCGAGTGCTTCACCGAGGACCCGGCCGCGCGTCCTGGCCGGCTCGGGCCGCTCGCGGAGCGCTTGATCCGGGTGCACGAGCGGGAAGTCGGCCCGTATCCCCGGCGCACCCCGGCGGCGGCCGATCTGCTCGCCGACGGCTTGTCCAACCACGCGCTGTCCATGCTGGACCTCGGCCGCCGCGACAGCGCCGAGGAGCTGTGGACCAGGGCTCTGCGGGCGGATCCGCACCACCTGCACGCCCGCTGCAACCGCGGGCTGCACCGGTGGCGGACCGGGGTGATCACCGACGCCGAGATGGTCGACGAACTGGAGTCCGTGCGGTTCGGGGATCCGGGTGACGGTGTGGGGGCATACCTGCTCGCGCTGGTGCATCGGGAACGCGGCGATCCGGTCGCGGCGGCCGCGCTGCTGCGGGACGCGGTCGCGCGGACGCCCGGCGATCCGCAGATCGCCGCCGCGCTCGCGTCGGTCGAGTACGCACCCGCCCCCGCGCAGTCGGTCCTGCCGGGGGAGCACGAAGACGGGATCGCCGCCCTCGCGCTGACCCCGGACGGCCAGGTCGCGGTCTCGGCCGACCGCTCCGGCGGGCTGCGAATCTGGGACGTCGCGGCGAAGGAGTGCCGGCAACAGTTCGAGCTCGAGAAGTACAGCGCCTCGGCCCTGGCGGTGCGCGACGACGGACAGCTCGTGGTAGTCGGCGGGGGAATCGGGCGGGCGCTCGTGCTCGACCTCGAAGCCGCGGCCGGGTTCGAGCTGCCCGGCCACCCCAGCTGGGTGGGCCTCGTCGCGCTGACGGCGGACCAGCGGCACGCGGTAACCAGCGGCTTCGAAGGGGAAACCGTCACCTGGGACCTCGAGACGCGCGAACCCCTGGACGTCCGGCAGTTCGAGAACAAGGCGGACGTCCTCGGTGCCCAGGGCACGCTGTGCTCCGTCATCGACTACCAGCGCCACACGAACTCCGTGTACGACGTCCGCACGGGCGAGCTGGTGCACCGGTTCGACCGCACCCTGATGGGGGCGCGGTTCAGCGGCGACGGCCGCCTCGCCGTGGTCGGCCTCGGCAGCACCGACGTCCGGTTGGTCGATCTCGAATCCGGCGAACCCCGGCGGGAGCTGAAGACCGGCCACGGCCGGATCGCCGTCAACCTGGACGGCACGGTCGGCTTCTCCAGCGGCGGCCGCGACGAGCCGTCGCGGGTGTGGGACCTGAGCAGTGGCCGGTGCCGCCTGTCCCTGGACCCGGCGCCCGACACCAAGGAGGTCGTGCTGAGCGCGGCCGGTCGGGTCGCCGTGACCGCCGAGGGGAAGTCCGTTCGGGTGTGGCACCTGCCGCCTGCGGGGCCGCCGGCCCCGTGGAGTTACGTCCGCCCACATGAAGCCCCGGACGTCGCCGCCACCGCCGCCCGGGCGGCCGCGCTGCTGGCGGAGGCAGCCACGCTGGCCGGTGCCGGGCGGCTCGACGAGGCGGCCGGCCGGATCCGCGCCGCTCGCGCGCTGCCCGGGCATCGGCGCCACGCCGAGCCGGTGCGCCTCTGGCGCCGGCTCGGCGCCCTCGGCCGCCGGTCCGTGCTCGCCGACGCCTGGTCCGCGGGCCGGATCGTCCCGGAGGACGGCCGGTCGTGGGCCCTGGAGTTCAGCGGCCGCAGCCCCACCGCGCTCGCCCGCGCCGGGGACGCCGCCGAAGCGTGGGTCTTCGACGTCGAGACCGGGCAGCTGCTGCACACGCTCAGCCTGCACACCGGCCACATCAGCGCCGTGGCGATGACCGCCGACGGCCGGCTCGCGGTGTCCGGGGGCGAGGACGGCCGGGTCGTCGCCTGGCACCCGCGCGACAGGCGGATCGTCCAGCTGTTCACCAGCCCCCGCGACCACGTGTACTACGTCGCGGTCAGCGAGGACGGCCAGGTGGCTCTCTCGGGAACCGTCGACGGCCTGGTCGCGGCCTGGGACATCGGCAGCGGCCGGACCATCGGGCGCTGGGAGGCGCACTCGGGGGCGGTGCTGGACGTGGCCGTCAGCGCTGATCACCGCTACGGGCTATCTCGCGGCCAGGACGTCAGCGTGAAGATCTGGGATCTGCGCGAAGGCGAGCTCCGGTGGGTGCTGCGCGGGCACGACGAGTGGATCGGCGCCGCGCGCCTGAGCGACGACAGCCGGTTCGTGGTCACCGGTGGCGCCGACGCCTCGGTGCGGGTCTGGCGGACCGCCGACGGGGAGTGCGAGGTGGTGCTCACCGGGCACGCGGACGCCGTGGTCGACGTCCTGCCGAGCCCGGACGCCCGGCTGCTGCTGTCCTGCTCGGTGGACGGCACCGTCCGGCTGTGGGACGTCGTGGGTGCTCGATGCGTCCACGTCCTGGCCGGGCACACCGGCATCGTGCGAAGCCTGGCCGTCACACCGGACTTCCGGCTCGCGGCGTCGGGCGGGGAGGACCGGAAGGCCCGGTTGTGGGACCTCACGACCGGCCGGCAGCTGCGCGCCTTCACCGGCTTTTCGCACGCGGTCACGCACGTCGCGCTGGCCCCGGACGGCGCCCTGCTCCTGGCCGGCGACGAGAGCGGGCGTCTGCTGACCTGGGCCCTGGACTGGGAGTACGACTTCGGCTCGGCGACCGGCTCCCTGCGGCCGGAGGCCGAGCCCGCGCTCGACGAGCTGCGGGCCGAGGTCGACGTTCCGCTGCCTTCCCGCAATGACAGCCGCCCGGCGCTCGTCGAGGTGTTCGCCCGCCTCGGCGACCGGCAACGGCACGCCGTCACCCGCACCCTGGAGCTCGCCGACGAACTGGACAAGATCCTTTCGCGCACCGACACCGGCTATCGGCTGTACGTGCGCTTCGTGGCGGAGGACGCGGCAACCCGGGAGCCCACACAAATACCGAGCACGGCCGAACGGCTCGCTCTGCTGCTGCGGCCGGAGACAGAGCTGAACCGGTCCGAGGAGTTCTGGGCCGGTTACTTCGCCGACCAGCTCCAGGACGACCTCGTCACGCTCGCCGAGGCCGCCCCGGTCCTGCACCGCGAGGGCGAACTGGCCGCGGCCGAGCACACGTGGCAACTCGTCGTCGACGTCCGCTCCCACCTCTGGGACGCCGGGCACGTCGAAACCCAGGGCGCGATGCTCGGCTGGGCCGCGGTCCTCACCGATCTGCACCGGGAGCCGGAGGCCCTGGCGCTGGTCCGGGCGGTGACCGGAGAGCGCGCACAGGACCTGGGGCCGGACCACCCGGCCACCCTGGAGGCGACCGCGGCGCTCGCGTCCCTGCTCTCCGCGAGCGGAGAGCAGGCGGAAGCGGAACGGATGTACGACGACCTGCTGCCCCGACTCGTGATGCGCTTCGGCCGCGACGACGGCCGGACGCTCGACGCCCGGGTGGGGCTGGCGCGCGTGCACCACCGGCTCGGGCGACCGGGCGACGCCGAGCCAGTCCTGCGCGAGGTGCTGGCGAAACGGCGGCTGCGGCTGGGCGACGACCACCCGGACACGCTCGCCGTCGAGACCGAACTGGACAGCGTGAGGGGGCCGGCGCCGGAGAAGCCGGCGCGGCGACGATGGAGGAGGCGGCGATGATCCCGGATCGGTCCAGTATCGAAGCCCTGATCACCGGCACGGTATTCATGGGCGAGGTCGGGGCGTTCTTCCCCGTGAGCATGACGTTGCGAGGCGACGAGTTCGCGGCCGTGTTCATGATGCGCGCCAGTCAGCTCGGGCATCGGACGACCGGGCCGTACACGCCCGACCGGCCACCGGTAGATGCGATGAACTGGGCTCAGCTGCGGACGGGGATCGGCATGGCGGGGCGCTTTCCCCGCTTCCGGATCGACGCGAGCGGCTGGTGGCCGCGCATCCACGTCGAGCTGCTCGGAACCGCCGTCCGTGGGCTGATCGTGATGCCGGAGGAAGTGACCGCGGAGTCGGTGAACGCGCCTTACCTCGGCGAGTGGCAGGAGCAGATCTCTTCCACGGTGCGGATCGCGCTCGACTGGATCGCCCGCTGGCTCACGGCCTGTCACCACCAGGCCGGCGGCACCGAGCCGTCGGTCGACCTCGATCTGGTCTATCGGCCGGACGACGATTACGAGACCCGCCTCGCCCAGGTCGACGAGCGGGTGCGGGAGCTCATCCCGCCGGTGCGCCCGGTCCTTGAGCTGCGCTGGCGTTCTGTGAGCCCGGCCCAGCGCAAGGCCTTTGTGAAAAACCTGAAAGGCGCCCGAAGGATCGGGACCCGGTCCGACCGGCGACTGAGCAGCCGGATCGGCGATATCGAGCTGGAAGTGCCGGGCTGAGGAAAGCCACCGTGAACGCCCTCCAATATCCCGATGCCGACCGCAAGTTGGACGCTCCTGCGCAACGACGAGCTCCTGGTAGACGGGCTCTCGACCAAGACCACACGGAGGCCCTCGCCCGCGCTCCGGTACTTGTGACCACTACTCCCCCGGGCTCCCCGCCGCCGGCTGGTGGCAGGGAACCCGGGGCAGGCAGCGCAGCCCGTAGGGCTCCGGCGGGCCGGCTGGATCCGCCGGAGCCCGATGCCAGCCCGGACAGATTCAGCAACGGCGGATCAGCCGCACCGGATGTCCGGGGTGCTGAGGGTGTACGTCACCCCGCCCCGGACCAGCGAGCCGCTCAGGTGGATGCACTCACTGGTCGCGTCGAACCAGGTGTAGAGCGGCCCGGCGTAGTAGTGGTAGTTGACCGGGTGCTCCTGCGGCGGGTCGGCGACATAGTCGCCGCTCTCGTCATGGAGGTACAGCTTGATGTTCGACGCCAGGCCGTCGTAGGGGCTGGACCAGAACTTCGCGCAGTTCCGCTTCGTCGAGGCGTTCCAGTAGGTGCGCGCGTAACCGCCCCCGTTGCGCCCTGAAGGGCTCTGGGCCCAGTACGTCTTGCCGTCCCAGCTGCCGCTGCACTCGACGGCCGTGGGGGCAGCGGCAGCTGCCTCGGCCGGTGCCGCCTGCGCGGTCGGGGCGGCGACCAGACCGAGCAACAGTGCCATGACACCGAGGCCCAGCAGTTGTGTTCTCCGTAAACGCTTCATCCGCAACTCCTATGGTGAGATGTCGGAAATCCGGTACATGACGGTTCGCACTCGGAATGCTCTGCTTGCCGCGGGGGCGACACCCGGCTTTTCACGAAATCTCCGCCGGATCACGTCGACGGACCGTCTCGAGCAGCAGCACGGCCCGGGCCGGCGAGACCGCCACCACGACCGCCGCCCCCGGCGCGGACACACGGATGAGAAGTGCTCCGCCCCTGCGGATCCGCGAGCGCGCCTCGGGTCGGGGGCCGGGGGCGCTGGGCAGACCAGCGGCCGCCCCCTGCCCCGACCCGCAGATCATCCACCCGACGACCGGAACACCTCCGAAACGATCACTCCGCGCCGGTGGATCCGGGTTCAACAGCCACCTCGACAAGCATAGGTTTTGTTACTGGTCACCGGCGCATCTTCCATGATCAGGAGTTACACCGTTCGCTTCACAGTCCCCTCCCCGGAGGTGCGCCCGACGGCGTGCAGGAGTCTGTTGGAATACCGATCGATGATGTGTTCCACGGCGAACGTCGGCTGGGAGGAGAGTGCTTGGTCGAGAGTGAGCCAGAGGGGCTCCTCACCTTCCTCGTTCACGGTCAATTCCCCCTGAGTTCCAGCTGCCCGGTGGTCGTCGACGTCCAGCAGATAGGCGTGCCAACGATGGGCGTCGGAGCCCCTTCTGCACATGTCTCCGTTGAGATGCTCGTCCGCAACGAGCCGGAGGTCCCCGTGCGCGTCGCGGATTCCTACTTCCTCCCAGAGCTCCCGCGCTGCCGCGCGCTTGGGGTCCTCTCCGCGTTCAACATGGCCTGCGGGTACGGTCAGACGGTAGGGAAAGGCAGTTCTCTGGAAGAAGAGAAATCTCCCTCGTGGGTCACGTACGAATACGCCGGCGCTCTCATGCCAGTACTCGCCGTCTGAATCGGTCCACCAGCAGATGCGGGGATCGACGACGACGGCTCTTCCGGCCTCGCGGCCGCACGAACCGCAGGTGCACCGTTTCCTTCCGTCCACGACGATCCATTCGACGGTCTCGGCGTGGCAGTACAGGCAGTACTCGCCACAGGTGTTGTCCTGCAGCGGGAGGAAGTCGATTTTCATCCTGTCCCCTTTCAAGGAGAAGGCCGCCGTCAGCATTCGGGAACCCCCACAGCCGTGGCTCGGTCAGATTCTGTTGCGGTTGGGCTTGCTGACATCCGGCGCCTTCCGTAAGGGCTCCGATCCCTCCCCCACGTCCACACCGTCCGGTGCGTAGATCGACCGGGACACGCCGTCTGCAGTGCAGGTTGCGGACGTACGGGCGCCCTTCAGCAGAAGGACTGTGCCAAGTCCGCCGAAGACGAAGGTCGCGGCAGCGACGGCGCCCCATCCCGCCGCAGCGATGGCCAGGCCGAAGACCGGTGGTCCCATCAGCATTCCCACACTGCCGAGTTGGTTGAGGATGCCATTGGCGACATCGACATGCTCAGCACGGCTCACCGCAGCGGGGACCGCAGCGAAGACTGCGGAGATCAACAGTCCGTCGACGAGGAGAACAAGCGTGGCGGCGCCGCCGCTGACCGCGAGTGGGAATTCGGCCGAGAAGGCGGGGAGGCAGGCCACCGGCATCAGTACGCCCAGCGGGACGAGCGAGGAGAGGGCCCAGCCGCGCCGCAGCAGCCAACTGGCGGCAAGCCCCCCGATCGCACTACCCAGGCAGACGAGTGCCACCACGGTACCGGCCACAGTCGGCGTTACCTCTCGGTGCTCGGTGAGGTAGAGCGGGAGGACCATCACCACAGCGACGCCGACCAGCGACAGGCTTCCGTACGCCGCGCCGAGCCTCAGTGCCCCATTCCAGGTGCCGACCGCGGGATGAGGGTACTGCACGGGTGTCATCGGCAGCCGAGGCAGGACGACGGTGAGCGCCCCGGCCATGATCAAGGGACCGAGCGCGGTGAGGGCCAACCATCGGTTCCACGTCCACTGAGATGCCAGGACTCCGCCCAGGGCCGCGGCGACGGCCAGGCCCATCGGAACGCACGTGCCCCACAACGCGAGCGCCGCCGATCGGATGCCGCCCTGCGTCATGCGGGTGATTACGACCGGACCCGCCACGAACACCAGCAGGTAGCCGACTCCTTCCGCGACACGCGACCCCAGCAGCAGACCCCAGGATCCGGCGGTCGCGCTGATGGCGGTTGCAACCGCCATGACGAACAGGCCCCAGGGCAGAGCCCGGTGGGCGCCGAAGCGGACGATCCACCATCCCGCCGGGATGCCGAGGAGGGCGCTCACGGCCGTAATGCTCGATGTGGCCCAGGCGAGCGCACCGGCTGACAACCCCAGTGACGAACGCAGAGCGGATCCCGCCGGCGAGACGGCGCCCAGGCCGACTGCCGCCAGTACGCCGGCGAGCCATGTCGCCACAACGTACTTCCAGGGTGACGTCGACACGCGGCGGTGGCTGCCTCTCTTCCTGTCGCGCACGGGTTCTCCTTGTGTGGCTGGCGTGTTGTCCCCACGGCGGTCGTCCAGGGCCGGGTGACCGGTGCCGCGTGGCGGGAGGTCGATCCCTTGAGCACCTCCCGCCACGCGAGTCCGGATCAGTCGTCCAGGCCGAACTTGGCCATCAACTCCTGATGGCCCGCCACATACGAGGTGTCGGTGATCACGGTCTGGTCGGACGGACCGCGGCTGCACATGCAGAGGTGGCGGCTACGGGAGGTGACTCGCACGGCTTTTGCGCCGCCGGAGGACATGATCTCTTCAGCGATCTCCTTGACGAGGTACTCCTGGATCTGGAAACGCCGGCTGAACGCCTGGACCAGGCGAGGGAATTTCCCGAGTCCGAGAATGCGGTCACCGGGGACGTAGGAGATGTTGACCTTCCCGAAGAACGGCAGGAAGTGGTGGGCGCAGATCGAGAAGAAGTTGTTCTCCTGGACACGCACCACGCCGGTGTGCTCGCCGTTCACCAGGCAGGTGGTCTTGAGGATCTTTGACGTGTCGATCTCATAGCCGCTCAGCAGCTCGCGATAGGCCCGGACGATGCGGTCCTCGCACTCCGGGCCGCTGTACCAACCGAGTGCCCTCGTGTCGGTGGTTACATTGGTTTTGAGCCAGTCTTCAATGGTCACCTGCGGCCTCCATTCCCACTCCCACCAAGGGCTCCGAAACCCGGTGGAGTTATTTCACTATCCACCCGGTTGCATTCGTTGAGAATATCGCCCGCTTGGCTGACACCCGATCAGACCAATGCGCAGGTGATGTGCTAATAACTACGTATTCAAAGCCGCGGAGAGAATTAACGTTTCCCCGATGCTTAAACCAGGTGGGGGCGGGAACCCGGCGCCCGAATGACAAAGAAAAGCCACCCGTTGAGCGCCGGAGCACGACCCGCTCATTCTGCCCGTCGCGCCATTCCTCAACCCGGGTCCCCCGGCTCAATGCCTGTGGATGGTTCTTCCGGAAACGAGGAAGTGCCTTGTGACCTGCGATGATGGGAGTTCTTCACGCTTCCAGCACACACGATCGACAAGGCACTTCCGAGAGGCAATCTGCCCATAGCGGCACTTGCGAGGAGAGCCGCTGCGAGGCCCGGCCGGTTGGTGGGACAACCACAGTTGGGGGCGCGGGCGCTGGACTGGTCGTCGAAGTCTCCGTGGGCACCGTGGTCTTTTTCGTCGTCTGCTGGCGCCCAGAGGTTGTGGCGGCGTTGCGGGTTGTCGGGCTGGTCGGTCTGCTGGGAGTCGTAGCCGGTGCGTGCGAGATAGCGATCGAGAAGGACCGGGGCGATCTTGTTGGCCAGGATGGTGGCGGCGGCGCCGGCGCCGACGTAGAACTGTTTGCGTCCGGGGTGGTCGGCTGCGTACAGGACGACCTGCGCCGCTACTTCAAGCTGGTAGATCGGTGCCACTGGGCGGGGGCTTCCGGACAGTCGGGAGAGGACCCAGGAGAACTGCGGAGTGTTGACGGCCGGCATCTGAGCGATGGTGATGCGCAGGTTGCTGCCGCTGTGCATGAGTTCGGCGCGCACCGAGGAGGTGAAGCCGTTGATGCCGTGCTTCGCGCCGCAGCAGACGGACTGCAGCGGTACGGAGCGTGAGGCGAGAGCGGAGCCGATCTGCACGCTCCTGGAAGCGGGCTCCACGACTCCGGACGCCGCCGCTTCTTCGCCGGACAGTCGCGCAGGCCGCGGTCCCGGCAGAACCGCATCGGCAACGCGGTCGCACGCCGCGATGCACGCGCCCTGTCCCGGGTACGGAACTCCAATGCGTGGCCGTGGTGACGATGCAGTGCACCGAGCCGGAGCCGGTGGAGGACCGAGACCAGGAGCCGGGCAAGCGCCGCCGCGGCCTGTTCCGCCGCGGGGCCTGACCCGGGCAAGTCCTACGGGAGCCTGGGCAAGCCGCCCCGGACGGCGGCTTGCCCAGACGGTGCGCGGTCGAACGGACCAACCCGAGAAGGCCGACGGTGCAGCCCCCAGCGGAGGAACACCCTTCGAAATCGACCGGCGCCCGCGCCCCTCGCCGACATGCCGCAGGAGAGCGAGCGCACACTCACTGAGCCGACGGAGACGTTCCAGTCGGTTCCTCCGGCTGAGTGGGGCTCGGCGTCAGCGGGCTGCTCACCGTCGGGGTCGGAGTGCTCGTGGGCGAGGGCGTCCCGGTGGCCGTGGGCTTCTCGGAAGGCTTGGGCTTCTTCGTGGGCGTCGGCTTCTCCGACGGTGAGGACGACTTGTCCGTCGACTCCTTCTTGTCGTGGGCGGACACCTTCTCTGCCGACGACGTTGTGGTGGCGGCGGCCGGGTCGGACAGGGGAGGCTGTGTCGCGCTCACTGTGCCGTGTGTCGGTGAGGGCCGGCCTGTGGTCGAGGTGTGCGGCTTTCCCCTCCCGTCCTCCGCGATCGGGGGCGCCGCGGAGAGGCTCACGACCGCAGCGGCCGCGACCGCCGCCACGAGCGAGCCGGTGGCGACCCGCGACCGGAGTGAACGCAGGCTGCCGGGCTCCTTCTGCCGCACGGCACCTTGGCTGACGGCCTTCGCGGAACGACCGGGGACACCCGCGGCAGAAGGGGTGAATTCGCCCGATGACGGCTGCCCGGCGCTCCACTGTTCCGCGGAGGCCAGGAACTCGACGGCTTCGGCAGCGGTCGGCCGCGCCTCGGGGTACTTCGCGAGCAACTGCATGACAAAGGCCGCGAACGCCTTGGGCAGATCTGAACGGTGCCGGTTCGGGGAGTCGGGCACCGCATCGACGTGCTGGTACAGCATCGCCGCGGGGGTTTCCGCTCGGAAAGGAGGGTGACCCAGCAGCAGTTCGTAAAGTACACAGCCCAGTGCGTACATGTCCGCCGGAGGGCCGGCCGGTTGGCCCACGGCTCGTTCGGGCGCCAGATAGGCGCTGGTGCCGATGATCTGGCCCTTCAGCGTCAGCCCGGCCGTGGACTCGTCTGTGAAGTGGGCGATCCCGAAGTCGCCGACTTTCACCGTGCCGTCGTAAGCCAGCAGGAGATTTCCCGGCTTCACGTCCCGGTGCACCACCCCTTGTCCGTGTGCCGCGGCCAAGGCGTCAGCAACCTGCCCACCAATCCCGGCGACGCGCGCGGGCAACAACGGCCCGCGCGCGGCCAGCTCTTCGGCGAGGCTGCGACCGTCCAGAAACTCCGTCACCAGGTAGTGGCGTTCCAGGTCGGTGCCGGTGTCATACACAGCGACCACGTGTGGGTGGCTCAGCTGCGCCGCGGTCCGGGCCTCAAGATGGAACCGGGCGATCGCCGCCTCGTCGGCTCTCTGGTTCAGGAGAAGCTTGACCGCCACCGGGCGATCCAGTACTTCGTCCACCCCCCGCCACACCTCGCCCATTCCCCCACGGCCGAGCCTGGCGACGATCCGGTACCGACCAGCGACCAACACGGAGCACACTCCCTTCTGATCTTCTTGCGATCCGTATCCGGCGCCGGTCACAGAGCTGGCGGGCCGACGGAGGAGTCCACTGCTCCGCCCGGCGCGTAGGGCGGTGGCGGAGCCAGGACACCGGCGAGTCCGCCCGGCCGCCGACCAGCAGGAGAGTGCGGCCCGGCGGCCGGGATCCCCAGGGAAAGGGAAACCGTGGTGCGGGAGACGCCGGGGTCCCTTCGACCGGTGAGCGTCCGCGCCCTCGGACAGAGGCGGCGCATCGTCACAACCAATAGCTGCGGAACATCGGGCATTTGCCTCGTGTGCCCGCTACAAGTCCCCTCACTCAGCCGCATGGCCCTCAGGTCGGAAGCCACCGAAGCCGAACGGCGTCAAGACCTTCTGGAAGTCGCCGGCACGTCACTCAACCTCATCTACGACCACCTCCTGACGACGATCACGAACATCGTCTCCACGGCTGAGGCACGCACGGGCGATCAGGGAGGCTGGACCGTCCGGTTCGGCGACGCCCAGCTGGCCTTCACCGGCGCCAAAGAGGCCGACCCCAGCGCCTGGCACACAGGGACGATGGCGCCGTTCGACGTGATCGCCTCCGCAGTCATCCAACTCAAGGTCCCCCAGAACCGGATCGGCTACGGGGGCCACAGCCACTCCCTGTGTTACTCGGACGCCCAAGCAAGCGAGCGGTACCAGTGGTTCGGCTCGCGCTCCCCTGCGTGTTCTCCCGCACTCCATACCCCCAGCCACGGGCACGCGCCGCATGGACCGCGATCCCCCACCCCGCACGTGCTCGTCAAAGCCGAGGTGGGTGTGCAGCCATTTCCTGAGCCTCACTGGCAATCCGCGCTGCCTCTCGTGCGGCGCTGGCCTGATCCCGCCCCCCCGTTCGCCTGGATCTTGGTGCCGAGCACCCTTCCGATGAGGCCGCCGAGGATGGCTAAGGGCTGTCCCGTAATCCCTGGCGGGCGCGCGACGACAGCTACGGCACCTCGCTGCGTTGTCGGAACGCCCGAATACGCCCAGTATGAGGACGCTCCTCCGCCTTGCGATGCACCGCATCTGACGCCGCGCGCTGATCCACCAGGGATTACGGGACAGCCCATAGGGCGGCCACCAGCGCGGCAAAGATCTCGTTGTTGTCCTCGAAGTACTTCCACAACGCTTCCACGGCCACATCCTGGCGCGCTGACGCCTTTTCGGCGGGCTGGTCGGTCAGGTCAGGTCGGGTCACCGGGGAATGGGCGTCCGAGGCCACTGCCCTGCGGTGGCTCTGCGCGCCGTCGTCGCCTGACCCGGCCGGCGAACTGGGAGACTTGGGCGATGAGCACCACCCGCCGCCCTCTTGGCACCGGTCCCCGTCCCGACGTCGAGCCGGAGCTGTCGCCAATTGGCGACAGCCACGAGCATGGCGGTACAGCCGCGGCACGGGCCGCCTCCAAGCCCTCCGCCCGTGCTGCCGAAGACCATGAGGAGGCGCGATCGCAGGGCCGCCGACAGCTGGGCACCGGACCCGCCCTCTTCTAGCGAGGAGGCTGTTGTCCGCGGGAAACAAAACCCCTTCGGCCTTGCCTGGCCGAGCCGAACCGCCGCAACACCCTGCGTATCTCAGCGGTCCGGGACACGGGCTGCTGACGCCTCTCCCCGAGTTCAGAATGCACGGCCCATCCCCAAGGAGTAGAGCAGGCGCTGCTGTTCGTACGTACCTGGGCAGGGCGGTAGTCCGTCTTCATCTTCTCCGACAGCGAAGGCAGACCGTGTCCACCTGGTCTGTCACCACTGATCGCAGCGCTATGCAGTCCGGCCGAGCGAACGTCGCGAGCTGGCCTGTGGCTGCCGACCGGGTGAACTACCTGCCGGGGTGCATGACGGGACACTGACCGCGGCGATCTCACCCTGCTTGGTCGATGTCAGCGTCGCCATGGCATTCGACGGCGCCGCGTGGACGCGTGAGCGAGCCCGGCTTCCGCCTCCGCGAGGTTGTTGCGGCTAAGGAGGGTGTCGGGGTGGTCGGTGCCGAGGATGCGTTCCGTGTCGGCGAGGTTTTGGCGGTGGAGGTCAGCTGCTTGCTGGTACTCCCCCAGGTCGCCAAGCACGTTGGCAAGGTTGCTGCGGCTGGCGAGGGTGCGGGGGTGGTCGGTGCCGAGGATGCGCTCGCGGGCGGTGAGGTTTTGGCGGTAAAGGTCGGCTGCTTGCTGGTACTCCCCCAGACTGCTGAGCGCTGTGGCGAGGTTGTTGCGGCTGGTGAGGGTGTCGGGGTGGTTGGTGCCGAGGGTGTGTTCGCGGTCGGCGAGGTTTTGGCGGTGGAGGTCGGCTGCTTGCTGGTATTCCCCCAGACTGCTGAGCGCTGTGGCGAGGTTGTTGCGACTAAGGAGGGTGTCGGGGTGGTCGGTGCCGAGGATGCGTTCCGTGTCGGTGAGGTTTTGGCGGTGGAGGTCGGCTGCTTGCTGGTACTCCCCCAGGTTGCCCAGCGCTGTGGCGAGGTTGTTGCGGCTGGCGAGGGTGTCGGGGTGATCGGTGCCGAGGATGCGTTCGCGGTCGGTGAGGTTTTGGCGGTAGAGGTCGGCTGCTTGCTGGTACTCCCCCAGGTCGCCAAGCGCGGTGGCGAGGTTGTTGCGGACAAGGAGGGTGTCGGGGTGGTCGGTGCCGAGGATGCGCTCGCGGTCGGTCAGGTTTTGGCGGTGGATGCCGACGGCTTGCTGGTACTCCCCCAGGTCGCCGAGCGCGGTGGCGAGGTTGCTGCGGCTGGTCAGGGTGTCGGGGTGGTCGGTGCCGAGGATGCGCTCGCGGTCGGTGAGGTTTTGGCGGTGCATACCGACGGCTTGCTGGTACTCCCCCAGGTCGCCAAGCACATTGGCGAGGCTGTTGCGGCTGGTCAGGGTGTCAGGGTGGTCGATGCCGAGGTGGCGGGTTTCGGCGTCGAGGACGTGCCGCCGCAGAAGCAGTTCCTCGGCGGCTGCTCCGGCGTCGGACAGGGTGCTGGCGAGGGTGTCAAGTGTGTTGCGGGCGGTGATGAAGTCCTGCGGGGAGGCGCGGCTGAGAAGTTCGGGGAGGTGGCGGGCGAGGAGACGGGCGGTGGGCCATCCAGCTCGTCCGGGGATGCTGACTGTGTCGGTGACGGCTTGGGTGAGGTGCTGGTTGAGGACGGTCAGCCACGTGCCTGTCGGGTTGGGCTGGGTGGTGCTGAGGGTGTGGGCGGTGACTTCTCGGACGAGTGGATGCAGCGCAACGTGTCCCACGGGCAGTTCGGCGGGCTCACCGCCGGTCCGTGGAGCGCTGAGGAGCCCGTACTGGTGCAGCCCGGCGAGAGCCCCGTCGACCGTGGCGGCAGTCGCTTCCAAGCCCGTGGCTTCGGTGACCAGGGCGGGGGTGATCAAAGTGCGGGGGATCGGCGCGGGTTCCAGGAGGGCGAGGAGCTGGAGGACCGGGCGCGCGAGGGTGTAGCCGTCCCGGTGCAGCTGGTCCAGCGAAAGGTCCCAGGTATGGCGGACCACCTGCCGTGCGATCTCTGGATCACCCGCGGCCCCGGGGTGCACGGCGCCGATAAGGTCGCCGAACTCCACGTCCAAAGCACGTTGATAGGCGGTGAAAGTGCGGTGCCGACTGGTCGGCACGGACAGGTAGCTGCCCGCCGCGTTCAGCGCGAGAGGCAACCCGCCCAGCCGCACGGCCAGCGCCTCGGCCTCCGACGGCGTGCCGGCGTGCGGTGCGGCATCCCGCAACACCACCCCGCCCGCTTCGTCGGCCAGCGGCTCCAGCTGCAGCAGCACCACCCCAGGCCCCCACGTCCCCGGCGCGGTGTCCCGGCTGGTGACCAACAGCACCCCCGCCCCCTCCGCACGCAACCACCCCCGATACGCCGCAACCTGCTCCGAGCCCGGCCCGATCCGCGACGGACTATCGACGTTGTCCACCACGATCAACCAACCCGGCACCGCCGAAAGCTGCTCCCACACGGCGTCGACCAAAGACGCCCGGCCGGTACGGGCCTCCTCCAGCCGGGCTTCCGGCATGCCCAGTAGGTGTGCGGCGTAAGCAAGATCCTGGGCGAGCTGAATGGGGTCCTCACGCCACCGGATCCACACCACCACCTTCCCCGCCGCCCGCGCTCGGGCGGCTGCCTCGGCAGCGACCGTGGTCTTCCCTAGACCACCTGCCCCGCACACCACCACCATCCCCCGCGCCAGGCGCTCGATCTGGTCCAGCTCACCCTCCCGACCCCGGACCGGCGCAAGAGCTCCCGGCGGATTCAAGGAGTGGCCGCCCGCTGCGGCGATACTGCGCAGCTCTGCGACGGGCTGCTCACTCTCCTCCGCACCGGCCAGACGTCGTTCCCACAGCAGCAGCCCTAGCGATCCGACGGCCAGGATCCCGAACACCGACCAGGCAACCGGCGTGTTCTCGGCCCACTGTGGTGGGTTCGCGGTGACGTAGTTGGTCACTATCGCCACCAAGATGGCGACCACCGCTGATCCGCCCGATACTGCGGATCCGACCCTTACCGCACGCCTGCCCGCCACCCCAATGTCCCCTTCCCCAGCTCAGGAACCACATCATGCGCCCAAGGCCGGAGCGGTGATCCAGGGTCTCATCGGACCGGTACCGGCCCGTGACACACCATCAGTCAACGACCCGGCGCGGACACAGCGCCGCGGCAGAACCGACCGGTCAGCTGCCCCCAGGCGAACCAGCCTGAGCAGGAGGCCGCCGGCTTGCTGTCGCTGATCTTCCCCATGGTGGCGGTGACCAGGTCACATCGGCGGCAGGGAATGGCCGTCGCGGCGCTTGGGCACGACGGCCGGGGTCACCCTCGAGCCGGTCGTCGCCTCCTGGACGCCAGCCTGCTGACCCGGGCTACTGACCTGACCGATCCGACACTGTGGTCGGACAACAGCATCGTGCCCACGACCAGGACAACACGCTTGGTGACGTACGTGAAGCTCCCCGTTTCCGAAGAGGGACCGACGTAGTACGGGGGCCGAGGCAGCCTTCTGACCAAGAAGAATCTCGTACATGGGTCAGAGCGTGCGGCCGTACCCTTCCAGGACCAATGCCCTCTCCACCGGAACCTGTTCCCCTGCCGCCACACCCGCCCACCGAACCCAAGCCTGTTGGCGGGGCACCGCGAAGGCGAAGGCGCCGGGAGCTTCTCCGCGGCCGTCAACCGATGCGGCCTTTGCCCAACTGGGATATGCCGTCGAACAACACCGCGCGCAGAGACGGCCTATGTGTGTTCTGCGAGGGGCGACGTACTCTGCCACCTCCGTGGCTCGCCCGCCCCCACCGCGCGAGCGGGCGGTGAAAGGTCGCGCCCCCGCTCCAGCCGTGACTACTACGACGGGCCCCCGAATCAGTTACGGCGGTGTTGCATGACAGTGGAGGTCAGCGCCGCTCTGCTGCTGGAGGCTGGTGCCCCGACCCACCATCTCTCTCCGTACGCCGTACTCGAAGTCGACCACGCCCGCGCGCCACATGGAGACCGGTGATCCGGGCGAAGGGGCCGGGCACGGAATGCCCGGCCCCCAGAGGAGAGGTTCAGCTCACCTTGACCGCATTCACGACGGTCTGGTTGACGGTGCTGCCTGCCGCGTTCTCGCCCTGGACGCGCAGCGAGATGCTCTCCGCACCGAGCGGGGCCTTTACCGTGACGCTCGCCGCGTGCGCCGAGACGTCGGCGCTGAGCTTGTGCCACGTCTTTCCGCCGTCGTACGAGGCCTGGACAGTCGCCCGAGTGACCGGCGACGCGGAGCCGTCGGCGTTGCGGAAGGTGACCTTCAGGCCGTGGGGCTTGCCCGCCTTGACGGAGCTGTCGAGCGCGACGCCGTCCAGCTGGTAGTCGGCGAGCAGCATCGGCAGGGTCTCCGGGCCGGTGCCCGTGGGCGCCGCCGAGGAGAACGTCCAGGCGGTGTGCGCCTCCGTGCTGACGGTCGACCAGGGGGCGGTGCGCTCGCCGTCCACCTCGAAGCGGTACTCCGACTTCGCGTCGGGCAGGCCCGTGATCTGTGCGTAGGGATAGGTCGCTGAACCGAGAAGCTGACCGTCTCGGTAGGCGCGGAACGCATCCGTGTCACCGGCGCTCATCGAGAAACTCTCCCAGGTGCCGCCCGAGGCGGTGGCCCACACCGGGATCTGGACCATCATGCCTTCGCTGTCGCGCGACGGAGTCAGTCCGGTGGCCGGTGCGGAGACTGCGGGGGACGTGGCGTGTTGGACGGGAGCGAACCAGTCCTGGTCCACCGTGCTGCCCGGCGCGTAGGTGTTAAGGGCTGAGGCACTGGTCGCCGAGCTGTACGTGGGCGTCACGACCCGCTCCCACTTGGTGCCCTTGGCATTGACGTAGACGTGCTGGCTGGTGCCCATCGTCGTGGGGAGAATCGCGCCCGCGCCACGGTTGTTGGCCACGCTCAGGCCGAGCCAGCCGCCGCTCGCCTGGGCGAGGGCCGGGTCCGTGGAGGACGCGTAGGTCTTCAGCCGGATGTCGGCCAGCTCCGGCTGCGGCGGGTCGAAGGTCTGGTCGGTCGAGATGCCGTCCGACTGCCCGTCCACCAGCTGGTAGGAGTACGAGGGGCTCGTCTCTCCGGTCAGGTTGACGGCGACGGAACGCTTGATCGCAGCGGCGGCGACCTTGTCCCCCGCCTTCTTGTACACACCGAACACAGGGATCGGCGAGAACGTTGCGCCGACGTACCGCTCGTTCCTGTCATTGACGACCATGACGGCCGCGGGTCCGGCGGCCAGGACTCTCGGCAGCACGGTGGCGAAGAGGTCCTCGTTGCCCACCCGGATCAGGGCGAGCTTGCCCTTGACGGGGTGCTCGGCGAGGTCCGCCTCCGTACCGTGTCCGGCGTCGACGACGGTGAGGCGCCGGGTGCCGTCGAACCGTCCCGAGTAGGGGAACGACTCCGCGTTCAGGTCGTACGCACCGGAGGGCAGCTGCGCCTTCGCGGTGATCGCCGGCGCCTGCAGACTCCAGTTGGCGGTGAATCCGAACGTGCCGTCCTTCGCCGCCGGCGCGGGGAGCGCCCACTGGTGTCCGCCGGCCAGGCCGAGCACGTACGTGCTGCTGACACCGATCGGCTGTGCCGCGGCACGCCGGCTGACCGCGATGGCGAGACTGCGCAGTTCGCTGCGCTTGGGGGTCTTCACCTTCAGCGGCTGGGCGTCGCGGCCGTCGGCCTTGAGTGAGATGTCCTGGTCGCCGACGGTGAATTCGGGCAGGCCGAAGGAGACGGTGTCGGATCCGGCGCGCAGGTGTCCGACGATCGTGTAGCGGCCCGGCTTGATCTGCGCGGTCGCGATGCCGTCCGGGCCCATCCGCATCTGTGCGGGCGGATTGGAACTGTCGGTCAGGCTGTACAGCGCGAGGGCGCTGCTGCCCTGGGCGGGCGTGCCGTCGGGCATCACTCCCTTGAGCGTGAGCTTGACGGTGGGCTGCTCGCGGTTGAGGGCGACCGTGGCGTGCGTCGTCACTCCGTCCCCGGTCGCCGTGATGGTCCCGGTGTAGGTGCCGTACGCCGTGGCGAGGTCGGGTGTCACGGTGACCGCAAGGTCCTTCGCGCCGCCCGCGGGCAGGGTCAGGGTGTCCGCGCCCAGCGTGAGGGCGCCGTCCGCCACGGCACCACCGTCCAGTGTCAGCGCGCCGGACAGGGCGAGGGTGACCTCCTTGTCGGAGGTGTTGTGGAAGGTGACCGAACGCGTGACCGGGGCCGATGTGCCCTTGGGTGCCACGGTGCCGAAGGAGGCGTTGGTCGCCCAGACGGTCTGCTTGAGCGCGGCCGGAACGTAGGTCCGGCCCGAGCCCTCGGCGAAGCCGCCGCCGTCGAGTACCTTCGCGCCGGACATGAGGGCGCCCTTGATGTCCGCGGCGGTCCAGTCCGGGTGCGCCTGGGCGACGATCGCTGCGGCGCCGGCGACATGCGGGGTGGCCATCGACGTACCGCTGGCGGAGGTGTAGTTCTTGTCGAGGGGGGTGCCCATGGTGGTGCCCGCGGCGCGGGCCGCGACGATGTCCACGCCCGGCGCGGCGATGTCGGGCTTGAGCGCGTTGTCGTTCAGGCGCGGGCCGCGGCTGGAGAACGAGGCGAGCTGGTCCTGTTTGTCGACGGCCGCGACGGTGAGCGCGGAGTCGGCGGCGCCGGGAGAGCCGATGGTCGTCGCCTTGGGGCCGGTGTTGCCCGCCGCGATCACGAACAGGGAGCCGGTTTCGGCGGTGAGTTCGTCGACGGCCATGCTCATCGGGTCCGTGCCGTCGCTGGCCTGCTGGGTTCCCAGGCTCATGCTGATGACCTTGGCACCGCTGTGCGCGGCCCATTCCATGCCAGCGAGGACCGAGGAGTCGGAGCCTGACCCGGTGTCCCCGAGCACCTTGCCGATCATGAGATCGGCCTCTGGCGCGACGCCCTTGTACTTGCCCCCGGACGCGGCACCGGAACCGACGATCGTCGAGGCGACGTGCGTGCCGTGGCCGACGTGGTCGACGGCGTCGTCGCTGTCGGAGAAGTTCTTGGTCTCGGCGATACGGCCGGCCAGGTCGGGGTGGGTGCCGTCGACGCCGGTGTCGAGGATGGCGACCTTCACGCCCTTGCCGTCGTAGCCCTCCGCCCAGGCCTCGGGGGCGCCGATCTGCGGCACGCTCTTGTCGAGAGTGGCCTCGACCTTGGCGTCGAGCCAGACCTTGCTGACGCCGTCGGCAAGTTTCTTGGCCGTCGCCCCGTCCCGGGTGGAGCGCAGGCCCGACCAGAACGTCCTGGTGTTCTTTGCCTCGACGCGGGCGGCTGCCGCCTTGATGCCGGGCAGTTTGCGTACCTGCTTCGAGCCTTCGGGTACGGGGGCGGACGCGTCCTTGTTCTGTACGATCACCGGCACGTCGGCGCCGTCGGCGTACCCCTGCGCGATCAGTGCGTCCACGTCGAAGAGGCGGGCGTCGAGGGCGCCTGAGGCGAGCAGCGGGCGGGCCTCGTCGGGGATCACCGTGATGTTCGTGCCGTACTGCTCGATCTCCGCGCTGCCGCCGGGGTTGCCGGGTCCGGCCTGGAACATGACGTGCTGCTGCTCGCCCTTGCCGGTCACGATCACACTGTCTCCGGTGATCAACCGGACCGTGTGCGCGGCAGCCGCCGTCGCGGACGGCTTGAGCGCGCGGAACTGCGGGCCGCTGTCCGAGGTGGCTCCTGCGGGAGCGGCGCCGGCGGCTATGAGCGCGGTCAGCGCCACAGTCACAGGCAATGAACCCCTGGTGAAGGGTCTGGACATGGTGAGGCAACTCCTTTTGGAGGGACGAGAAGCGGGATATCGAGCGGGCGCCTGTACGCCGGTGTGTGGAAAGGACAAGACGGCGCATTTGTGCCACTGTTCTGCCGCCGTCGACATCAAGGCGCAGGGTAGGCACCGCCTGTTACCCCGCCATTACCATCCAGCCGCACGGCTGTCCCACCAGGTCACCCGTGGACATCCAGCTGATCGGCGGCTTTCACGTGGTGTGGGGCGGCTGCGCCGTCCCGAAGGAACGCTGGGGCCGCCCTGGATCTCGCCGACTGCTCAAGGCACTTGCACTGGTCCGCAGCACGGAGTGCGCCCCGACCGGCTCGCCGCACTGCTGCGGCCCCGGGCGGACCCCGTCGCGGTGGCGGGGACTCTGTGAGTGGCTCTGAACGCGGTACGCCGGGTCCTGGAACCGGAATTGACACTGCAGTGGTCCTCTTCCTACATCCTCGGCCGCCCCGGGGGTGTGCTGTGCCTCGCGACCGGTCCGGTCGGGAGCGACGAAGCGCCCTCGGACGGAACGAACGCCTCGCCGCCTGCCTGGAGGCGGAGTTGTTGCCGTACGACGACTCCGAGCCGTCCATATGGGAACGGCGCGCTGAGCTCCGCGCACTGCGCACGGACACAACTGCGTCGTCACATTGGGCACCATCAGTCTCGGGGCCGGCGGAGGACACGCCGCTGTCCACAGGCACCCCATGGCTTCCTGGTCGGCATGACCGATCACGAGCAGCAGCAGTCGGCCCCGACACGCGGCAAGATTCTGGACGCCCTCACCCGGGCCGAGCGAGCGACCTTCACCCGGCCCGCACCGAAATCTGCAACGGCTCAGGTGAAATACCTCCTCACTCGCATGAAGGACTCCACCAAGGACCTGGCCGAGCGCCTGGGCGTTTCGCGCCGCACGGTGGAGCGCTACCGCGCCGGACAGATCAAGACCCGGCAGAAAAAGCTCCAGGCGGCCCGCTCTCTCACCGCTCACAGTCTCATCCGCAGCCGTTCAGCTCCCGAGTGGGCGCAGTCGTGGCGTGGCTGATGGACGTCCGCGAACCAACTCGAACCAGCACATGCAGAGTTGGAAAGCGTGCGCCGCCCAAGATGGCATCTCGGCTGGAGGAGCGCGATTGTGCTGGTGTTCGCCTCATTAGTGGTGCGAGCGCCTGCGACGATGTGAGCATGCCGACGCCTGGAATGCCTCTTCGCGCTGCACTGATCCCCGACTGCGCCAGAGCGGAAGCTCATCACGCGGCCCACAGCAGTGCCAGGATCAACGACGCGATCTTTGTGTGCGTCGCTCGTCAGGGGCGGCGTTGGAAGGTGGAGCTTGACGCCATGGCCAGCAGCAAGCCCATCGTTCCGCACCAGGTGGCGACGGTGTTGAAGTCCGCAGCTGAGCAGTGGGTATCCGCTGGCACCGTGGAGAGTGGAGCCACCGTTGGTCCTGACTACATCTCCATGTACGAGGTCGCCGCTCGCCGCGTACGGCGCTGAAGCGACCGCCCTCGCGCATGACTGAGCCCCGGCGACATGGTCGGCCTGCCAAGCCCAAGGCCTGATCACCGCCGTGGTGACGGAGTTCTTACCGGCACCCCGAGATGCAGGCAAGCAGCCATGTGCCGATACGACGGCATGGCCGCCTTGGCCAAGTTCAAGTGACGGTTTTCAGCCAACGGTTGCTGGTGGGGCAGCCGGGGAAGCGGTGGGGGCTGTCTCGGCTGACTATTGATCAATAACCTTGTGCCGTAAGCAAGTCACTGACATTGAGGGAGACCCATGTCCACCGCACAGCAGGTGCCCGACATCCTCTCGCCGGAGTTCGCCGCTGACCCCTACCCGGCGTACCGTCTGATGCGCGACACCTCGCCCCTCATCTGGCACGAGGCCACGCAAAGTTACATCATCTCGCGCTACGAGGACGTCGAGCGCGTCTTCAAGGACAAGAACGGCGAGTTCACCACCGACAACTACGACTGGCAGATCGAGCCCGTGCACGGCAAGACGATCCTCCAGCTCAGCGGCCGTGAGCACTCCGTGCGCCGCGCCCTCGTCGCCCCCGCCTTCCGCGGCGCCGACCTCCAGGAGAAGTTCCTCCCCGTCATCCAGCGCAACTCGCGCGAACTGATCGACGCCTTCCGCAACTCCGGCTCCGCCGACCTGGTCAACGACTACGCCACCCGCTTCCCGGTCAACGTGATCGCCGACATGCTGGGCCTCGACAAGGCGGACCACGCGCGCTTCCACCGTTGGTACACGTCCGTCATCGCCTTCCTCGGCAACCTCTCGGGTGACCCCGAGGTGGCCTCGGCGGGCGAGCGGACCCGTGTCGAGTTCGCCGAGTACATGCTGCCGGTCATCCGGGAACGCCGCGAGAACCGGGGCGAAGACCTGCTGTCCACGCTGTGCGCCGCCGAGGTCGACGGTGTGCGGATGAGCGACGAGGACATCAAGGCGTTCTGCAGCCTGCTGCTCGCCGCCGGCGGCGAGACCACCGACAAGGCGATCGCCAGCATCTTCGCGAACCTGCTGCTCCACCCCGACCAGCTTGCCGCCGTCCGCGCGGACCGCGACCTGATCCCGCGGGCCTTCGCCGAGACCCTGCGGCACACCCCGCCCGTCCACATGATCATGCGGCAGTCCGCAACCGAGGTGAAGCTCAGCGGCGGCACCATACCCGCCGGTGTCACCGTCACCTGCCTGATAGGCGCCGCCAACCGCGACGAGAGCCGCTACCGCGATCCGGACCGCTTCGACATCTTCCGCGACGACCTGACCACCACCACCGCCTTCTCCGCTGCCGCCGACCACCTCGCCTTCGCGCTCGGCCGGCACTTCTGCGTCGGTGCGCTACTCGCCAAGGCGGAGGTCGAGATCGGCGTCAGCCAGCTGCTGGACGCCATGCCCGACATGCGCCTCGCCGACGGCTTCGACCCGGTCGAGGAAGGCGTCTTCACCCGCGGACCGCAACGCCTGCGGTGCAGTTCACGCCCGTGACGGCCGCCTGACCGCCATACCAGCACCACCGCCGAGGTGATGGGCCCCGCCCAGGGCCCATGCGCCCGCGCTGCCGCACCCCCCGGGTGGCCCGGGCTGCCGCACGACCGGGCGCCCGCCCTACCGGGTCATCGGGCGCCCGCCCTACTGCACCACCGACGTGAACTGCACCGGCAGCGCCGTCAGCCCCCGCATCCAGATCGACGGACGCCAGGCCGGCGTCTCCGGCTCCACCGACAGCACCAGGTCGGGCAGCCGCTCCGGCAGCGTCTCGACGGCCGTCCGCGCCACGGCACGATGCGCATCCGACGGTATGGCCGATGAGGACGAAGTACGCCTCATCCCCGCGCTGGGACCAGCTGGTCTCCTTCAGCGACACATCGGCTCCTTCCAACGCCGGTCCACGCAGGCCTCACTTCGCCGCGCTGCGGCACAGCCTGGACCGCGCGATGCCGGCGTTCCGGGCTTCCAACGGGGCACGCGGAGGAGTTGCTTGCGTGCCGGCAGCAGGACGTTCTGCCGGGCGGCCGGTCGACCAGCCTGCTTGGACCGACACCGCCTCGCCCGATCAGGTGATGGATCGCCACGGGGCAGCGGGCCTGTTGAGGTCGGCCGGCTTCTTTTGCTCAGGGTTGGCCGTCGACCAGCAACTGGAAGGACCCACGCACATGGTTTTCGTTCGCGTGCACGCAATGAAGGGCCATCTGAGCGCCGAGCAGAAGGAGGAGCTCGGCGCAAAACTCATTCAGGCCGTGGCTGACGTCGAGTGCCTGGTCAACAACCAGACCCACAAGGAGACCTCTTGGGTGCAGTTCTACGAGTTTGAGCCCGAGAACTGGTACGCACCGGCCAATGTCGCCGGTGCCGATCCCAACTCCCGCGTTCAACTCGACGTAATTGCGCCTCAGAAACTTCTCCCCACGTCCGAAGACGCCCGTGCCATGCTGATCAAGTCCGCCGAAGCCGTGCGATCGGTGTTCGGTTCTGGTCCGCTGCCGGCGCACGGGCCGTGGGTGCACGTCTACACCATCCCGAACGATCAGTGGGGACAGGATGGCCGCGTTCCCGACTGGGAGGGCTTCCGGGCCCTCCTGCGTGCTGGCAGCCCGGAAAAAGCCGATGAGGCACTAGCCCAGATTTACGGGCCCGGGCGCCACACAGCGGCGACGTGGCGCGCCTCGTAACTTGATGAGGCCAGGCCCCGCGCCGCGGCAAGGTCCTGGGGCCTTCGCGCGGGCGGAGCGGAAGGTGTTCACCCGCCCCTCGCCGAAATCCGCAAAGGCTCAGGTGAAATTCCTTCTCACGCGCCGAAGTCCTGCGAAGCATCGACACCGCAGACCCGTAGCAGATTGACCACGATGCGATCCAGATCCTCCCCGACTTTCGTGACCTCTGGAATGCCGAGACTGCCGAACTCGTCGCTCGGCCGATGCATGCTGAACACCGCATTGCCGTCACCGTCGCTGTAGATCAGCATCCGCAAAGGCGCATACAGGAGCGCCCTCGGATCATGGCCATACATGGTCTCGGCGATGACGTGATTACCCGTCAGGTACTCCATCGACCTGGTGGTGTGTCCTGCGATACTGAACAGTGAGGTGCCGTTGATTCGGGCGTAGCGGACCAGGTCATTGGGTGCGTTCACGGCCATCGCGGCGCGAACGTCGTCCCAACTGCCCCCGGTTTCGGCAATGAGTTCCATCGATCCCCGATTGAACGCGGGCGCCGCTTTCTCGAATGCGTTCACGAAGTCGTCATAGGCAATTCCCGTGGAAACGTCTACCCGGGTCACGGTGTGGCTGTGCTGACTGGCCATGCGATAGCACCCTGCCTGATTCTGGGATCAATGCTTCAAGGCGGCCCAACGTAACCGGCTGGCAGATCCTGCGGGAATGACACGGGGCTACCCGGCTACCACGATCTCCCCCTGATCAAAAGTGACGATATGACCGGCTGACTGTCAGGGCAAATCGAGCGGAGTGACATGCGGCGTGAGCTGCGCGGCTGGGCTGGAGTCAGAATGCTCGGATAATCCGGAATGCCTGGGAGGCTGATAGGCCGTTTCCTCAGGCAGATGCACTCCCGTGGGGTGAGCGGGGAGTCCGGAAGGCAGCGCGAGCATGCCGCCGACCAGCGCGGCGGACGACGTCTCCTCCACCACCCGCGTGTGTGCGAGCCTCTCCGGATCTTCCTCCCCGGCGGCCGACGGATACGGCAGGCCATCAGGTCAGGTCGGCACTCAGCAGCGTGGAGTACATGATCATGTCGCGACGTTCCTCGCCCACCGTCTGCCAGCTGCGCAGCAGGACCCTCACGCTGGAATCCGACTGTCTCAGCCGTTCGCGCTGCCGCGGCATTCCATGGCTCGCCGCAGAGCTGAAGACGGTGAATCCTTCGAACGCCGCAAGCTCTCAGTCGGCACCCGCGCCCGCGCCTACGGCACCGCCTGCATCCACGAACACGCTTGTGTCAGATGCTCACTGCTCCGAAGCCCAGATCGACCAGCATCTCCATCAACGAACAACCGTCGGTCTCGGCACGCCTATGGGCTGTCCCGTAATCCCTGGCGGGCGCGCGACGACAGCTACGGCACCTCGCCGCGTTGTCGGAACGCCCGAATACGCCCAGTATGAGGACGCTCCTCCGCCTTGCGATGCACCGCATCCGACGCCGCGCGCCGATCCACCAGGGATTACGGGACAGCCCTTAGCTCAACCCCGATCAGTACCACCAGGCCGTCCGCGGCCTCGCAGACGAACTCGGCGCCCGGATGAGGACCGAGAACAGCGTCTGCTACGCCATCACCCTGGCCGTCCGCTACGCCGACCGCACACACCACCCGCACCCGAACCCTGACCGAACCAACCGCCCACACCCCCGCACTCGCCGACACCGGCCTCGCTCTCCTCGCATCCCTCGGCCTGCAACGTCGATGTCGAAGCGGTGCTCGGCGGATGCGGAACGGGGAGCGGCCTGTGGGACGACAGGCCGGTCATCTCGGCCGTGGGAACGGTCGTGGGCCTCTCGGCCGACGGCGGTGCCAAGGAGCCGCTGGAGGGTGGTGAGCGGGGTGTCCGCGATGCCACCGATGCTGTAGATCCCGTACCAGGACAGGGATCTCGCCGCCGCTGGGCCAAGGCCCGGCTAAGCGGCTGCGCACTGGGGTCGCACGAACGCGGAGAGGTTGTACGGGGTCCGACGACGGTGACAGAGCCGGGCGGGGAGAGAACGGCCGCCACTGCCGCACCATCCGGGAGGACCCGATACCCGCACTCGACTGGACCCCATACAGCGCGAGCGCGCGCAGCCGAATCACCGCGGCGAGTCCTTCGGCGTCGCGCGGACAATTGGTTTCGGTTGCAGTTGTCAGGAGGCAGCGGGAGCGTGTTCCAGCTCGGAGACGGTTGTGGGCTCCTCGGTTCCCGCTTCATGGCGTCGGGTGAGGTGACGGTCCAGCAGAACGCTGCCCATGTGGGCGACCCCGAAGGCCGCGCCAATCCAGGCCGTACCCGCCAGCCCCAGTCCCGTGTTGATCACGAGGCCGGATGCCAGGGGGGCGACAGCGATGCCGACGTTGAAGGCGGCGATGTTCACGGCGCCGCCGAGCGTCCTGGTCTCTCCGAGAATGGAGAAGACTCTGGCGTTGACTGCGGGCGTGACTCCGAAGTTGGCGGCACCCAGGAGCACCACCAGCGCGATCGTGATCCAGGGGACATGTATGGTCACTGTGAGTGCTGCCGCGGCGACGATGACGGCGGCCATGCCCACCAGCAGGCGTGTGAAGGGGGAGCGGTCGGCTACGCGTCCTCCGATGGTCAGGCCGATGAACGCGCCGACACCGTAGAGTCCGAGCACGAGGGGTACCAGGCCTGTGCTGAGGCCGGTGACGTCCTCCAGCAGGGCTCCGAGGTAGGAAAAGATCGCGAATTGGGCGGCCACGGTCAGTGCGGTGGTGGCGTAGGCGACCCATAGCCGTGGCTGCATCAGCGAGCGCAGTTCCGTGGCCAGACGCGGCTGTGCCGTTGTCATGTCCGGGCCGCCGGGCAGGGCGGTGAGCAGTGCGATCGTGGACAGAGCGGTCATCGCGGCTACGGCCCAGAAGGCGGCCTCCCAGCCGGCGTGCTGTGCGAGCAGGGTGCTGCCCGGGACACCGATGATCGTGGCCACGCTCAGTCCCGAGACGACCACTCCCATGGCCCGGCCCTGCTTGTCGGCGTCCACCAGCGAGATGGCCGCGACCGACGCCATGGCCCAGAATCCGGCATACGCCATGGCCGACAGCACCCGCATGACCAGCAGGAATCCGAAGTGCGGGACGAGGGCGGTGCCAACGTGGGCGGCGATGAAGACGAGCTGGAAGCCGACCAGCGGGGCACGGCGCGGCATCTTCAGGGTGACCAGGCTCATCAGCGGTGCTCCGGCGAGCATGCCGATGGCGAAGGCGGACACCAGCATTCCGGCGGAGGCGAGGGGGATGTCGAGGTCCTGGGCGATGGAGGACATCACGCCGGAGAGCATGAATTCCGAGGTGCCCTGGGCAAAGATGCCCAGCCCAAGGACGTAGATCACAAAGGGCATGATTCATCTGCTTCGTGTGAGGAACGAGGGGTAACCGGGTGCTGCGCTCGGCCGTGCGCGGCCCTTTCTCAGAAAGGGCCCGTTGCCGACGAGGACCACCTGTGGAGCCGGCGTTGCCTCCCGGTTCGCGTCCAGCCTCCCGCCCGGGACACGCGTGCGGACGCCTCGCGCGCGCCCTGCTGAACCTAGGTCTGGCTGGTCCACTCACCGGCCCGTCATGCCGCTGTAGTGGTATCACTGGATGCATGGATCAAAGCGACGAGCTCGGTGACTTCCTGCGCTCGCGCCGGGCCCGTCTGCGTCCCGAGGACGCGGGGGCGGCTTTCAGCGGCGGCGCGCGCCGGGTCCCGGGACTGCGCCGTGAAGAGGTCGCGCACCTGGCCGGGGTGAGCACGGACTACTACGCCCGCCTCGAACAGGGCCGGCACCCCCACGTCTCCGAGACGGTACTGGAGGCGGTCGCCCGCGCCCTGCGCCTGGACGACACCGAACGCGGCTACCTCTTCGAACTCGCCCGACCCAAGTCCCCCAGCCCTGAACGGCGCCGTCCGGCCCCGCTACCGCGCGTGCGTCCGGCGATCCACCAGATGCTTGACGTCCTCAACGATGTTTCGCCGGCCCTGGTCCTCAACCACCGCAGCGACGTCCTGGCAGTCAACCACCTTGCCAAGGCGCTGATCACGGACTTCGACGCACTGCCGCACCGCGACCGCAACCTCGCCCGATTCGTACTGCTCCACCCCGCCGCCCGTGACCTGTACCAGGACTGGGACCGGGTCGCGGAGGCGTTCGTCGCCAGTCTTCGTCTGGCTGCCGGACGCCATCCCGACGACCGCCTGCTGAACGAATTCGTCGGGGAGCTGTCCATCAAGGTTCCCGAGTTCTCCACCTGGTGGGCCGGCCACCGAGTGGACCAGTGCGCCCACGGCACCCGGCGCCTTGTTCACCCCGTGGTCGGCGAACTCACCCTCTCCTACGAGATTCTGGCCCTGCCCGCCGACCCGGACCTGAGTATCTGCCTCTACACCGCGGAACCTGGTTCGGCCTCTGCGGAGACGCTCAGCATGCTCGCCAGCTGGAGTGCCCCGACGGGCCTACGAGGGCGCAGTTCCTCCGAGGCACCCTCAAGTTGACTCCCAAAGGTCGTCCGTAATTTCCGCTTCCGTGTGACCTGCGGCAGCCGTCCTGCCGCTGCTGCGATGTGTTTTGCCCTTGTCTGCGCGGTCCCGGACGATGGTCAGCTCCTCTGCTGACTCCCAGGACCGCGCATGGAGACAGGTGTTCTGTACATCGCGGCGTCGAGGCCGTTCCCCACTGACGGGATATTCGAGACCCGATCCGATGGTCAGGCCGACGTCCGTAACGGGGAGCCTGCGGGCCACGTTGCGGTGTCTTCGACTGCGTCCCGGTAGAACACCTCGTTCATGTCACGGCTCACGTATGCGATGTGCGGGTCAGCACTGCGTCGATGTGCCGGAAAGGTCGACGCCCTCGATGACCTCGGCGGCCGTCGACCCTTCTCCGAAGGGAGTCTGGATGAGCGCGGACGTCATGGCCTCAAGTCCTCGTCACTGATCGGCCGCCTGTTCCTCATCAGCCGTACGGTGCCTGGGAGGGGGCGGCCTCGTGTGTGTTCGTCGGTGTGGTCCAGCTGGCGAGCAGGCGGAGTGTTTCCGCGGAGGCGGAGCCGGGTTCGGTGGTGTAGAGCACGATGCTCTGGTCGGGGTCGGCGGGCAGAGCAAGTGTTTCGTAGGAGAGGGTGAGTTCGCCGACCACGGGGTGAACAAGGCGTTGGGTGCCGTGGGCGCACTGGTCCACTCGGTGGCCGGCCCACCAGGTGGAGAACTCGGGAACCTTGATGGACAGCTCCCCGACGAGTTCGTTCAGCAGGCGGTCGTCGGGATGGCGTCCGGAGGTCAGGCGCAGACTGGCGACGAAGGTCTCCGCGACCCGGTCCCAGTCCTGGTACAGGTCACGGGCGGCGGGGTGGAGCAGTACGAATCGGGCGAGGTTGCGGTCGCGGTGCGGCAGTGCGTCGAAGTCCGTGATCAGCTGTTTGGCCAGGTGGTTGGCGCCCAGGACGTCACTGCGGTGGTTGATGACGACGGCCGGTGAGACATCGTTCAGGACGTCCAGCATCTGGTGGATCGGCTGCCGCATGCGTGGTGCGCGGGCGGGACTGCTCCGGTGGCGTTCGGGTGTCCTGGGTCGGGCGAGTTCCAAGAGGTAGCCGCGTTCGGTGTCGTCCAGGCGCAGGGCGCGGGCGACCGCCTCCAGTACCGTCTCGGAGACGTGGGGGTGCCGGCCCTGTTCGAGGCGGGCGTAGTAGTCCGTGCTCACCCCGGCCAGGTGCGCGACCTCTTCACGGCGCAGTCCCGGGACCCGGCGCGCGCCGCCACTGAAAGCCGCCCCCGCATCCTCGGGACGCAGACGGGCCCGCCGCGAGCGCAGGAAGTCCCCCAGTTCGCCGTTGTCGTTCATGCGGCCAGTGTGCTCCCCATAGCGGCGTGACGGGCCGGTGAAGGTGGACCAGCCAGACCTAGGTTCAGCAGGGCGCCCTTGGAGCGTCCACACGCACGCAAAGCAGGCCATGCTGGCTGAAAAGCGACGACCTCCTCCCTCGAGGAAGCCAGAGGACCTCCCTGCACCGGGCTGGAGAAAGGAGCGGCTGTCCTGCACCGGCTCGCTGTCGCCTCGAAGACCGCGCTGCCGCAGGCCAGGCCCGAGCCAGCCCTCACGCGGCCCCTTGGAACCCCATCACAAGACACCCCTCCGCCCCAGCCCTGGGGCGGGCCACCCAAAGGAGATCACCATGACCGAGTTCGCGCCTGTACCCGACTTCGCCCTGGGCCCGGACATCCCGGAGTCCGGGTATGTCGTCCAGGACCTGGGCGGCGGTGCCCACTTCGTCACCCAGGGGATGATCAACACGATGTTCGTGGAGACGAAGAACGGTGTCGTCCTCGTGGACGCTTCACCGTTCCTGGGGGACAAACTGCTGGAGGCGATCGAGTCGGTCACCCCCAAGCCGGTCACCCACCTGATCTACAGCCACGCGCACGCCGACCACATCGGGGCAGCTCACCTGCTGAAGCGGGACGGCATGAAGATCATCTCCCATGAGATCACCGGCGAGTTCATCAAGGAGGTCAAGAACGACGACCGGCGTCCCCTGCCCACCGAGACCTTCAGTGGCCGGCGCAAGGAGATGGACATCGGCGGGGTGCGGTTCGTCCTCGACTACACGGGAGACTGGCATCAGGCCGGCAACCTGTTCATCCACCTGCCGGAGTTGAAGCTCATGGGAGCGATGGACAGCTTCACTCCGAAGAACGCGCCGTTCTTCCGCCTGTACTTCTCCGCGCACGTGCCCGCGTACTTCGACGCCATGGACCAGTTGCTGGAGTACGACTACGAGACCATCGTCACCGGCCATATGGCCCTGCCCGGTACGCCCGAGGACGTGGCGACGAACCGGGAGTACATCCGGGACCTGCGCGCCGCTGCTTCCGAAGCACTGCGCACGGTCGACATGAAGGAAGCCTCGGCCGCCGCCAAGGTGCGGGCCAACAACAAGCAGGCGGAAATCAAGGTCTGGATGGATGCGGTCACCGCCCGCGCGGCCGAACTCATGCCGTCCTGGGAAGAGCGCCTGGGAGGAACCGACATCTTCCTCTCCGACAACCTCAACGCCACCGCGTGGAGCGTCTTCATCGACTAGGCCGACGCCCTACGAATGAGGGGCCAACCGCGGTGATTGCGTTCGTCGCAGTCGACTTCGCAGGAGGGATGCCGCATGCTGCCGGCGACGAAGGTGGAGCAGTTGGCGCAGAGCATCGATCTGGTCGTGGACGCTGTGCGCGGTGCACCGGTCGACCAGTATCACAACCCGACGCCGTGTTCGGCGTGGACGGTGAAAGACCTCGTCAATCACATCGCCATGATGCTGCTGATGACGAGAGACGCGGGCACCCGCACTGCATCGGATCCGGGCCTGCTGACCGCGAGCCCTGTGCCACTCCTCGCCGGGCGGCCAGAGTCCGAGTGGGCGTTGCTCGTGGCCGGCAGAGCGGAACCGGCGGCCAGGGCCTGGTCCGAGCCAGCAGCGTGGGAGGGCGAGGCCGGCCTCGGCGGACCGACCATGCCCGCGACCGCTCTCGGCGGGATCCTGATCGCCGAATTCACCGTTCACGCCTGGGACACGGCAGCAGCCACCGGACAACGGCGCACCATTCCCCCGGCCTTGGCCGAAGCCACGTTCGCGACATACTCGCGTGAGGCACCCCGCATGCGCAGTCTCGGCCTTCTGGGTGACGAAGTACCCCAAGACGCAGACGCACCCGTGCTCGACCGCGCACTGGCCCTCAGTGGCAGAAACCCCCGATGGACACCAGCAGCGCATTAGGGTGGTTCCGAGAGGCACGCCGATTCTTCCAGACGAGGCGATGCGCCCGGTAGAGCCTCTGTCGAGCTGGTTCCGGGTGATTGGCCAGCAGGGCCTCGAACGTCACCTACGACCGGCGGTCTGGCGGGCGCGATGCCATCGCGGCAAAGCGGGCCCCTGTTCGAGGAACAGCCACGAGTACGAGATCCCCGCGCCTCCTCCGGCCTGCCCCGATTTCACGGGACCTCGGCCGCGCCTGCCGCCCTACTCGAAGAACTTGAGGCTCCAGCCGGTGTCGGCGGTCGGGCCGGGGACGTTGGTTCGGCTGTAGGTGGTGTTGCCCCACCAGGTGAACGTTCCGGTGTACCAGTACCGGTTCTCCCACGCGTACGGCGTTCCCTTCGGAACCGCGTGGAACATCAGGGGAAACTTCGGGCCGGCGGGCGGGCTGGTGTTGATGTCGCCGTTGAGCAGGACGAAGCTGTGGTGGCCGGGGCCGTTGACGTAAAGCGTCGGGTCCCAGCCGGACATCATCGTCGCGCGGTTGGAGCCGAACAGGCAGCCGTTCGACTTGTACCAGTCCCAGACGTACGTCGGGTCGCCGCCGGCCCGCAGCCGCAGGTCGGCCAGGCAGTACTGGTCACTCCAGCTACCGTTGGCGGAGTACACGATGTGCAACTGCCCGTTCGGGTCCTTGATGGCTTCGGGGCTCTCGTTGATGAACGGGTTGCCGACCACCCGTTCCCAGCTCTCCCGCGGCTGCGAGATGACGTACCGGGCGCCGGTCGGCGTGGTGGGACTACTCATCCGGGCGATGTAGAGGTTCTGCTCGACGTTGGTGTCGCCGGCCCAGCCGGACCAGACGAACCAGCGCTGCCCGTTGAAGGTGAACTGGGTCCCGTCGATGGCCCACTTGTTGTCCGGCAGGGCCAACTGGGTCTCGCCGGTATATCCGCTGTCCGGGGCCGCCGAGCTGATGACGTACATCCGGTGGGCCGACCCGCGGCCGGCCGAGAAGTAGATGTAGTAGCGGCCGCCGTCCGTGACGATCTCCGGAGCCCAGATCTCACCGCGGCCGGCCGTGTCCGACCACACCTGCCGGGCGGGCGCCGAGGCCAGTGCGGCCGGCGACGACGCCTGCCGCACGGCGATGCCCCCACCGGCCGACTGCACCGATACGTAGGTGCTGCCGACCCGGATCACACTCGGGTCCGCGGCCCTGATGGTCTGTTCCGCCTGAGCGGGCTCGGCGGACGAAAGAGACATGACGGCAACGAGGACGCCGGACAGCGCAACGGCGGCGGCGCAGGAAAGAAGGCGAGAGAGCTTCATAGTCCCGTTCCATGGTTGGCCTCCGCTGCGATGCCGAGCCGGCGGGGGAATTTACATCGATGGAAGAGCGCTCCCACAGCATCCTGACTAGTCCCGGACATGTCAACGCGTCGCGCGGGCTTGCGCGGATTCGGCCATGGTCCGATCGATACGCAGACCCACCAGCTCGGTTTCCTGCTCTGGCATCAGGTCGAGCGAGTTGTCCGCAACACGCACAACAAGCTGCTGTCCCACCGCGTGATCGGCACAGTGACCTCCTCCAACGATCCGAAGACCCGCTGGGCGAATGGACCCGGAGGGTTGTTGATGCGGCTGGTGGGTGGCTGGCCTGCGCGTGCGGTGTAGCCGGGCCTCTCGCCCAGGCGAAGAATACCGAACCCCAACTGCGGAGGAGTGGGACGCCTTCCTGGCCCACTTGGAGAAACGGAAGGTGTCCATCGGCACCTGCGCACGCGCCTTCGGGTCTCCTTGTGTCCATGAACACGCCTGTGTCAGACACTCACTCCTTCGACCCGATCCGGCCCAACGGGCACGGCTCGCCGACGTCCGTGACAACCTGATCGCCCGCATCGCCGAGGCCGAGCTCGAAGGCTGACTCGGCGAGGTGGAGGGCCTGCAGATCAGCCTCGCCGGCGCCCAGGACAAGCTCGCGCAGCTCGATGCCGAGGCGACCCGCCGATCCAATGCGGTCAGCCTCGGCATGCCGGCCCTCGGCCAGATCGCCCTCGGGCGGGAGACGAAAGAGCCCTCTCCAACTGCTGGCCAGGCCGCGGCCGGTAGTTCAGAGATCGGTCCCTGGCCTCACTCGGCGCGGCGTCCAACCCGCAGGACGCTCAGATAACGGCGTGATGCTCGATCGCCCATCCGCGTGCGGATGCGCTCGGCGATGGCGTCGAGCAGGGGCTCACGGACGTCGCGGTCGAGCCTCCGGTACAGCGACAACGAGCGAAGGTGATCGGCAAAGCCGTCCCCGTTGAACCACTGAACGGTTGGATACCAGCGCACGATCGTTGGGCCGAACAATGCCCCGGGATCGTCGACCAGGCCCCAACCCTCGCCGGTGGTGCACACGTCGTCCTCCAGCGGCGGATGACCCCAGCCGGGGTTCCCGGGACAGAACCGCTCGTGCAGGTCGGCGGTCTCGGCATACACCTCCGGCTCTCCCGGCCGACGGACAACGACGTGGCCGAGCAGTGCCATCCAACCCCCAGGAGAGAGCACGGCGTGCGCCCGCTGCCAGCCAATCGACGGGTCGACCCAGTGCCACGACGATGCAGCCACGAGAACATCGAAGCGTCGACCGCGGTCGTCCCACTCCTCGAAAGTCGACGTCTCGACTTCGACGTTGCGAAAGGAGGCGATCCGCCGGCGAGCGAGTGCGGCCATGTCGGTGCCCGGCTCAACGGCGATCACTGAGCATCCGAGCGCTGCCAGCGTGCGCGTCGCCTGACCGGTACCGCAGCCCACCTCCAGCACCGACGACCTTTCGTCCATGCCGGTGATGGCGCCAAGGTCCGCGAACAGTTCGTCGGGGTATCCCGGCCGAACCCGGTCGTAGAGTTCCGGCACCTCGTTGAATACTCGGCCGAGGTCGTGTCGATTCAGGCGCATCTGCGGATCATCAGTCACGAACGCACAAGCTATGAGGCTTTTCCACGCAGACGCCACTGGTTTACCGGCAGCCGCCGCTGATGCGCTGCCGCCGGTAGTTCAGAAAGCTTGTGTCAGATGCTCACTGCTCCGACCTGACCCGGATCAACGAGGACGACTGATCGATTCGCAACAACCTCATCACTCGTATCGCCGAAGCCGCACGCGAAGGCTGGCTCGGCGAGGTTGAAGGACTGCAGGTCAGGTCTCGCGGGCTCAGTCGGGTGACATCCACCTCTCACCCCAGCTCCCATCCTGTCGGCCTTCGGCCCACACACCGTGGAGCGGGCGTGGTTCGGAGCAGACCTCCAGGCACGAGCCCCGGCCCCGGCCCCACCACACGCATCGAAGACGGATACCAGTCGTAACGCCTACCACAACTGCTCTGCCCCCCCACTCCGGGGACAGGCTCACCGATCGGTGATGACCTGCTGCATCAGCTCCTGCAGGTGAAGGCCGCGGGCCGCGTCGATGCCGGTGCCGGTGCCGGTGCGTACGGCATTGGCGAACTCGTTTCGGAGGATCGGCCAGCATTCCTCGTGGTCGATGTCCGCCGTGTCGTAGACGAGTTCATCGGATGGGCCGAAGAGCTCGACGCGCGTTCTGGCACGGGGCAGGTTGACGCTGCCGGACAGTGAGGCCTGGCTGACGGCGCCGTTGCTGTGTTCGCAGGTCAGCTCGATCCAACGGCGCGGGTCGCCCGTGCCGCGTACGGAGACGATCGGCGCGACAGCGCTGTCCAGCAGGTCCAGTAGGTGCGGGCCGAGGTCGAGCAGCGCGCCGTGCTCCAGTCGCCAGGATGTCGCGAACTCCCCGCCGAGGAAGGCGCCGTGCAGATAGCAGGATCGAGCGCCGATGACCTCACGGGTTGCAGCCTCGGCAAGGAACTCCCGGGTGGTCGGGTGGTATCGCTTGGTGAGGACGAGTTGCGAGATGACGCCGTGCTCGGCCACCGCGTCGGCAACGGCGCGTGCGGCGGCGAGGTCCGCTCCCAGTGGCTTTTCCAGGAGTAGTGCCCGTCCGGCGGCTGCCGCCTGAACGGCGAGTCCGGCCTGGACAGTGGGCGGCACGGCGAAGGCGATCGCCTCGCATTGATCGAGCAACTCCTCGAAGGAAACGGCGGCGTGGGCCCCGTAGGCATTCGCCACCTCGGCAGCCGCTTCCGGGCGCCGTGCCCATACGGCGGTCAAAGTGGTTTCCGGGCCGGCGGCCAGCATCCGGGCGTGCATCGCGCGGGCCCACGGTCCCGCGCCGACCAGGCCGACGCGGACCGGAGGGTAGGTCCAGGGGCCTTGAGGCAGGCCTGCTGTTCGGGACATGGACTCTCCGTAGGTGTGCGGACAGGGGGGTCAGCCGACACCGTCGCTGCGGGCGAGTGCAGCGAGCCGGGCGTCTGCCCTGTCAGGGGCGTAGAGGTGGTCTATGACCATGGCGGCGGCCCCTACCAGGGCCGCGCGGTCGCCGAGGGTGGAGATGGTCACAGAGAGATGGGCAGTGGTTCGGGGCAGCGCGCGCTGGTAGAGGAGTTCCCGTACACCGGTGAGAAAAGGGGTGCCCGCAAGGTCTCCGCCGAGCATCAGGACGCCGGGGTTGAGCAGTGTCACCACCGTGACAAGGACCTCGCCGATGCGCTGCCCGGCCTCGCGGGCGAGCCGCACGGCGTCGGGCTGTCCAGCGGCGAGATGGTCGCGCACATCGGAACCCGAGGTGGTGGGAAATCCGGCCGCTGTCAGTTGTTCGGCGATGGAACGGCCGCTGGCGACAGCTGCCAGGCAGCCGTAGGAGCCGCACATGCAGAGTGCGTCGGGACGGTCGTGGAGCCGGATGTGGCCGATGTCGCCCGCTCCCCCGTCGATTCCGCGGTAGACCTCACCACCGACAACGACCCCGGCGCCGATTCCGGTCGATGCCTTGACCAGGAGGAAGGCTCCGCAGTCGGGGTGGTTCTCGCGCTGCTCGGCCAGTGCCATCAGGTTGGCGTCGTTGTCGAGGAAGACTGGCAGGGGTCCTGGGGTGGACGGCCGACCGACGTGTTCCGCGAAGGCGTCGCGCACCCGTTCCCGTACCGGGAACCGGTCCCAGCCGGGCATGATCGGCGGCTGCACGATCTGCGCCGACTCCCAGTCGACCGGCCCCGGTACGGAGAGGCCGACCCCGCAGACCCGGTCAGGCCCGACGCCCGCCTCGTCGAGGAGCGGGCCGAACCAACGCGCGAGCCGGTCCAGGACCACATCGGGGCCGTCTGCGATCACCAGGTCACCGGTACGTTCGGCAAGGATCGTCCCGGCGAGGTCGAGCACGGCGGCGCGACCGTGCCGGGTCTCCAGGTCGGCTACGAGCACCACGGAGTGGGTCGGGTCGAACTCCAGCCGTGCGGAGGGGCGTCCACCGGTGGAAGCGCCGGCGGCACCGCGCAGCCAGCCGGCTCCGAAGAGCTGATCGAGGCGGTGCCCGACGGTCGACCGGGACAGTCCCGTCGCTTGCTGCAACTCCCCGCGCGTGGTGGCCTCGCCGCTGCGGATGAGCTGCAGCAGGTGTCCCGCACTCGCCTGGTTTCCTGCCATTCCTGCGTCCTCGTCCTGTTCGTCCGTGCCGGGAAGCCGCTTGTGGCGCCGTGCCGGCGACCTCGTCGCTCCTGATCGGGTGTCAGCCCTTGTCCGCGCCGCTGGTCAGCCCCTCGGTGAGAAGGCGTTCGGCTGCGAAGAACAGCAGTACCACGGGGATGGTGAGGATCACGGACCCGGCCATCAGAACGGTCTTCGACACCTCGATGCCGTTGGCCAGCTGCTGAAGTCCGAGCGAGACCGTCCACTTGCCCGGGTCGGCTGCCAGGAAGAGGAGGGCGAAGAGGAATTCGTTCCAGGCGATCATGAAGACGTAGAGTCCGGTGGCCATCAGCGTCGGCAGCGCGAGGGGCAGGATGATCCTGCGCACGGTCTGCAGCCGGGAGGCGCCGTCGATCGCGGCGGCCTCCTCGATGGTGAAGGGGATGGTCGCGAAGTAGTTTTTCAGCATGTAGATCGACACCGGCACGGTCTGCGCGATGTAGACGATGGCCAGGCCGACGAGGCTGCCCGAGAGACCCATCTTCGCGAACATCACGAAGAGCGGGACGGCGAGCAGGGTGGCCGGGAAGAGGTAGACGGCCAGGAAGAGCGCGCTGACATGCCGGCTGCCGAAGAATTTCAGGCGGCTGACGGCGTAGGCGCCGGGCACCGCGGCTGCCAGGGTGAGCAGCACCGTGGCAATGGCGACGAGTGCCGAGTTGAGCAGCATGCCGAGGAAGCCCTGGCCGCCCTCGGAGGTGGGTTTGAGGACACTCTCGTATGTGGCGAGGGTGAAGTCCTTGGCCGTGACCCAGAGGTTGCCGGGATTCAGCAGCAGTGCGTCGATGGGCTTCACCGACAGCATCAGCATGTAGTAGAAGGGCACGATCGTGATCGCGGCCAGGAACGCGATCACGACCCAGCGCAGTATCCCGAAGAACCGCTCCTCGAACTGGGCACGGCTCAGGGTCCGGTGGCGCTGCGGCTGCGCGGTGGGGCGAGGGGCCAGGGTGGGCCGGGTGGGTGCCACGGGGGTCGTGGGCGGGGCGCTGCTCATGCCGACTCCTCCTGAACCTTCTTGCCGAAGAACTTGAAGTAGATGCCGAGCAGGGCCATGAGCACGACGGCGAGGACGAGGGCCTGGGCCGACGCGGCTCCGACGTCGAAGCGGGAGGTGAGGAAGTCGTAGACGCGGACGGCGACGACGTCTGTACCCGAACCGCCACCGGTGAGGAGATAGATGTCATCGAATTTGTTGAACGTCATGATGAAGCGCAGGACGGACAGCAAGGCGATGACGGGCATCAGCTGCGGCAGCAGAATGTGCCGGAAGCGCTGGGAGATAGTGGCTCCGTCGACCTCGGCGGCCTCCTCCAGACTGCTGGGGACCGCTTGGAGGCGGGCGAGCATGAAGAGGAAGGCGAAGGGGAAGTACCGCCAGGTCTCGAAGGCGATGACGGTGAGCAACGCCAGCGGGATGTCGAAGTGGACGCCGAACAGGCCGACTTCGTACGACCGGGTGGAGAGGAAGGCGATCGGGTCGTCCCAGCCGAAGAGGCGGCGGCCCCATTCGTTGACGATTCCGTACTGCGGGCTGAGCGCGACCTCCCAGACGAAGGAGACGGCGACGACCGGCGCGACGTACGGGAGGAGCATCGCGGCTCGCAGGGCGCCGCGGCCGCGGAACGGCCGCCGCAGTGCGAGGGCTGCGACGAGGCCGAGGATCACGGAGCCCGCGGTGGCGCCGATCGTGTAGAGCAGTGTGGTGCCGAGGCTGCTCCAGAAGCCGGGCGAGCCGAAGACCTGCTCGAAGTTGTCCAGGGTCCAGCGGCCGAAGAGACCGTTCTCCTGAATGTTGACGAGCTTGGAGTTCTGGAAGGCGAGCAGGACGGTCCACAGGATCGGCAGGATCACGACGACCAGGACGACCAGGAAGGTGGGGGTGACGAAGGCGAGGCCTGCGCGGTTCTCCCGCCTGCTGGAGGTCTGTGGCCGGTAGCGGCGCTTCTTCGCGGCGCTCTGGATTGTGCTCATGGGTCGACTACCTCGATGACGGAGCGGCCTTGCGGCTACTGGAGGGATTTCTGGAGGGCGGCCACTTCGTCGTTGGCCTCCTTGGCGGCCTCGGCGGGCGAGAGCTGTCCGCCGGTCATCGCACCGATGGCTTTGGCAACGGGCAGTTCGCCGTTGGTGGCGCCGACAAGGGTGCCCTGCCCCTGGGTGAGGCCCCATCGCTTCATGTCGCTCACACCGGTGACGAGCTGGTCGAGGAGCGCGGACGGGTAGGCCTTCTGCATGGATTCGTGGTGGTCGACGCCCATGACACTGGAGCGCCACGCGCGCTGGAAGGAGCCGGGTGCGTCGGGGGTGCCGGTGCGAACCGGGATCTTGCCCTCGGGGGCCATGCCGAACCAGTCCGTGTACCCCTTGCCCATCATGTATTCGATGAACTTCTCGGAGGGTCCGGTCTCGGCGGTCTTGGTGACGGCCCATGAGGTGATCTCGCCGAACTGGGCGGGTGCCTTGCCGTCGGGGCCCTGCAGGGATGTGACGACGCCGGAGTTGCGGGCGAGGAACTTCGGGTCCTTCTTGCATTCCGGGCAGCTCGGGAGCGCGTCGGAGCGCAGACCTGCCAGCTCGTCCAGGAGGAAGGAGGACCAGACCATCATGGCGGACTGGCCGGAGAAGTAGGTGGCGCGGGTGGTGTCCACGCTCTGGGTTCCTGGCGCCCCATGTTTGCGTGCCAGGTCGTCGTAGGCGGTGAAGGCCGCGTGGCAGGCCGGTGAGTCGAGGGCTGGTTCGCCCTGTCCGTCCACGAGCTGGCAGTCGTTCGCCAGCGCCAGGTCCTCGAAGCTCTGCTGGGTGAAGACGTCCGACGGATCGGTGGCGAGGGAGACGCCGTACCGGCCGTTGCTGTCGAGGGCGGCTGCTGCTTTGAGCGCGCTTGCGTAGCTGTCGGGCGCCTTGAGTCCGGCCTTGGCGAACAGGTCCTTGCGGTAGACGACGAGCTGGAGCCAGGCGTCGGAGGGGACGCCGAGGCGGGTGCCGTGATCCTCGGTGAGCGACAGCGCGTTGCTGTTGAACGTATCCGGGTGCAGGTCCTTGACGATCTTGTCCGCAACTTCGGTGTTGAGCAGTCCGTTGCCGTACATCTGCCAGACCTGGCCCATCGGCACGGCGCCGATCACATCCGGAAGCTTTCCGGCGGCGGCTGCGGACATGATCAGCTGCGGCAGCTGGGCCTCGTCGACGCCGACGAGATCGACCTTTACGCCTGTCTCCTTCTCGAACCGGCTGACCACCTTCTGCGTCGCGGCCATCCGCGGCGGCAGGTTCTCCTGCGACCACACCGTGATCCGGTTGTCCGCTTCCTGATCGGCACCTGAGACGCCTGAGCAGCCTGCCAGCAGGCCTGCGGCAAGGGTCGCGGCGAGCCCGAACACGGTCGCCCTCGACCGTCGGGTCTTCATCACCATGCTGTTTCCTCACGCCACTTATGCACTTTCAAGGAGCATCTCAGCATCACTTTTGCTTGTTGACAAGACATAACTCTGAGATATCTTCGACGTAAGTCAGCGAGCAACACCCCTCTCAGCACCATCGGAGCCCTCCGTGGAACGCGTCGTCCAATTCACCGGCCCTCGTCAGGTCGAAGTCGCCGAGCACGAGAGCTCGCCCCTTCCTCCCGGGCACCTGCGAGTACGCACCAGGTACTCCGGCATTTCCGCCGGAACCGAGCTCACCGCCTACCGGGGCACGAACCCGTATCTCACACGCACCTGGGACGCCGGGGCCCGGCTGTTCCGCGACGGTGCAGCAGGCATCGAGTACCCGGTGGCGGGCTGGGGCTACTCCGAGGTCGGCGAGGTCACGGAGGTCTCCCCCGAGCTCGTCGGTACGCCGGGTATGCCGGTGACCGGCGATGTGGTCTGGGGCATCTGGGGTCACCGCAGCGAGGGCATCGTGCCGGCCGAGCGCATGGTGGGACACACACTGCCCGCCGGGCTCGAACCCCTGGCAGGGGCCTTCGCCCGGGTCGGCGCCATCGCGTACAACGCCGTACTGGCTGCCGACATCCACCTCGGCGAGGACATCGCCGTATTCGGCCAGGGCGTGATCGGCCTCCTCACCACGCGCCTTGCTCAGCTCAACGGCGCCCGGGTCACCGCAGTCGACGCCCTCGACGACCGGCTCGAGACGGCCCGAGCCTACGGAGCGCGGCACACCTTGAACGCCCGCACCGACAGCGTCGCCGAACGCATCCGCGAGGCCACCGGCGGCGCCGGCGCCGATGTCGCCATCGAGATAAGCGGCGTGTACCCGGCGCTCCACGAGGCTCTGCGCTCGGTCACCGTCGGTGGCCGGGTCGTCGCGTCCGGCTTCTACCAGGGCGACGGGACGGGGCTGCGACTCGGCGACGAGTTCCACCACAACCGCGTACAGCTGATCTGCTCCCAGATCGGCGGTGTCCCGCCGCAGCTCGCGGGACGCTGGACCGTGGAGCGGCTCCAGCAGACGTTCCTGTCCCTGGTGGCGGAAGGCCAGGTCGACGTGGAATCCCTGGTCAGCCACACCGTCCCGGTGGAGGACGCCGCCGGTGCCTACGTCCTGCTGGACGAGCGGCCCGCGGATGCACTCCAGGTCGTACTGGAGTTCTGAGCCTGCCCGGCCACCTCCCGCGACACGAACCACACGACTTCAGCGCGCTGCCCATCAGCGCCGAAAGGCACCCCGTGATCAAGACCGCCTGCCAGGAACAACTGCTCCCCGGCAACTCGCTCCAGGAGAAATGGTCGTTCGCCCAGGCCGCCGGCTACGACGCCATCGAACTGCGCTCCAAGGGCGACTTCCATTTCCGCGACCGCCTGCCCGAGCTGAAGGAGGCCGTCGCTGATGGTGTCGTCATGCCCACCGTCTGTGTCGACATGCTGCACTTCTTCGCAGCGTTCGACGACGCCCTGCGCCGGGACGCGCTGGAGCAGATGAAGTCGCAGCTGAGCGTCGCGGCAGAGATAGGTGCGCTGGGCGTGCAGACCCCGGCCTCGTACGGAATGTTCTCGCGTCGCCTGCCGCCCTTCGAACCGCCGCGCACCGAGGAGCAGGACCGCGACGTGCTGCTCGCCGGCCTGACGGAGCTGGGCGAACACGCGCGCAAGGAGGGCGTCACCCTCTACCTGGAGCCGCTGAACCGGTACGAGGACCACATGGTCAACCGCTTGGAGCAGGCCGCGGACCTGATCCGTACGGTCGGGCTGGACTCGGTCCGTATCGGTATCGACAGCTACCACATGAACATCGAGGAAGCCGATCCGTCGGCTGCCATCCTCGCTGCCGCCCCGTACATCGGCCATGCCCAGGTCAGCGACTCCAACCGGTTCCAGCCGGGGGCCGGGCACCTGGACTGGCCGGCCTGGCTCGGCGCCCTGCACACCATCGGCTTCGAGGGCTACCTCGCCGCCGAGTGTCGCCTGACCGGCGACCCTGTCGAGGCCGTCCGTTCGATCCCCGCGTTCCTTCGGAGGTCCGGCGCGTGACGCTGCTGCTCCAGACCCCCGTGCCCGCCGCCGTCGACAACCTGACTCTTCGACGCGGCGCGGCACGGGTCCTGTTCACCAACTGGACGGGCAGTTCCACCGTCCCGTCCCGTGGCCTGTATCCCCACCAGTGGAGCTGGGACTCGGCCTTCATCGCCATCGGTCTGCGCCATCTGTCCGTGCGGCGTGCTCAGCGCGAGCTGGAGACGCTGGTCGGGGCCCAGTGGGCCGACGGACGGATTCCGCACATCGTCTTCAATCCCGCGGTCCCCCTCGACGCCTATTTCCCGAGCCCCGATTTCTGGCGCTCCTCTCGGGACGGCGCGGCAGCGGGAGCTCCGGCAGGTATCGAGACCTCGGGGATCGTGCAACCCCCCGTACACGCGCTCGCCGCCTGGCTCGTCCACCGGTCCGACCCCGAGGCGTCGCGCCGCCGTGGATTCCTGCCTCGCATGTACGGACATCTGGCGGCCTGGCACGACTACCTCACGGGCCCCCGCAACCTGGGCGGTGGGGGTCTCGCCGCCATGGTGCATCCGTGGGAGCCCGGCATGGACAACAGCCCTTGCTGGGACGGTCCCTTGCAACGTGTCGAACCGGCCGAGACGGGCTCCTACCGGCGCGCCGACCTCGACCACGGACAGCCATCGGAGCGCCCCACCGATCTGGACTACGGCCGATACGTGCGCCTCGCCACCGACTACCGCGACAGCGGTTACGCGGACAAGGGCACCCGGCACGCCTTCGCGGTCGAGGACCCCTGTGTCAACGCGCTCCTGATCGTCTCGGAACACGCACTCGCGCGCATCGCCGCCGAGACCGGTGCCGATCCCGCGCCCCACGAACACCGGGCCACGCGTCTGACCGAGGCACTGGTGGAGCGGCTCTGGTCACCCGATGACGGAATGTTCCTCTGCCGCGACCTGGTGGGCGGCGGTCTCCTCGCCGAGCGCAGCGTCGCCGGGCTCCTCCCTCTCATCGTGCCCGGACTCCCGCGGGACGTCGTGGACGCACTGATCCGCACTGCCACGGGCCCAGGTTTCCGGCTCGGTGAGATTCCGATGGTCCCGTCGTACGACGTCACCCGGCCTGCTTTCGACCCGTCCCGCTACTGGCGCGGCCCGGCGTGGTTCAACACCAACTGGCTGCTGGAACGGGGCCTGCGCCAATACGGACAGATCCGTGCGGCGGACCGCCTGCGCACCTCGATACTCGCCGCTGCGGGGGCCTGCGACTTCGCGGAGTACGTGGACCCCTTCACCGCGCAGGCCCGCGGTACTCGCGATTTCGGATGGACGGCCGCCCTCACCCTCGACCTGCTGGCGTCTGCCCCGCCCGCGGGAAACACCAGCCGCACCACCGACCCCTCGAACGGAGCGCGAACGTGAACGGGACAGCGGACATCACCCTCGTCCGCGCAGGCACCTTCGCCGTCCTCGGCGCCGAGGGCGACATCACAGGCCGCCGGGGCAGGTCTCCCGACGGTCTTTTCCGGCGCGATGCACGGCATCTGAGTCTCTGGTCCCTGACGGTCGACGGCGCGGCACCCACCGTGCTCGTCCCCCCCGACGGTGACGAGCCCTCCACCTGCGTACTGATCCCGCCGGGTACTCGTGACGAGCCTCCTGCCTACACGGTCTTCCGTGAGCAGACACTCGGTGACGGAGTCCTGACGGAGCGGCTCCGGTTGGTCAGCAACCGGGCGGACGACACCACCGCGATCGTGAACCTGTGTGTCGACGCCGACTTCGCCGACCAGTTCGAACTCCGGTCCGACGGACGGCAATACAACAAGGACGGCGCCCGTCGCACTGCCCGTGTCGAAAGCGACGGAGTGACCTTCGGGTACGCACGCGGTGACTGGCTCTCCCGTACGACGGTCACCACAGCCCCCGCACCGGCCGCCGTGACGCCCCTCGGCGCAGAGGGCACGGCCCAGCGACTGGAGTGGCAGCTGTCCCTCCCCGGGCACGGAACGGCGGAACTGCTGCTGACCGTTGCAGCACACCCGCACGGCTCACCCGCCCCGAAGCCGCTCGTCACGCCGTCCGAAGCCGCGTCGGCCGGCGCGGCCGACACGGCGGCCTTCGTCGGCGAGTTGCAGCTCCCGATGCCTGACGACTCACCCGCCGGACTGGCCGCGGCATGCGCCCGCGGTCTGGCCGACCTGGCAATGCTGCGGGTACCCACCATCGGTCCTGACGGCGAGGAACTGCGCGTACCCGGCGCCGGAGTTCCTTGGTTCCTCACCCTCTTCGGCCGCGACTCCCTCCTCACCTCCCACTTCGCACTGCCCTACCGGCCGGAACTCGCCGCAGACACACTCGCGGCGCTCGCAGCAACGCAAGGCACACGGTACGACGCAGACCGAGGTGAACAGCCGGGCCGTATCGTCCACGAAATCCGCCACGGCGAATTGGCCCACTTCCGCCAAGTACCGTACGGCCGCTACTACGGATCCGTGGACGCGACCCCACTCTTCCTCGTGCTCCTCGACAGCTACACGCAGGCCACCAGCGACAGCTCCCTCGCCGCCCGTCTCGAACCACACGCACGTGCGGCCATTGCCTGGATGTTCCGGGACGGCGGCCTGGAGCATGACGGCTACCTCCGCTACATGCCCGACCCCAACGGACTGGTCAACCAGAACTGGAAGGACTCAGCCGGGGCAATCTGCTTCCACAACGGCACCCAGGCCGAGGGGCCGATCGCAGTCGCCGAGGCTCAGGGATACGCATACGACGCGCTGGTCCGCACCGCCAGGCTGTCCCGCGAGGCCTGGAACGACCCCGGCTGGGCCGACGAACTGGACGCGGCCGCCACCGCCCTGCGCACGCGCTTCCTCCGGGACTTCTGGATGCCGGAATCCGACTTCCCCGCCCTCGCGCTGGACGGACAGGGGCGACAGGTCGACTCGCTCGCGTCCGACGCCGGGCACCTGCTGTGGTCAGGCATTCTCGACCGGCCCCACGCACAACGTGTCGGACGGCGACTGCTGCAACCCGACTTCTACTCCGGATGGGCCATCCGCACTCTGGCCGCCGGGCAGCCCGGCTACCACCCGCTCTCCTACCATCGCGGCACATGCTGGCCGCACGACAACGCCATCATTCTGCTCGGGCTCGCACGCTGCGGTCTGGCACCCGAGGCACGCACGCTGGCCCTGAGCCTCCTGGAGGCGGCCGCGCACCACGACAACCGCCTGCCAGAGGTAATGGCCGGCTACGGGCGCGCGGAACACCCGAAGCCACTGCCCTATCCGCACTCCTGCACACCGCAGGCCTGGGCAGCGGCAACCCCTCTGGCGATCCTCACAGCCCTCCGGCACGCGGACGGGAGCATGTGAGCAGCTGAAGGTGCGTCGCCGGTGCCGGCCGCGCCGTCACGGCTTGTCCCTGCTCGGGTCCACGTCACCGTCCAGGTCGAAGTCGCGGTGCCCCCTCTACCGGCCATCCGGCTCACCGGTCGCGGGCCGCATGAGCAGGGTCCGGAGGGCGTCGCCGCGGCGGCGGGCGAAGCGTCATCCATTCGGCCCGCAGTGGTTGCTGGTGTGCGTCGTTGGAGGTGGGCTGTCAGTGCGCCTGCCGATAGTCGCCGGCGCCAGGAGCGGCCCGCCGAACGGGCTGGGCCGGCCCCACCGACCCACACGAGAGTTGGAGATTTCCATGCCGTACCGCAAGGGACAGCAAGTGGAGTACCGCGACCAGCAGGACGAGCTTCAGCGGGGCGAGATCCGCAGTGCTGAGGGCAGCGGGGCGCAGACGCGCTACGCCGTCCAGAACGAGGCGACCATGCGCGAAGACAAGGTCAGCGAGCACCAGATCGAGCGAGAGCTGTAACAACAGCTTTCCCGAAGCGGCCGCCGTTGCACGCAAAGTGCAACGGCGGCTGCTGGATGTCCTGCGCCGGCGGATGGAGCGGCGGTAGCCGGCGCGCCGCCCCAGGCATAGTCGGTGTCGACGTAAGCGATGTCGGTGATTCCCCGAGCAGGTGGCTCGCGCGTCGGCCGATTTCCTTGCTTACGCCCCTGAACCGTACTGCGCCGCGATGCGCGTGCAGGCAGCCGCATTCACCGCGGGCGTGGCCGCCTTTAGAGATCGTCTCGATTGGTGATCAATCAACGCTCTGTCACGCTGGAACGGGCTGCCGGTGGACAATCCGCATGCACCGGTTGATCAGGGTGGGGAACACTGTGCTGATGAGCTCTGCAGCCTCCCAGACAGCGCAGGAACGGGCCCTTCGGCATGTCGCGGAACTGGCGTCGGGCCCTCCGATGGACCCGGCATTGCGGGTGACCCTCAACTTCCACCCGGACCGTCTGCTGCGCGGCAAGCCGATCCTGGACGCTATGGCAGAGGGCGGCGTCTACCACTCACAGTTCGTCACTGGCACCAGCAACGGCGGCCTGACCGCGCATCCAGGCGGCGACCGGTGGCGCTGGGAGAGCCGGATCTTCGACGGGGCGTACGACGAAGCGACCGCTCATGAGCGGCCCGTCTACGGGGCGTTGAACTTCCGCCGCAAGCCGGTCGGCGGGGCGCCGCGGTTCGGCTCGGCCCACTTCCGGCTGACGGCCCAGACGCTGACGCGGACCACATTCTGCTACCCGGACAGCTTCCTCGAACCCTCGGATTTCGGTGTCGCGGCCCGCACGGGGCTCATCGAGCTTGCCCTCGCCGATCGTCAGGACGAGCTTGACGACTACATCGAGGCGCAAGTGCACGGGCCGGTCCAGCTGCAATGCCATGTGGAGGCACTGGTCCTGGACCCCTGCTACCAAGGTACGACGGTCGAGGCCGCGGCTCTGGTCCTTGGCTGCCCGGTGGAGTGGCACCCTGGCTTCCGGCTCGGGGTTGAAGAACTCCGACGTCACCCCGGCTACCGCGGTCAGGAATACGTCGACTTGGGCACGCAGATCGCGGTCGACGGCATGCTCGATCCTCGGATCGTCGGAGACGCTGCACGTGCCGGCTTCTATGACCCCCAGGCGGTCAAGAAGGTGTGGCACTACCTGGCACGATTCGGGGCCCGGTGGAAGGCCACTGACACATCGGTGGCTCCGGCACCGATGGAGGGGGCTGTACTCGATGGCCTTCGTTGAGGGGCTGGTTCCGGAGGGACTGTGGGATTTGTTCCGGGCTGTGAGACCGCAGATCCCCACGAGGCCGCAGGGCGGCGGCCGTCGGCGGGTCGACGATCGCGCGGTGCTCGCCGCGATCATCTTTGTCGCCACGTCAGGGTGCACCTGGCGGCAGCTGCCGCCGGTCTTTGGTGCCTCATGGCAGACGGTCCACCGGCGGTTCTCCGAGTGGACCGCGGCGCGGGTGTGGGCGAAGCTCCACCGCCTGGTGCTGGACGAGCTCGGCGCCCGCGGAGAGCTGGACTGGTCGCGGTGCGCGATCGACTCCGTGAACATGCGAGCCCTCAAAGGGGGGAGCTGACAGGCCCGAATCCTGTCGATCGTGGCAAGAAAGGCTCGAAGATCCACTTGATCACAGAACGGACGGGTCTGCCCCTCTCAATCGGCATCTCCGCCGCCAACACCCACGACAGCCAGGGTCTCGAACCCCTCGTCCGAGGCATACCGCCCATCCGCTCCCGCCGTGGGCCGCGTCGCCGCCGTCCGGCCAAACTGCACGGCGACAAGGGCTACGACTACGACCACCTGCGGAAATGGCTCCGTTCTCGGAACATCACGCCGCGCATCGCGCGCAGGGGCATCGAATCCTCCCAGCGTCTCGGCCGCCACCGCTGGACCGTGGAGCGGACTGTGGCCTGGCTGTCCGGGTGCCGTCGTCTGCACCGCCGCTACGAACGCAAGGCCGAGCACTTCCTCGCCTTCGCCGGCATCGCCGCCACCCTCATCTGCTACCGGAGATTGACCAACTGAGACGATCTGTTAGGCATCACATCGCTGTTGGGCAAGCCCAAGGGCGGGCGGCGAGTACATCCACCGATGGTCACGACACCTTGATACCGATGATGCACGTGTCGTCGTCGGTATCTGAGTCGCTGTGTGTGAGCAGACGGTCGAGTCGGCGTTCGAGAGTCGGGGCAGGGGCCTCCGCCGTGGTGAGGAGTTGGGCGAGGGAGTCTTGAACACTGGTGTCCCTGCGCTCGATGAGGCCGTCGGTGTACAGCAGCAGCGTGTCAGCCGGGTCGAGTTGGACCTCACCTTCCTCGTACTCGGCCTGAGCGAGCGCGCCGAGGAGGAGACCGCCGAGCATAGGCAGGGTGGCCGCCCCCTCGCCACGTACGAGGACGGGAGGCAGGTGACCTGCCCTGGCCCACCGCAGGATGCGGGTTTCCGGGTCGTACAGGCCGCAGACCGCAGTGGCCGTGACTTGCTCGGCGAGGTGGTGGGCCACGATGTTCAGCCAGGACAGGAGCTGGCCCGGGCCCGCACCGGTGATGGCGAGACCGCGCATGGCGTTGCGCAGGACCACCATCCCTGTCGCAGCTTTTATGCCGTGGCCGGCGACGTCTCCGACGCACAGCAGTATCTGCTTGGAGGGAAGGACGACGGCGTCGTACCAGTCGCCGCCCACCAGGGACTCGGACTCCGCCGGCCTGTACCGCACAGCGACCTCGAGGCCGGGCGCGTCGAGCGGCTCCTGGGTCGGCGGCATGATGGCGTGTTGGAGCTGCAGTGCCAAGCGGTTGCGTTCAGCCGATTCCTGTTCCGAGTACGCAAGTTGGTCACGTGTGGCAGCAAGGGCCACCTCGGTCCAGTGTTGTGAGGAGATGTCCTGGTAGGCCCCGCGCACCGCGAGGAGACGATCGTCAGCGTCGAATACGGGCTCAGCGATGACTCGAATGTGCCGGGTGACGCCGCCGGGACGCATCAAGCGGAAGGCCGTCGAGGTGGACCGCCGATGGTGAAGCACTGCCTGGAGGAAGCGGCCGATGGCGACGGCATCGTCCGGATGCGCGTGGGCAGCGAGATCCTGCAGAGATACAGGGGCTTCGGTGGCAGGACGCCCGTACAGAGCGAAGAGCTGACCGTTCCAGGTGATCTCACCCGTGACAAGGTTCTCCTCGAAACCACCGATGCGGCCAAGGCGCTGGGCATGCTGGAGCAGGCTGGCGAGCCGGGCAGCCTCGTCCTCGATGCGCCAGATGAGCAGCACACTGTCGCCGTGTCGGCTGATGCTGAGGTCGGCGACGGAGGCCAGCGGCACCTGGTCGACCAGCGCGGTCAGCGTCATCCGCTGGGCGCGGAATGGTTCACCGGTGGCGTAGACACGTTCGATCTTCTCGAAGAGTTCGCTGTCACCAGCTGCCATCGGGTAGGCCTCCAGCAGCAACGCCCCGTCGACCGCGCTGCGGGGCCGCCCCGCCGGGTCGAGGTAGCGGCTGTTGGCGTGCCGGACTCGAAAATCGGTGAGGTGGCCGTCCGCGTCAAGGTGTGGCGTGAGCACGAGAGCCGGGTCATACAGGCCTTCGGACAGATCGACGAGCTCGGAGATGTCGGCCCGCTCCCGGGCAGCGGGGTGCCACTCCCTCGACGCCGGAACACTGTCGAGGGTGTGACCACACAGCTCGGCCAGTGCCTCGATCTGGCGTGCTTCCGCCGGTGAGTGCGGTGGAAGCGGCTGGGGCCAGCAGATCTCCAGTACCCCCAGCGTGCGCCCGCCCGTTCCGGCGGGAAGGGCCACCCGGCCGCTGCCCGGGGTCTGCAGGTGCCCGATGGACGGGATACCTGCCTCGGTGAGGGAGGAGACCCGGACAGTGCGGCGTTGACTGAGCGCCAGTCGGGCAACGGTCGCCACGCCAGGCGGCACGTACCGCCAGCGTCCTGCCTCGTCGGCGCTGAACCCGGCGTGGCCGGACAAGGTCAGGGAGGCGTCCGAGCCGGCGGTCCAAACGGCCACGGCCGTCGCGCCGAGAGGTGCGAGCGCGTGTTCAAGCAAGGATTCGGCCACGGCTTGAGTGTCGCCGGCAGCCAACGCGGCGCTTTCGGCGGTGCGCAGGCGTACGGCAACGGACGATTCGGCCTTGTCCGCACGCTCGGAGCCACCGTTCGCCTGCCGGACGAAATCGCCCACGACCTCTGCCACCTGGTCGCGTGCGGCCTGGTTGATGATGTCCACTGCCAGTTCCAGCGTGGACGCCCCGGCGCGGGCGGCAAGTTCCGTGAGCTGGCGCGCCGCCTGTGCCGGACCGCATCGTAGGCGCTCAACCATGATCCCCTTGGCGAGCTCGATGAGAGCACGCCCGTCCGCCGCGGCATGCGCCGCGCTGACCTCTGCCCGAAGCCGTTCCACGGTGGCGGCCAGACGTCCGACGGCTGACGCCGACTGCGCTCCCCCGGCCGACTCCTGGAGGAGCTGACTCGGCCCGGGAGAAGCCAAGTCACTGAACGGTTTTGGGCTGTCCGCATCGATCGGCATGGCATCCGCGGGTGCGTTGATCGCCCCCGGTCCGGCTGCTTCGACGGACGGGAGCGCCCATGTATCGGACAGATGGTCCTTGTACTGTTCGGGGTTGGGCCCGAGACTTCGCCCTGTCCCACCCTCGTCGCCGTCGACGTCGTCGAAAGAGGAGGTCACGACATCACCCGGGCGTCGGACTGGGGGCTCAGCCACCTACGCACGCAGGCGATGAGGTCGTTGGCGTCCACCGGCTTTGTGACGTAGTCGTTGGCGCCGGAGGCAAGACTCTTCTCCCGGTCTCCGGGCATCGCCTTTGCGGTGACCGTGATGATGGGCAGGTTCGCGTGCGCGGGCATCTGCCTGATCCTCGTGGTCGCTGTGTACCCGTCCATCTCCGGCATCATCACGTCCATCAGAATCAGGTCGATGTCCGGGTGCTCGGTGAGTGCCTCGATTGCCTTGAGGCCGTTCTCCGCGTGCAGGACGAGCAGGCCGTGAAGCTCCAGGATCCCACTGAGGGCGTAGAGGTTGCGGGCGTCGTCGTCGACGACGAGCACGGTACGGCCGTGGAAACTGTCATCGATGGCCTGAGGGATCGGCGGGTGGGATTCCTCGCCGCGCACCAGAGGGACCACAGCGCCCGGCTGTTCGGCCGACAAGTGGAGTGCGATTCGTTCCCGCAATTCGTCGAGGCTGGAGAGAAGTTCCAGGGGCTGCTTGTAGCTCCGTGACTGGAGTGCCTGTTCGTGTGCTGCGTCCATGCGGCGGTTGTTGTGTGCGAGTACGGGGACAGTTCTGAGCGCCGGGTCGCCGTCCATGGCGTCCAGGAAGCGCAGCGCCTCGCTGTTGGCCATGTCGAGTTCGAGAACAACGCAGTGGAAGGGGGCGGCGGCCAGTGCGCCGGCTGCGTCCTGCGGCCCAACGGCAGCGATTACCTCGATGTCCGTACGGTCGTGGCTGCCGCCGAGTTCTGCCACGGCGCTCTCCGCGACGAGCGACAACAATCCGTGGGGACGCTCTTCGATCACCAGCAACCGGCGCGGCTTCCGTGGCTCCTTGCCTCCAGCGCCTTTTCGGTGGTTGTCGGATGGCCGGTCGGCTTGTACCGCCGTGGTCGCGGAGGCGGCTTCAGGCGAGGCGTCGGATTGCTCCTGGAAGTCCGCGCGCGCGACGGGCAGATACAAGGTGAACGTACTGCCGTGACCGGGTGCACTCTCAGCAGTGAGGGCGCCGCCGAGGAGATAGGCGATCTCGCGACTGATGGACAGCCCAAGTCCTGTACCTCCGTACTTGCGGCTGGTGGTGCCGTCCGCCTGCTGGAACGCCCCGAAGATGGTTTCCAGTTGTTGCTCGGCGATGCCGATGCCGGTGTCCTTCACCCGGAAGGCTACGACTGCGCCTCCGCGGTGCACGGGGTCGGGGAGCTCGCCATCGGCTGCTGGTTCGATGCGCAGTTCCACGCTGCCGCGTTCGGTGAACTTGACCGCGTTGGAGAGCAGGTTGCGCAGGACCTGCCGAAGCCGGGAGTCGTCCGTGAGCAGGTCGACCGGTACCCCGGGGGCCGTTGTGATGGTGAAGTCGAGACTCTTCTGCGTGGTCATCGGCTGGAACGTCGCCTCGACGTAGTCGAGGAGCTGCTGCAGCGCGACGCGTTCCGGATTGAGGTCCATCTTGCCGGCCTCGACCTTCGACAGGTCGAGGATGTCGTTGATCAGCTGGAGCAGATCGCTCCCGGCCGAGTGGATGATGCCGGCGTACTCGACCTGCTTGGCCGTGAGGTTACGGGTCGGATTCTGGGCGAGCAACTGGGCGAGGATGAGCAAACTGTTGAGTGGCGTCCGCAGTTCATGACTCATGTTCGCCAAGAATTCCGACTTGTACGTGGACGCCAGCGACAGCTGCTGGGCACGGTCCTCGAGCTCCTGCCGGGCCTGCTCGATCTCCAGGTTCTTGCCCTCGATGTCGCTGTTCTGCGCTGCCAGCAAGGCAGCCTTCTCCTCCAGCTCCGCGTTGGAACGCTGCAGTTCCTCCTGCTGCACTTGCAGTTCCTCGGAACGGGACTGCAGTTCACCGGTGAGCCGCTGCGACTCGCCGAGCAGCTCATCGGTACGGGCGTTGGCGACGATGGTGTTGACGTTGACGCCCACCATCTCCATGAGCTGCTCGAGGAAGTCCCGGTGAACGGGGGTGAAAGCGGTGAAGGAGGCGAGTTCGATGACGCCGAGCACCTGGTCGTCAACGACGATCGGCAGCACGATCAGGCTTCCTGGCGCCGTTCGGCCGAGTCCGGAAGAAATACTGATGTAGTCACTGGGGACTCCCTCTGCGGCGATGGTCCGACGGCTCCGTGCCGCCTGACCGACAAGGGACTCCCCCATCTTGAAGCGATCGTGGCCGGCACTGTCGACCGGGCGCCCGTACGAGCCCACAATTCTGAGCTCGGTGCCGTCCGTGGTCTCTTCCGCAAGATAGAACGCGCCGTACTGGGCGCAGACCAGCGGGGTGAGCTCGTCCATGACCAGCTCACCGACGACGCCCAGGTCGCGTTGGCCCTGCATCAGCCCGGAGATCCTGGCGAGGTTGGACTTCAGCCAGTCCTGTTCCTGGTTGGCCCGCGTCGTCTCGCGCAGGGAGCCGACCATCGAGTTGATGTTGTCCTTCAGCTCCGCCACCTCGCCGGACGCATCGACGGTGATCGACCGCGTCAGGTCGCCCTCAGCGACGGCACTGGCGACCTCGGCGATCGCCCGCACCTGGCGGGTGAGGTTGCCGGCCAGCTCGTTCACGTTCTCGGTCAGGCGCTTCCAGGTGCCTGAGACGCCTTCGACCTCGGCCTGCCCGCCGAGGCGGCCCTCGCTGCCCACCTCGCGGGCAACGCGGGTGACTTCCGCGGCGAAGGAGGACAGCTGATCGACCATCGTGTTGATGGTCGTCTTCAGTTCGAGGATCTCACCGCGGGCATCGACATCGATCTTCTTGGAAAGGTCACCGTTCGCGACAGCGGTGGTGACAAGAGCGATGTTGCGGACCTGACCCGTCAGGTTGCTCGCCATGGAGTTGACGTTGTCCGTGAGGTCCTTCCAGGTCCCCGCGACGTTCGGTACCCGGGCCTGGCCGCCAAGTCGCCCTTCGGTGCCGACCTCGCGCGCGACGCGGGTCACCTCGTCAGCGAACGACGACAGGGTGTCCACCATCGTGTTGATGACCTCGGCGAGCGCTGCGACCTCGCCCTCCGCCTCGACCGTGATCTTTCGCGAAAGATCGCCTCGAGCCACGGCGTTGGCCACCTGGGCGATGGAACGGACCTGCCCGGTCAGGTTGGACGCCATCACATTGACGTTGTCCGTGAGGTCCTTCCAGGTGCCGGAGGCACCTCTCACTGTCGCCTGTCCGCCGAGGTTGCCCTCCGTGCCCACCTCGCGAGCGACACGGGTCACCTCATCGGCGAACGCGGACAGCTGATCGACCATCGTATTGATGGTGTTCTTCAGCTCAAGGATCTCGCCCCGCGCGGTAACAGCGATCTTCTGCGACAGATCGCCCTGAGCGACCGCCGTCGCCACCTGCGCGATCGACCGAACCTGGTCCGTGAGGTTTCCGGCCATGAAATTGACCGAGTCGGTCAAGTCGCGCCACGTACCCGAAACGCCCTTGACATCGGCCTGACCACCCAGGATGCCCTCCGTGCCGACATCCCGCGCCATCCGGGTGACCTCATCGGCGAAGGACGACAGTTGATCGACCATCGTATTGATCGTGTTCTTCAGCTCGAGGATCTCGCCCCGGGCGGTGACTGTGATCTTCTGCGACAGGTCGCCCTGCGCCACCGCCGTCGTCACCTGGGCGATGTTGCGGACCTGGTCGGTCAGGTTGCCCGCCATGAAGTTCACGGAGTCGGTCAGGTCTCGCCAGGTTCCTGAGACGCCCTTGACGTCGGCCTGGCCACCGAGGTTGCCCTCCGTGCCGACCTCACGAGCCACCCGGGTCACCTCGTCCGCGAATGCCGACAGCTGGTCAACCATCGTATTGATGGTCTTCTTCAGCTGCAGAATCTCGCCCTGCGCATCGACATCGATCTTCTGAGAGAGGTCACCACGAGCCACCGCGGTGGCGACATGTGCGATGTCACGAACCTGGGTCGTGAGGTTGCCCGCCATGGCGTTCACCGAATCGGTCAGGTCTGCCCAGGTGCCGGAAACGCCCGGAACCTCAGCCTGACCCCCCAGCGTCCCTTCGGTACCGACCTCACGAGCGACCCGCGTCACCTCGGAGGTGAAGAGCGACAACTGATCGACCATGCCGTTGAACACGGTGGCGATCTCGCCGAGCAGGCCTTCCGCCTCGTCCGGCAGCCGCGTGCCGAAATCCCCGTCACGCACCGCGGTAAGGCCGACCAGCAGCTGCCGCAGCTCTGGCTCCCCAACCTTTCCTGCACCGCGCGCCCGCGTACGCGGCACCTGACGCGAGCCATCAACCGTCGAATCAGCCATGACCAACCCTCGTTACCCTCGCCAGGCACCCCGCCGGAAGGCAGAACGCCACCACGGCCCCTGCAGCGAGCCGCCCCCTTGAGCCCCCACCGCGTCGGCACAACTGTTGAAATTTGTAGGCAGAGAGTACCCCGGCCCACCTTGGCACGTCTTGGCGGCCTATCGGATCTTGCGACTTACGTTTCTGCTGCCGGCGGGCCGGCTGATGGTGCGTCGGCGAGGGCCGGAAGAATCACCGCGCGATGAATGAGCGGGCTTTTGTTCCGGCAACGATCTCGCGACCCGCGGCGGGTTCCGAGCGTCACGTGCCAACCGCTCGGCTTGGCCGAAGAGGAATGACTGGAGCACGACCCGCACCCCTACGCCGCCGGAGATGAAACGACTATGCGATGCACTGAAAAAATCTTCTTCTGATCTTCCACTCCCCTGGCCCCGAACCACAAACGATGTCGCGCGGTTACGAACCTGCTGTCTATATCACTGGGTCGACCGACTAGGACGGGGATGGTCACGGCTCTTTCAAAAAGTGGATCCGTCGTTCTCCTGTTTACCGGGGCGCTGGCGCCCCGGTCGGTGTGGTGCCGTCTGTAGCGCGGCTCTCTCGGCCGTCGAGAAAGGTGTTCGTCGATGAACAGCGCGGAAGCGGCGCGTGCACGGGTGCTGGCGGAGCTGATCGCTGCGAGTCATCTGATGACTCTGGAGCAAGTGCCTGGCACGGTGGCGTCACACGCTGCCGGGGTGGGCTGGCCTCAGGTGCTGATCTATCTGGCCGATCTGCAACAGGTTCGGCTGTACCTCCTGGCCGGCAGCGTTGACGCCGGCCCCGGTGGCGCCGACGTGCCGACTGAGTTGTCCGTTGAAGGGACCGTGGCGGGGCGGGCCTTCCAACTGGGCAAGGTCTTTCCGGCCTCGGCCTCCGCGAAGGGCCAGTGGTGGGTCCCGCTGCTGGACGGCACTGAGCGACTTGGGGTGCTCCGGGTCGGCATGCCAGACGCACAGGTCGAGGCGGACGAGGATCTGAACAAGCTCGCCGGATTGGTCGCCCTCCTTCTGGTGAGCAAGCGGGACACGAGCGACTCGTACTCCCAGTTGGTCCGCCGCCGGAGGATGGAAGTATCCGCCGAGATGGAATGGCAGCTGATGCCGCCGCGAACCTTCGCCACCGACCGTGTCCTGATCAGCGCGATCATGGAACCGGCCTACCAAGTCAGCGGAGATGTCTTCGACTACGCCCTCACCGGGGAGACCGTGCATCTGTCTGTGTTCGACGCCATGGGACACGACACCGCCGCCGGATTGACCGCAAACCTCGCGTTGGCCGCCGCTCGCAATCACCGCCGCCAGGGGTCCGGCCTTCTCCAGACGGCGGAAGGCATCGGTGAGATCCTGACCGAACAATTTGCGGGCAGCCGATACGCCACGGGCATCTTGGCCGACCTTCACCTGGCCACCGGCGTGCTGACCTGGACGAACTACGGCCACCACCCGCCAGTCGTCATCCGCGGCAACCGTACCCTCGTGCACCTGTCCTGCCCGCCCGCTCCCCCCATGGGAACCGGGCTGGACCAACCAGGCACCCTACGCCGCGACCAGCTCGAACCCCGGGACCGCCTGCTGCTCTACACCGACGGCATCACCGAAGCGCGCAACCGAGATCGACAGGAATTCGGCCTCCATGGCCTGACCGACTTCCTCATTCGCCACCACGCCGACGACCTCCCCGTCCCAGAAACCCTGCGCCGGCTGATCGGGCACCACATGGATTACCACGACGGCCGCCTCACCGACGACGCCACCGTGATGCTCGTGGAGTGGCACGGCCCAACCCCCTATCGACCCAGCCAGCTGCAGGCGCTCGCGGGCCTGCCCCCGTCAACCGCCCCGGAGACGATTTCCTCCGCGTGGGCCCAGCAACCCGCTGACGACGACGGCGCCTGAACGAAGCAACAAGCACGCCTCCCAGCTCCCGCTCAAGGTCGGTGCAGCCCTAGGGAGGAAGGTCCTGCCCCGTGTCGACCGCTCGGCCCAGCCGTGGGGGCCCTGCTGTTCCCCCTGAACAGCTCGGCCCCTCAACGAGGGCGCGCAGGCGCGATTATGGGCGCAACCTGGCCGTACGCTTCCCGCAAGACGTACGGCCACCGGCCCACCCACGGGCACCGAGGCCGGGCCGCGGACGCTGCCGTGCGCGGTCCGGCCTCGGTGCCCGCGGCCGCAAGCCCGCGACGAGCGGCCACCAGCAGACCGGACCAGAGTGGAACCAACCGAAGACGACGGAGCGGAGAGCACTGATGCGCCACACACACCTGCGTGACCTGGAAGTTTCCCGGGTCGGTCTCGGAGCGATGGGCATGTCCCAGGCGTACACCGGAGCGGGGACCGACGAGGCGGAGTCCGTCCGCACCGTGCACCGCGCGCTTGAATTGGGCGTCAACTTCATCGACACCGCTGAGATCTACGGCCCGTACACGAACGAGGAACTGCTCGGCCGAGCGCTGAAGGGGCACCGCCACGAGGTGGTGCTGGCGACGAAGTTCGGCATGGTCTCGCACGGCGGCGACGGGCCGGGGAACCTGGACTCCAGCCCGGCCAACATCCGCACCGCCGTCGAAGGATCACTCGCCCGACTCGACACAGACCACATCGACCTCTACTACCAGCACCGCGTCGACCCGAACGTACCGATCGAGGAGACGGCGGGCGCCGTGGGTGAGCTGATCGCCGAAGGCAAGGTCCGCGCGTTCGGCCTCTCCGAAGCCGGACCCGACACGATCCGCCGCGCGAACGCCGTCACACCCGTCTCCGCCGTCCAGTCCGAGTACTCCCTCTTCACGCGCGACCCGGAGGCCCGCGTCCTGCCGGCGCTCCGCGAACTCGGCATCGGCTTCGTCCCGTTCTCGCCGCTGGGACGCGGTTTCCTCACGGGGACGATCCGCTCCACCGACGGCTTCGCCGAGGACGACTTCCGTCGCGACAACCCGCGCTTCATCGGCAAGAACTTCAAGCACAACCTGGGCTTGGCCGACGAGGTCCAGGCCGTCGCCGCCGAAGTGGGCGCCACTCCGGCCCAGGTCGCCATCGCCTGGCTGCTCGCCCAGGGCGACGACATCGCGCCCATCCCCGGCACCAAGCATGTGAGCCGCGTCGAGGAGAACGCCGCCGCCGACGCCGTCCGGCTCACCCCCGCCCATCTCGAACGTCTGACGAACCTCCCGCCCGCAGCCGGCACCACGCACACCGAAGCCCAGATGAAGATGCTCGAACGCTGAACGCCGACACCTCCCGCACCGAAGGCAACGCCGGGTGTCAAGAAGTCCGGAGAGCATGACGTTGATCGGCCCGATCTCAGCCCTGCGAGGAGCATCGTCACGCACAGGAACAGCAGGTACGCGCCCGCCGAGGCCGACTCCAGGAGGATGACGACCAAGGAGGCCCCAGACGTTCGCGGTCGCGGTGAGGAGGACCGGCCATGACTTCAGTCCTGCCCGCCGTCTGCCTCGTCGGTGAGCGCACACTGAAGCCATGTTGTCCCGGTAGTGGCATGGCCAAGACGCCTCCGTACCGGCCCAGCGGTTCCGGGTGCCGCGGATGAGGCGACGGCCCCGGCCCGATGTGCGCGGCCCTGCCCCGCCGCGTTGGGGTTGCAGCCAGCTGATCAACACTCTGGACTCGGCATGCGGCGCGCGGGACGAGTCGCACGTTCGCGTCATGGAACTGCGCGAGCGCTTGGGACCGCCGGCCACTGAGCCGTGGAGCGAAGCGCAGACGACGACCTACGAAACCGCATGGCGGGCTTGGCAAGATCTCGAGCGCGATCTGCAGGAAGCGATCACGCAGTACGCGAAGAATGAGGGCCTTGATCGCAACGACATCGAGCAGGCCGTGCGCAGTGCCTGAGCACATCGGTCTTGTGGCCGACGAGCCGGTGCAGGCACGCCTGCGCTTCCTGGGACAGGTCGGCGTCTGTGCAGCACGAGCGGCCTGATCAGCCGACTGACTCAACTGCTGCCGGCAGCACCGTTGCTCGTTGCGGTGTGCTTCGGCCCGCTGGGTGAACAGCTTCAGAGCTTCCTGTTCTCGGTCGGGCCCGAACTCGCTGTGAGGGCCCCGTTCTTCATCGCATCGACCAGTGCGTGCCACATCCGTGCTTCGGCTGACCCGCTACGGCCCACTGGCGGCTCACCTACGGCTGTGCTGCGGCGGAGTCGCCGGGACACAGCCGAGGAACGGCGTTGCCCCAGCCCATGATCGGCCACTAGGGTCAGTCGGGTGACTGCCGGGTCGGCCATGGGCCATGCACGAGTGAGGCTCCCGGCCTCGGCGTGAGCGCATGGCGGGCAAGAGGCCCGCCCCCTTCTCCGCGTCTTTGCTCCCGGTGCCCGCGTGCGGTGCCCCATCCCAGCAAATCCCAAAGACCCGGAGACACACCACTGATGTCATACGACCGGCCTTACCCGCACGAATCCGAGCTGTCGGCAACCGCCGTCCAGCTGAACCACACCGCCGTCTATGCCAGGGACCGGCGCCTGTCGGCCGAATTCATCGCCGCGATCCTGGGGCTGAAGGTCGGCGCTCCGTTCGGGCCGTTCCTTCCCGTCGACCTGGGCAACGGGGTGACGCTCGACTACTACGAGAAGAGGAACGAGCCGATCCAGTCACAGCACTACGCGTTCCTCGTGCCCGACGCGCAGTTCCACGCCATGATCGCCCGTCTGGAGGCGGTCGGGGTCACCTACTACGCCGACCCCAGCCACACCGAACCCGGCCAGATCAACCGTCTTTTCGGCGGTCACGGCGCGTACTTCGGCGACCCGGACGGCCACAACATGGAGATCATGACCCGGCCCTACGTCCGCCCCTGACAGGCCGCCTGGCGGCGGTTCGTCGGGTGCTCCTCGCCGAGTGGCTCTCCGACTTCCTGCCCCGGGCCAACGCCCGGGGCAGCGGGGTGAGCTTGGAGCTTGTTCCCCTATGTACGGGCGCAGACGTGTGGAGCCCGGCCGCCGGATCGTTGAACCCACACTGAAATCGTAAACACGAGAAGAGACGGCGAGTTGAGGAACTAGCTTCAGGCGCCCCGCGGTTGATCAGGCGCAATCGGGGCCCGATGCTGCTCCACCTCGGCCAAGTACTCGGTCATCGCGTCCCGGTTACGGGTGAGCACCTCGACCCGCTCGGTGAGCTTGTCCCGTTCCGAGGTCAGCAACGCCAACATTTCTGGGGTCGCGTCCGGGAAATGAATGGACCTGGGTTTGTCCAAGCACGGCAAGATCTGTTTGATGATCCGAGTCGGCAACCCCGCCGCCAACAAGCCGCGGATCTGCTTTACACGGTCCACATACCGTTCGTCGTACTCACGGTATCCGTTCGTCGACCGATCGGGCACGATCAGGCCCTGCTCCTCGTAATAGCGCAGCAGGCGCCGAGACACGCCCGTCAACCGTGACAGTTCACCAATCCGCACATCGTCGAGGGTAACCGCGCACCCTGCGCGCTTGACCCTCACATCAATGTGAAGGATTCATGATCGGTGGCATGACGACCACGACGGCCTCTCAGACAAGACGTGAAGTCCTCCCATGGTCCGCGCTCCTGGCACTGGGAACTGCAGTCTTCATCACCAGCTTGACCGAGACCCTCCCAGCAGGTGTCCTCCCGCAGATGACCTCCTCTCTCGGCGTCAGCTCTGGTGCGGCGGGCCAGGCCGTCACCGTGTACGCCGCCGGGACAGCCCTGACAGCCATACCGTTGGCCGCTGCCACCGCAGGAATTCGGCGCAAGCCGTTGTTGCTGAGCGCTACGACCGTCTTCCTGATCGCGAACACGCTCACTGCTGCCGCGCCCGGCTACGCAGTCCTGCTCATCGCACGTTTCCTCGCCGGCGTCGCCGCCGGACTCGCGTGGGCGATCCTCGCCGGCTACGCGCGCCGCATCGCGCCTCCCGGCCAGGAGGGCCGTGCCATCGCAATCGCGATGACCGGGATCCCCCTGGCGCTGTCGCTGGGTGTTCCCGCCGGGACGCTGATCGGGCAACAGATCGGGTGGCGAGCGTCCTTCGCCGCCGTCTCAGTAATCACCCTCGCCGTCATCGGGTGGATCACGTTCAGCGTTCCCGCCATCAGCCGGCCGACGACAACAACTGAAGAGCCGAAACCGACCACCCGACAGACGCTCCGGGCCCCTGGGGTCACCGCCATCATGGTCGTCGTCGTGACCTTCGTTCTCGGCCACACGATCATCTACGCGTACATCGCGCCGTACCTGCGGCACGCCGGCCTCGCCACCGCAGTGGACGCGGTCTTGCTGGCCTTCGGCATCGCATGCCTGGTCAGCATCTGGTACACCGGTCTTCACATCGACAGGTACCTTCGTGGGCTCGCGCTGACCGCCGCAACGCTGTTCACCCTTGCCACCGTTGCCTTTGCCGCCACCACAGCACAGGCTGTTGTCTGGGTCGCAGCCGTCGTGTGGGGCCTGGGGTGGGGCGGTACACCCACGCTCCTTCAGACCGCAGCGGGTCACGCCGGGATGCGACGCAGCCCGGCCATCGCCGACACCGCGCAAGCCATCCTCGTGACCTTGTGGAACGCGGCCATGGCACTCGGCGGCATCGTCGGCGGCATACTCCTGCAGCGCGTCAACATCACCGCCGACGCCATCGCCGCGGCAGCGCTCGGAGTCGTCAGCCTCCTCATGATCACGCTCACGCGAAAGCATGCCTTCGCAACAGCGGACCAGGACGCACCGTGACACACGCGAACGCACTGCCGCGTCGCCGGCACTGGCCACAATCACAGTCTGTGACGACCGCTAGGCTTCGGTGCCCCGTGTCGTGGGGATGTCTGCTGCGGTCCGCCTGGCCCGGTACGGGGCCAGGAACGCGGTCAGCTCGGACAGCATCGCCTTGGGGGCTTCCTCGGCGGGGTAGTGGCCACACTCAGGGAGGACAAGAGTCTCCACGTCGCCGGCGGCAAGCTTCATCGTTTCGCTGATCGAGGCGCCCAAGTTCTCCGCTCCGCCGATCGCCAGGACGGGGAGGGACAGCCGTCGAGCCTCGCGCTTCTCGTTCTGCGCGATGGTCGCATCTCGTGCGCGGTAGAACTCGAAGCTGGATCGCAGGGCTTCCGGATCGGCAGCGAGGGTGTCGACGTAGCCCTCGGTTCAGCCACTGGCCTCGGCTGCGGCTCCCTCTACGGCGCCTTCGGCAACAAGGACGCTCTGTTCGGCCAGTGCCTCGACCGGTACGCGTCGAACTACGGCGCACAGTACGAGCAGGCGCTCGCGGCGCACCCCGGTGATCCGGTACGCGCGGTCGAGGCATTCTTCGACGTCATCCTGGGTCGAATCGCCGACCCGTCGGTCCCCGTGGGGTGCCTCATCGCCCAGTCCGCCGCGCAGACAAACCCTCGCGAGCCTCGGACTCCAACGCACCGTGTCCGGGCCATCTCCATGCGCGCCGAACGTCTCCAGCCAGCCGAGCATGCAGTCCACCAGCTAGCTCTCGACTCCCGCGACGGCAAGGCCCACGACCTCGAAGCCGCGCTCGACCGCGACCGGTATGGCCCCGCCACCGACGGCAACGCGACCACCTACCGAACGGTAGGAAAGTGCCGACTCGCCGTCAAATAAGGGCTCATGCCCCTACCGGTGCGTGACGTCGATCAGCCGACGGCGCTCCATTCGGTCGAGTATGCGGGGAACCTGACCCAGCTCGGTGAGAGTCTCTCGGGAGGCCCGAATGCCCTGAAGAGTGTCACCATGGACCTATGGGAAAGGCGGCGCTCATCGTGATCGATATGATCAACAATTATGAGCATCCCGATGCAGAACTACTTATCTCATCGGCAGAGCGTACAGCTCCCCGAATTGTGCGACTCATAGAGGCGGCCCAGCAACGGAATGTCCTCGTCATCTACGCCAACGACAATTTCGGTCAATGGCGCTCACATCACGGCGAGATTGTGGCAGCGGCCTTGGCTGGTGCACACGGTGACCTGGTCGAGCCTTTGCGCCCGAACGAGACATCGCTTTTTGTCATCAAGGCAAGACACTCGATCTTTTACGAGACTCCCCTGGCCTATCTGCTCAGCCAGTTGAACATATCGTCCTCTGCGGTCAGGTAACGGAGCAGCGCATCCTGTACTCGGCACTGGATGCCCACATCCGGGATTTGGGCGTAACAATTCCAAATGATGCGGGTGCATCGGCCGCACGAGTGAGGAGTGTCGGCTTGCTCGATCAAGGATGTCGGAACGAAGGGATTCCGACATGGCCGTCGTGCCCATTTCCTGGTCGCTCGGAATTCCCGACTGCACGAATACTCACCGGACCCTCCAGTACCGGGCGGCGACTTGTAGTTCGGATTGAGTGGAAACGGAGGATGTGATGAACGCCAGGTCAGGACTGCGGGTCGTCGTCACCGGCGCTACCGGAAACGTCGGCATCAGCGTGATGAAGGCCCTCGCGGCAGACGAGTCGATCGCGTCGATACTCGGTCTGGCGCGTAGACTCCCCGCGCTCTCGCTACCCAAGGCCGCCTGGGGCGTCGTGGACCTGTCGCAGTTGGGCAGCGCAGGCGAGCTCCGCTCCTACTTCACGGGTGCTGACGTCGTGGTCCACCTGGCCTGGCGCTTTCAGCCGACGCACGACCCGGTGGTGACTTGGCACAACAACGTCGCGGGATCGATGCGTGTCTTCGAGGCGGTCCGTGAGGCGGGCGTGCCTGCACTGGTGTACGCCTCGTCTGTCGGCGCCTACTCGCCAGGTCCGAAGAGCGAACCGGGTGTCGACGAGGAGTGGCCCACGCACGGGTGGCCCGACGCCGCGTACTGTCGCGAAAAGGCCTACGTGGAACGGGTGCTCGACACCTACGAACTGGAGAACCCGGATATCCGCGTCGTGCGGATGCGGCCGGGGTTCCTGTTCCAAGAACCGGCGGCCAGCGAACAGCGCCGCATCTTCGTCGGGCGATTCGTTCCGGGTCCGCTACTCCGTCCCGACCTGTTGCCCTGGGTGCCGGATCTCCAAGGGCTGCGCTTCCAGGTGCTCCATACCGACGATGCCGCTCAGGCCTACCTTGTGGCGGTTCGCGATGACGTACGCGGTGCGTTCAATCTCGCCGCGCAACCCGTGATCGACGCCAACGCTCTAGGGACACAACTCGGCGCACGGCTGGTCAAGGTGCCACGGAATCTCATGCGCACCGCACTCTCTGCCGCGTGGCAAGCCCACGCGGTGCCCGCTTCGCCGTACCTGTTCGACGCCGTCCTGCGGCTGCCGACAATGGACTGCGGACGCGCCCGGGATCTCCTCGGCTGGCACCCGAAACGGACAGCGGAGGAAGCACTCGACGCGTTCCTGAAAGGCGTGCGCCACGGTTCGGGTGCAAAGACTCGTCCACTGGCCAGGCACCGGGTGGGGTGAAGATGAATCTGGTACGGCAGATACTTCAGCCCGACCTGTCGGGTGTCCCTCCTGCTGCCTCCGGTGGCGCGTGAGGCAAACGTCCGCACTCCCGCCAGTTCCCTGGCGGACCCACACCTGCCGAAGCGCCGTGACGGGTCAGATCCCCGGCGCGCACAGGCGAACGTAAGCGCAGCCGCCAAGTGTTTTCGTCCTGTTCGATCTGATCGAGGGGGAATCCCCCGGACCGCGCGGCCTTGGCTCTCGTGACGCTGGCGGCTTCCTGAGCCCGCCGCCCATCGCGGCGGCCGCGGCCTCGGCCCTGACCGGGCAGAGCGGTGGGGGCTCGGCCATGGCGGCGACGCTGTAATCGAACGCATGCCCTAGGACGTACGGCGACACGAAACGGTCCGCGAGTTCCACCGGTCGGTACCACTGATCTGCTTCAGCTACGTTGCCCCGATCGCCGTCGGCGGATGACCGCCAGGTCGAGGACCGCCACGAGGAGGAGCACCCCGCAGACTGCCGCGAGCACGCCAAGGACGGTCGAGCTGGGAGAAGAATCCGTGCTTGAGGAGGTCGCCCACCACGCGAACCCCGCGGTCGCCAGGGCGAAGACGACCAGTGCGGCTGTGGACAGGACCGTACGCAGGACCAGGTCGCTGCGTGCGGTGAGGGGTTCGGTACCCGCGCGACGGCGGCATGCCGGGCTGCGGGATTGCCTGTCGTCCCTCGGTTCGTGCGGGGGCATCTCGGACATCGAACTCACCTCTGACCTGCTGATGATCGGACCGAGGGCAAGCAAGTGCGGTACCAGGACTTGTCAGGGCCCACGGTCATCAGAGTTCATTCCTTGTGCGCACGGGTGCACTGGCTCCGCCCACGACGTGGCGTGGTCAGCGCCTGAAGCTGTCCTTCGACCTCTCCTTGATGTCCCGGGCCTTGCCCCGGGCCTCCAGCGCGGCTCCCTTGGCTGCGGTGGTCTCGTTGCCCACCGCGTGGGCCACCTTCCTCACAGCCTTCCCGACAACCTGCTCCGCCTTGGCCTTGGCCTTCTCTCCGGCACTCATGGCGGTCCTTTCGTAGGCACTCACTCATCCGCCCGCCCCTGGCCCCGGAGCGGAAACAATGGGCATCTCAGCGCCGCGCCTCCTCCGACGGCCGTGCTCTCCAGCATCTCGCCGTAGCGATGCCCACACACTTCATTGTGTTCCCGGAGAAGGTGTTTGGTGGCGCCCGATTTGCGGTTCCTGGAGCGCAGATGCCGTGATTTCCGCGTTTCAATCGGGTCGGCTGAGCTGGGTCGGCTGTGGATGATGATTGCGGCCCGGCGTCAAGTCGGGTGCTCCGACTTCCTCGGGTCATGGGTAGGGAGAGGCAGCGCCACCGTCGGGTGGCCGGCCTCGGCAAGGCGGACACGGCCCGCGCCACTGTCCCGTCCGGGGGCGGTTTGCAGCCCCTGCGCGACCCGGGCATCGGTATGCCTGCTCACATCTATGCCCATATGTGTCCCGTTACGTACAGTCCGGCTCGTGGACTACGACCCGACCCGCCCAAAATGGGAGCAGATCGCTGACCAGCTGCGCACGTGGCGCTGACCTGGAGCGGCCCGGGAGAGGCGTTCCACTCGATCGCGTTCGCCGGCCGCTGGCGGCGTCGGCCGGTGTCCGGACCGTGTCCGCGCTGATCGGGAGGGGTCCGCCACCGCTCGTCTCGCCAATGCTCGGGGGAGCCCGGACAATCCCGTCCCGCGCAAGCGCGGTGGCCGCGGACCGGCCCGGGTGCGGTCACGACTCGGCCGCCGGGGCGAGCCGACCGGGGCGGTGGACTTCTCGTAGAGCGCTTCGAGACAGTTCACGGTGCAGCAGCAATCGTCGAGGTGCGAGCCGTAGGCGCAGTGGGCCTGGTTCGCGCGCTTTACCGCCACTACTCACCAGCTGGCGGGATGACGACGCGGCCCGGAACATTGGGAGGGGAGAGCCCTGGACAGAGGGGACACCCATGGTTGCCTGGTACGAGCGCCACAGGTGGGTGCAGCTGCCCCTCGGCGTGAAGTTCCTCCTCGGCCTCGGCTGTTTGATGATTTTGGCGTGCCTGGTTGTCGATCTGCTGTCCGGGCCGGACAGCACTCTTTCCCCGGTTCTGATTTCGGTGCCGGTGCTGGCTGCGGTTGGAGCCCGGAGGGTTTGGGCTCCGCTGGCTGCGGGTGTTCTCGCAATCGTCCTGGTGTTCGTACTCGCCCGGGTGAACCCAAGTGTGCCGACAGTGATCCACGTGAGCTCCGCGGGCTGCGTTGTGCTGGCCGCAGCCGTCACTTCGGGCGTTATCGCCCTAATGCACAGAGAAGAGCAAGCGGCGGCCCGGTTGCACAACATTACTGAGGCGGTTCAGAGGGCCCTGCTGCGCCCGCTCCCATCCCGGGTCGGCCGTCTGCAGGTGGCGGTGCGCTATGCCGCTGCGGAGCCGGATGCTCGAATCGGCGGGGATCTGTACGACCTGCTGGAGACCAAGTTCGGCGTCCGGGTGCTGCTGGGCGACGTCCGCGGCAAGGGATTCGAAGCAGTGGAGGTCGCCGCCGACATCCTCGGCGTCTTCCGTGACGTGGCCCGAACCGAACCCGGCCTGGAAAGCGTGGCCACACGACTCGACGGCGCGATTGCCCGGCGCGGCCGGAGCGAAGAATTCGCCACGGCGATATTGGTCGCCACGGCACCGGAGGAAGACCACGCGGCCGTCATCGTCAACTGCGGCCATCCCCCGCCACTGCTGCGCCACCGCGAGGGGACCGTCACCGAGCTGACGCCCGAGATAGCCGCGCCACCGCTGGGGTTGTGCGAGCTGGCCGGTGACTGTTACCGCTTGCAAAAGGTCCCCTTCCAGCCCGGTGACCTGCTGCTCCTCTTCACCGACGGCACCTCCGAAGCCCGCAATCGGCAGGGTCACTTCTACCCGGTCGCCGAGCGCCTCCGAGGCATCGGCGAGAACGATCCGGGCGCCCTGCTCGACCGCGTGCTGGACGACCTGCGCTCATGGACCGACGGTCGGATCCGCGACGATGTGGCCTTGATGGCCCTGCGCTGCACGCGGTGGTGACAGCGCCGGGCCTTGACTTCTCCAGACCCAGCGCCCCACTTGCGGGACGCTTCGGCGGCCTGGGTACTCGGGAGTGAGCGAGCCCGAATGTCCGTGGCCGGGCCCCAGCTGCGATGAAACACAAGCAGCCGCCGTTGCACTTTGCGTGCAACGGCGGCCGCTTCGGCAAAGCTGTTGTTACAGCTCTCGCTCGATCTGGTGCTCGCTGACCTTGTCTTCGCGCATGGTCGCCTCGTTCTGGACGGCGTAGCGCGTCTGCGCCCCGCTGCCCTCAGCACTGCGGATCTCGCCCCGCTGAAGCTCGTCCTGCTGGTCGCGGTACTCCACTTGCTGTCCCTTGCGGTACGGCATGGAAATCTCCAACTCTCGTGTGGGTCGGTGGGGCCGGCCCAGCCCGTTCGGCGGGCCGCTCCTGGCGCCGGCGACTATCGGCAGGCGCACTGACAGCCCACCTCCAACGACGCACACCAGCAACCACTGCGGGCCGAATGGATGACGCCTCGCCCGGCGCCGTTCGAGCGCTTCAGGGCAGTTCATGGTTCCGACCGTCCTTTTCAAGGCATGAGCCGTGGGCACAGCGGGGCCGGTTGTACTGCTCCTCGGCGGCACAAGCGATCCGGTGCAAGGAGATCGACTCCCCGGGGCCTGAACCAGGGAGTGGTCGCGGGCCGGAACCCGAGAACTGACCAGCACCGGGAGTGCCTCGCGGGTCGAGCCGGGCGTCGGCGAAACCGCCGATGGCGAATATGAGCACGGTTGAGAGCTTGGTCTTGAAGACAGCGTGCCGGGACGAACATGATCGTCTTATGAGTCAGCGCTCGGTAACCTTAGACAAGATCGTTTTGGAGGACTGGCCGGCCATTCACGCGTGGGCGTGCCTCCCGGAGGTGTGCCGCTACCAGTCCTGGGGGCCGAACACAGAGGACCAGACACGGGACTTCGTGGGATCCGCGGCCAAAGCCTGGTCGGACACCCCTCAGTGCCGGTTCCCCCATGTCGCTCGCATCGGGCGGGACGTGGTGGGCATGGGCGAGCTGCATGTCCGCAGCCATAGTCAGCGCCAGGGCGAGATCACGTACATCGTGCATCCGCGGGAATGGGGGCAGGGCGTCGGCACAGAAATCGGGCGGCAGCTTCTCTCATACGGGTTCGACGAGTTGGGGCTTCACCGGATCTACGCGACCTGTGACCCGCGGAATCTCGGCTCCTCACGGGTGCTGGCCAAGATCGGTATGACGTACGAGGGACGTCTCCGCCACACGGCGCTCATCCGCGACGGCTGGCGGGACTCCATGATCTTCAGCATCCTCGAAGGTGAATGTCGCTCCGCTGCGCAGAGAGCCCCGTCGTCGGAGCGCTGTCGGTCAGCGGGCTGACCCGGCGGGGTCCGTTCGACCGAGGGCTTGCCTGGGTCCGGCATTGCCAGGCCCCACCGAGTCTGGCGATGATGCGGGCATCTCCGGAGCGGGTGTTACGCGCGTTCCGGACCTCACCCGATCGGAGAACGGAGCTGCCCTCATGTCATGGGTGGTAGGAGCGGGCATGCTCATGGGCCTGCTGGCGATCGCAGTGGGGCTGGTGACGCTCCGAACGGGGTGGATCCTGCCAACGGCTCGCCGCCACGTCACCAGGCCCCACCTCCACGGCCTCGGTGGCCTGCTGATTGGCACGTCCCTTGTCCTACAAGGCCTCTTCGACTTCCGAATCCTGCCGAGCCCCTCCTGGGATATCCGCTTCTTCGGCGAAATCGCCTTCTTGTTCGCCGGTCTCCTCCTCATTTCCGCCAGCCAGCTGATGGCGCCCCGCCGTCGCCCGGAGCCGGACCGGGTCATACATCCGTCTGGTTGACGAACCCTAGCGACGTGAGTCCTTCGGTCGCGCACAGGCGGTCTGATGCGCCGCCTGCCTCGGTCTGCAGGAGTTGGTAGGCGGCACCGTGCTGGTGCCCCCAGTGCATCGCCGCGCGCCACAGGCCCCTGCCACGGCCATGCCCCCGACGCTGCGGCAGCACCCCGAAGCACTGGGGCAGCAGCCACGCGGCACCGCCGGGATCGATCCTGGTCCCCATGGGGCCGATGGCGCCGACCACGTGGCCGTCATGCAGCACGATGAGTACGGGGCCAACCGTTCCCGCCTGCATCCGCTCGTACAGGAACGCGAACACGCCGCTGGGCCGACAGGACCAGACAGCCTTCGGTCTCCCTGACTGCAACCGACCACTCAACTACCCCGAGAAGCACGTTCACCTCCACCCTGCCCAGGAAGTCGCTGTCGAGACCCGTGCGGAGCCTCATCCGCCCGTTGATACTTGACATGTAAATGTGCACGCGCAACGCGCACTCAACTTTGTCCAACCTGACAACGCATCAGGAAAGTCGGCATCGAGTCAGCATCAGTACCGCACGGAACCGCCCTTCGCCGCCATGAACCGCCAAGATCAACAATTCGCACCACATGCTCTGACCTGCAAATTCTGCTCAGCAGCTCGCCTGCTCATCTCATCAGGAGGTACCCATGAGGATGCTGATCAACGTCCCGGAGACCGTCGTTGCGGACGCATTGCGCGGAATGGCCGCCGCTCACCCCGAACTGACCGTGGATGTCGACAACCGTGTCGTCATGCGGCGCGACGCTCCCGTCGCCGGCAAGGTGGCGCTCGTCTCCGGGGGTGGGTCCGGGCATGAGCCGTTGCATGCCGGGTTCGTCGGGCCGGGGATGCTGTCCGCCGCCTGTCCCGGTGAAGTGTTCACCTCGCCCGTCCCTGACCAGATGGTGCGCGCCGCCGCCGCGGTCGACAGTGGCGCCGGGGTGTTGTTCGTCGTCAAGAACTACACCGGTGACGTGCTGAACTTCGAGATGGCCGCCGAACTCGCCGAGGACGAGGGCGTGCAGGTCGCCAAGGTGCTCGTCAATGATGACGTGGCGGTGACGGACAGTCTGTTCACGGCGGGGCGGCGCGGGACCGGTGCGACGCTGTTCGTCGAGAAGATCGCGGGGGCGGCAGCCGACGAGGGTGCACCGCTGGAGCGGGTGGAGGCCATCGCCCGGCAGGTGAACGAGGCGTCACGGAGCTTCGGGGTGGCGCTCAGTTCCGTCACCACCCCCGCCAAGGGCTCCCCCACCTTCGATCTGCCGTCCGGCGAGCTGGAGCTGGGGATCGGGATCCACGGTGAGCCGGGGCGGGAACGACGTCCGATGATGACGTCGCGGGAGATCGCCGACTTCGCGGTGCACGCGGTGCTGGATGATCTGCAGCCGACCAGTCCGGTGCTCGTGCTGGTCAACGGGATGGGGGCGACGCCCCTGCTGGAGCTGTACGGGTTCAATGCCGAGGTGCAGCGGGTGCTGTCCGAGCGGCATGTCGCCGTGGCTCGTACGCTCGTGGGGAACTATGTGACCTCGCTCGACATGGCGGGGTGTTCGGTGACGCTGTGCCAGCTCGACGAGGAGCTGCTGCGGCTCTGGGACGCGCCGGTGGAGACACCCGCCCTCCGCTGGGGCCGCTGAGAACGTCCGCCCGTTCACCCATGACGATGTTTCAGGGACAAGGAGATCTTGTGCTGGACGCCGACTTCTTCCGCCGTTGGATGGCCGCAGCCGCAGCCGCGGTGGACCGCGAGGCGGATCACCTCACCGAACTCGACTCGGCGATCGGGGACGCCGATCACGGCAGCAATATGCAGCGCGGATTCGCCGCGGTGACCGCGGTCCTGGAGAAGGAGTCCCCGCAGACGCCGGGGGCCGTACTGATGCTTGCGGGACGGCAGTTGATCTCGACGGTCGGCGGGGCATCGGGGCCGTTGTACGGGACGCTGCTGCGGCGTACGGGGAAGGCACTGGGCGATCTGCCCGCGGTGACGGAGGAGCAGCTGGCCGAGGCGTTCGCCGTGGGTGTCGCGGCCGTCGCCCAGCTGGGCGGGGCGCACCCCGGGGACAAGACCATGCTCGATGCGCTGCTGCCGGGCGCCGCGGCGCTCGGGACGTCGCCCGGAGCGGCCCGGGACGCGGCGGAGGCGGGCGCCGCCGCCACTGTACCGATGCAGGCCCGCAAGGGCAGGGCGAGCTATCTCGGTGAGCGCAGCATCGGGCACCAGGACCCGGGGGCCACGTCCTCGGCACTGCTGATCGCCGCACTGGCCGGGACGAGCGGCACCGGTGCGGAGAACGGGGGCGACGCATGAGCGAGGAGAAGCAGGTCGGGATCGTGCTGGTCTCGCACAGCGGGCCGGTCGCCGAGGCGGTCGCCGAGCTGGCCAGGGGACTGGCGGCCGGTGGTGCGACGGCACCGGTGGCCGCGGCCGGTGGCACGCAGACGGGTGGGCTCGGCACCAGTGCGGAGCTGATCGCCGAAGCCGCCCGTTCCGTCGACGGCGGCGTGGGGATCGCGGTGCTGGTCGATCTCGGCAGCGCGGTGCTCACGGTCAAGTCGATGCTGGCCGAGGGCGACGAACTGCCTGACGGGACACGCCTGGTGGACGCGCCGTTCATCGAGGGTGCGGTGGCCGCGCTGGTCACCGCGTCGGCGGGCGGCGATCTCGCTGCGGTGGAGGCCGCTGCGTCGGAGGCGTACTCCTACCGCAAGGTGTAAGGCACGGTGCAAGCAAAGGTCCCGCACCCGGCTCTCCGCGGAGGGCCGGGTGCGGGACCGATGTGTCCACACGTGGGTTGCGGGCGGGGCCGTCGGTCAGGCCGCCGAAGCGGCGGCCGCCGCCGCGATGTGGATCTGCGTCCGCTGCGTCGTCCCGTTGACCGTCACCGCGAGCGTGACCGTGCCCGGTCGGAGGGCCGTGAGCGTGCCGGTGGCCGGGTCGAAGACCGCCACGTGCCGGTGGCGGGCGCCGTCACGGTCGCCGATACGGACGTTCGGGGACCCGGTCCAGTCGGCGGCCAGCGGGAACGCGACCGGAACGCTGCGGGCGCCCTGGGTGACCGTCGCCGTGACCTTCGCGGTGTTCCCGGCAGCGAGGACGGACGGCGCGTCGAGGGTCAGCGCGTCGACATGCGCCCTGGTCTGGACGGAGACCCAGTCGGGCGCGCCCTGCCACGGCTTCTGCCGGGCGGCGGCCTGTTCGCCGCGCGAGACGTGGTCCGCGCCGACGAGGGACCAGCCGGTGAAGCCGCCCTCGTCCGCCGGGCCGGCCGGCGCCTTGCCGGAGTTGCCGTTGATCAGATAGGGCACACCGTCGACGTGCGAGGCGTGGAAGACCCCGACGTGGCTGCCGATGAACGCGGCTCCCTTGCCTGTTGCACGGCGGAAGTCGGCGAGCCACTGTTCGACCAGTGCCGCCTCCTTGCGGTCTCCCAGCTGGCTGCCCTTCTGAACGGTCGGGTCGCGCGGCGGTACGTGTTCGATCAGCATCACCGAGTCGATGTCGCGGTCCTCGGCTGCCGCGTCGAGCTGGGCACGCAGTTCCTTGATCTGGGCGAAGCCGCCGCCGCGCAGGGTGAGGCCGGAGGTGTCGAGTGTGATGACGCGGGTGCCCTTGTGATCGAACGTCCGCTGGGCAGGACCGAATTCGGTGATGAAGTTGTCGATCTTCCCGCCCATCACCTCGTGGTTGCCGGGCACGTAGTACCAGGGCAGTGAGTCGCCGAGTTCTTCGGTCAGGATCTGGTGGGCGAAGGCGAGGTCCGCGGGTGATCCCTCGTCGACGAGGTCACCGTTGATGACCAGGAAGTCGGGGTGCGCGGCCTTGATCTCGCGCAGGGTGCGCCGGGCCTGGGCGACGATCGCACTGTCCGGGTCACGGGCGACGAACTGGGCGTCGGACATGACCGCGAACTGCCAGTCCCGGTGTTCGGTGACCGCCGCCGGATCGATCAACGGGTCTACGGGCGCCTTCTGTTCGGGCAGGTCGACGGTGGGGGGCACCTGGGCGGTGAGGTCGTCGATGACGATCTCACCGGTGTACTGCTGGGCGGCCGCGGTCTCGGCGAGATAGAAGCGGTACACGCTGAGCGGCGTGGCCGCGCCCGCCGGCACGGCGAAGGTGACCTGCCGCCAGCCGGTCCAGGTGACGTACGGTCCGCGGAGCAACTGGTCGGAGCCCGCTGCGTCCTTCAGGTGCAGTGTCGGCCAGGCTCCCTTGCCGTCGCCCTTGATCCAGAGCTTGAACGACTGGGGCTGGCCGGGCACGGCGACCTGCTGGGGCGGCGCGGCGTAGGCGGCGCGCGTCGCGGTCGACTGGGTGAAGTCGTAGCTGAGCTTGAGACCGGTGCCGGTGTGGCCGTCGGAGGTGGCGGAGAGGGAGCCGCTCGCCCGGGCCTGGCTGAACTTCCAGGATCCGGCGTCGTCGAAGTCGGAGACGGCCTGCTCGGTGAGGCCGACGCTGACCGCGAGGGCGGTGGTGACGCCCGCGACGGTCGCCTTGATCTGCCCGGCGCCGTTGCCGGTGCGTGAGGTGACGGTGAAGTTGCCCTGGCTGTCGTCGCGTACGTCGAAGAGGGCGTGGTCGTAGTCGAGGGTGACGTCGCGCGGTTCGACGGGGGCGCTGGTGCCTTGCGCGTCGAGTCCGACGATGCCGAAGGTGCCGATGGCTTCGGCGTCCGCGAGGCCCACCCGCCGGGTGGTCGGTTCGATCCGGGCCAGCTCGTCGAGAACGGTCAGTGTGGTACTGCCGTGGGCGGTTCCGCGTTCGGCGCGGACGTCCGTGGTGCCGCTGCGGCGCGCGGTGACGAGGCCGTTGCCGTCGACCGTTCCGGCGTCGCCACGGGTGGTGCGCCAGCGCGGGGTTCCGGTGGCGGGGCCGTACGTCTCGTCGTATCCGGTCGCGGTCAGGCGCCGGGTGAGCCCGGGGAAGAGCCGCTCGGGGTGGCCGCCCTTGACCGGGTCGACGCCCGGTGCGGAGCCGGCCGGTGTGCGGGTGTCGACCCAGAAGCCGTCGAGGCGGCCGCTGCCGTCGGGGGCGGTGAGTGCGAGACCGTTGGGTACGGTGCGTTCGGTGCCGTCGGAGGGGCTGTTCTCCACCTGGAGCGCGTCGCTGCCGGGCCGGCGGGCGACGAGGGTGGAGGAGCCGCCGCCGTCCAGGTTCAGTGCGCTGTACGAGCCGGCGCGCCGCATCATCAGGCCGAGTTCGGTGAGGGTGACGCCACCGCTGTCGGCCTGGCGGCCGTCGATGGTGAGGATCTGCATCGTGCGGCCGTCCTGGGAGAAGCCGACGGCGGTGCGGGGCGCGGCGGTGTTGTTGCCCTCGCCGTCGTGGTTCTGGGCGACGCCGTCGACGACGAGGAGTTCCCGGCCGCCGACGGCGGTGCGCGGTACGGGGCCGCCGTCGGTGCGTGCGCGGTAGGTCAGCGATACGGGGTCGCCGGGCTGGAGCGCCTTGACCGCATTGGCTCCGGCCTCGCGGCCGACGAGGATCGTGGTGTCGTCGGGGACGGCGCCCGAGCCGGGGGTGGGGGACACGGACACGACCTTGCCGTCCCGTACCACCGCTTCGGCGACCGGTGTTGCGTTGTCCACGGTCAGTGCGCGGTCGGCGGTTCCCCAGGCCGAGGTGTACGCGCCCACTCCCCCGGTCGGCACATTGGCGGCGTTGTACGCGGCGAGCGGCTGCTGCCCGGACGGCAGGGTGAGCGTGCCCTCGAAGTACAGGTTCAGGATGCGGCCCGCGCTGTCCGGGCCGATGCCGACGGCCCGGTTGACTCCGGGGGCCGGGGACTGGACGGTCGTGCCGTCCTTGATGCCGACGCCCTCGGGCGCACCGGTCTGGTTGATGTCGAAGAAGTCGGCGTTGATCGCGGCGACGGTCCGGCGGCCGGGGCCGGCGTCGTGTCCGGCGGCGAGCTCGGAGACCGTACGCCGGTCGGACACCTTGCCGGTGGAGAGGTAGTCGGCCTGCGCGCCGCTGCCGTCGAGGTCGACGGAGAGGGAGTCGACCCGCAGCCACTTGTCCGATTCGAGCCGGTCGTAGGAGCTGAGACGGATGCCGGGTGCGATCGGGCGGGATGTACGGGCCGTCTCGATGCCGTCGCCGTCCACGACGGATCGGGGCGCTCCGACGGCGTTGCTCGCGGCCGGTGGCGCGACGGGTCTGAGGACCTCGGCGGAGTTACGGGGACGGGGGTCGGGGGTCGAATCGGCGACGGCGGGGGCGATGGCCCCCACCGTCATCGCGGACACCGTCGCAAGCAGTACGAGGGGTCGCGTTGCTCTGCCGACTATGCCAGGTCCCACAGATCCTCCCGGAATGGCGGTGGTTGGGCGGGCAGTAAGCGCTGTCGGCGGACAGCATGGCCGCGCGTACCGCCAGGCACCAGGGGGCCTCGGGAACCTCAGGGGAAACAGGGTGCGGCGACTCGATGACACACGTGATCATTGGGGAGACTTGACGGTATGTCGTCTCAGAAGCGCAGTGCGGGTCTTCTGCTGTTCCGGTCCACGGACGGGGGCGCCGGGTTCGAGGTGTTCATCGGGCACATGGGCGGCCCGTTCTGGGCGCGGCGCGAGGCGGCGGCGTGGTCGGTGCCCAAGGGGGAGTACGGCCCCGATGAGGAGCCCGAGGCCGCTGCCCGCCGGGAGTTCGAGGAGGAGTTCGGCCATCCGGCACCGGACGGTGTGTGGGTGCCGCTCGGTGAGTCCCGTCAGACCGGTGGCAAGTCGGTGGTCGTGTGGGCGATGGAGGCCGATGTCGATCCGGCGCGTGCCGAGCCCGGGACCTTCACCATGGAGTGGCCCCGGGGGTCCGGCGTGCAGAAGGAGTTCCCGGAGATCGACCGGTTCGCCTGGTGCACGCCGGATGAGGCGGCGGAGCGTCTCGTCGCGGGCCAGCGGGTCTTCGTCGAACGGCTGGCGGAACACGTCCGGGACGGACGCCGAGAGGCTACGCCCCGGCCGCGCGGTTGATCTCCTGGCTGCGCAGGATGTGTTCGCCGGAGCCATGCCGGCCGACGACGGCGATCATGGCGCGCCCCATGTTGTCGGTGGTCGTCACATGGTTCGGCATGATCCGCCGGAGCACCGGGTACAGCCAGGAGACACCGCGGTACATCCAGCGGTACATGGCGGTCTTCGATGTCGCGCCGTGCAGTGGCTGGATGTAGCCCGGCCGGAACATGTACGCGTGGAAGTCCATCGCCAGGAGCTCGTTCTCGGTGCGCCCCTTGACCCGCGCCCACGCGGTGCGGCCCTTCTCGCTGCTGTCCGTGCCTTCCCCGGACACGTACGTGAAGGTCAGCCCCGGATTGTGGGCGGCGACCGCACGGGCCGCGGCCAGGGTGTACGTGTACGTGATGCGGGAGTACTCCTCCTCGCTCAGACCGGCCGAGGTGACGCCGAGGCAGAAGAAGCACGCGTCGAGGCCGGTGAGTTCGGCGTCGATCGCCGAGAAGTCCGTGAAGTCGCGGTGGACGACCTCACGGACCTTGGGATGCCGCACGCCCGCCGGCGTACGGCCGACGATCAGGACGCTCTCGACCCGGTCGTCGAGCAGGCAGGCCCGCAGTACACCTTGGCCCACCATCCCGGTGGCACCGAAAATGATCACTCTCACAGCAGCCGCTCCGGGGGCTCGTCTCGCGTCGGTCGTGCCGCTCGAACTCTATGTGCAGGTCCCGGCGACCGGTCGTCCGGCACGGAGCTCCAGTCTGTCGCCGACGAACCTGCTGCGGAAGCTGCGATCGTGCGACACCACGACCACCGCTCCCGTGTACTGCGCCAGCGCAGCCTCCAGCTCCTCCACCAGGTCGAGCGCGATGTGGTTCGTCGGCTCGTCCAGCACCAGCAGATCGGCCGGGCGGGTGACCAGCCGGGCGATGGCGAGCCGTCGTTGCTGACCGACGGAGAGAGCGGCGACGGGCACCGTCAGGTCCGCCGGCCGGAACAGGCCCAGGGCGAGCAGGTGTTCCGCCCAGGTTTCGGGGTGGCCGGGACGCCCGGCGGCGAAGGTCGCCAGGAGCGTACGGCGGGTCGGCCCGGCGGGAAGTTCCTGCGGGAGGTAGCCGATCCTGGCCCGACGTCGGACCGTGCCGCGGTCGGGGCGGAGGTCTCCGGCCAGGACCCGCAGCAGAGTGGTCTTCCCGGCGCCGTTGGGGCCGGTGACCAGCAGTCGCTGTCCCGCAGTCACCTGCCAGGCAGGCATGTCGAGCCGGTCGCCGACCACGATGGAGTCGAGTTCGGCGAGCGGTCCCTGGTGCGGTTCGCCGTCCGCCGCCACGGTCAGTTCGGCGGTGAAGCGCAGCGGTCGGGGCGGGGCCGGCACGGGTGACCGCCCCAGCTCCTCCAGTCGGGTTCTGGCCGCTCGGACCTGTCCGGACAGCTTGGCCTCGTGCGAGCGGCGGTGTTTGCCCCAGCCCTCGTGGGGGTCCTTTCCGGTGCCGGCCAGCTGTCGGCCCGCCGCGTCGGCGAGTTCCTGGGTACGGGCCAGCTCGTCCAGCCATGCCTGGTGGTCCTGGGCCCAGCGGCGGCGGGCGGCGGCCTTCGCGCTGCGGTAGCCGTCCCAGCCGTCCCCGTAGCGGACGACGCTGCGCAGATCCCGGTCGACCTCCAGGATCACGGTGGTGGTGCGCTCCAGGAAGGCTCGGTCGTGGGTGATGACGACGACGGTTCCGCGGTGGGCGCGCAGGTGGTCCTCGAGCCAGTTGGTGGCATGGAGGTCGAGGTGGTTGGTGGGCTCGTCGAGCAGCAGCAATTCGGGGGCGGAGGCCAGCACGCAGGCGAGTGCGAGCCTGGACTGTTCGCCGCCGGACAGGGTGCCGAGGGAGCGGTCACCGGTGAGGTGGCCGATCCCGAGCCCGTGCAGTGCGGCGTCGACCCGGGCTTCGGCCCGGTAGCCGTCGCGTTCCTCATACGCTGTCAACAGGTCGCCGTACGCGGCGAGTTCGGCATCGTCGGGGGTCTCGGACCCGGCCAGTACGGCTTCCGCGGTGCGGATCCGCTGTTCCAGTTCACGCAGCTCGGCGAGTGCCGCGTCGACGGCGTCCTGCACGGTGTGGGCGGCGCCGAGCGCGAGGGTCTGGGAGAGATGGCCGATGCCGGCGTGGAACCGGACGGTGACGTCGCCGGTGTCCGGCTTCTCGGCCCCGGCCATCAGCCGGAGCAGTGTGGACTTCCCGGAGCCGTTCTCACCGATCACGCCCACGCGGTCGCCGGGGCGGACGGTGAGCGACACCTGGTCGAGGACGGTTCGGTCTCCGTACGCCTTGGAGACGTCCTTCAAGGTCAGTTGGGCGCGATCGTGCTGGACGGGCATGGGTGGGCTTCCCTGAGGTGACGTGCCCTCGACGGCGCACGGAAGGGGCGCTGCGGGGCGGGGGTGTCCGGCGGGCGGAAAGAAGGGATGCGCGGCACGCGCTGGTGACCGTACGGGTCACTCGGCGACGCTCAGCGTCGCGCGGCGGCGTCCATGCCCGGAATCAGCGGAAGAAGTAGTACGAGCCCATGGCGCACAGTGTAACCACGCCGCCGTCGGTTGAGGGCATGGCTCGATGGCAGGCATCGCGCCCTGGACCCCCGGCCGTCGGCGAGGAGTTGCCCCGGCCACACACGGTCGGCGCCCGCAGGAAGGACACCCGCGCCGTGCGGTCTCAGTGCTGCGGGCTCTCGCCCTGCGCCACCTCGATGCTGCTGTGCAGATCATGTGTCGCGTCGAGTGCGGCCGCTCCGGACAGGGCCAGGCACGCCAGCAGTGCCGCCGCGGCCGCACGGCCGACGCGCGGTCGGGGGGTCGCCCGGCCGAGCAGCGCCTCTACCCGGCGCGGTACCGGCCCCGCTGTTGCGGCGAGCGCCACGCGGGGACGGCTCTCGGTTCCTTCGGCAGCGCGCGCGGCGAGCGCGGCTCGGCCGATCGCGCGCGCCGCGACCCGCCGGTCGCCGACCGCCGCGGCGGCCGTCTCGTCGGCGCAGCGCTCCAGCGCGTAGCCCATGGGTGCGCGCAGCGAGCGCAGCGCGGGGTGGCAGAGGGCGGCCAGTTCGACTGCGGCGAGGAAGAGGTGATGGCGACCCGCCAGGTGGGCGCGCTCGTGTGCGAGGAGGGCGTCGCGTTCGGCGGGGTCCAGGGCGCGCAGCATTCCGGTGGTGACGACGATCCGGCCGGGACTGCCCGGGAGCCCGGGCAACGCATAGGCGTCGGGGCGGCTGTCGCGCACAACGGTCAGTTCACCGTCCGAGCCGTCGGCCGGCACGCCTGCGCGATGCAGTTCCGCCCAGTGGCGGCAGGCGGTGCGGGCGACTGCGACGGCGCACGCGGCCAGCAGGGCGACTGCGGCAGCTGCGAGCGGGACGGTCACGTCGGGTGCGACGTCGGCCAGCGGCTTCACGAGTTCGCCGACCGCGGCCACGGCGGAGAGCCGGGTCGCGCCGGGCACCACGAGCAGCACCAGGGCGAGCGTGCTGAACAGGGCGAGGCCGACGGCCGTCGAGGCGAGCAGCCGCACGGCGCGCACGGGTGACAGGGCATCCGCCAGGCGGCGGGCCGCGGGGACCGCGACGAACGGCATCAGCAGCGGAACCCACACGGCGTAGATCATCGGGCGTCTCCGTCGAGCAGCTCCCTGAGCAGCTGCTCGTCCTCGTCGGTGAGCTGCGAGACGAATCGGGCCAGCACGGTGCTGCGGTCCTCCTCCTTCTGCAGTTCGCTGTGCATACGGCGGGCGGTGAGGCCGGGCGCGTCCTCGGTGGGGGTGTATGCGAAGCCCCGCCCCGAACGGGTGCGGGTGACCGTGCCCTTCTCGAACAGCCTGGTCAGGATCGTGGTGACGGTGGTGCGGGCCAGGGGTGCGCCGAGGGCGCCCTGCACCTGACCGGGGGTGAGCGGGGCGTCGGCCGCCCAGAGGGCCGCCAGGACGGTGGATTCCAGCTCCCCGGCCGGGCGTCGCTCCGAACTCGGCGCCGAACCGGGCTCCGGGCCCGCCCCGCCGTGCGGTCGAGGGCTTGTCTCACCGGGCCCGAGCGGGTCCGGATCCCCGCTCGATATCCCCTGCGCCTGGGACATGGGAACTCTCCTCCCGGTTCGGGCGTCTACAGTGATGTAGACCGTCTACACCACTGTAGTCAGTCGGGCGTCCCGCCGGACCGCCCGCTCACCATTATGGGAGGCCCTCCGCCGTGTCCGTATTCTCACTGGCGGCCGCGCCGCAAGCGGTGAACCTGCTGGACGCGGGGTCACTGCTCGCCGCGTTCGGCGTACTCGGCATCGCGGCCGTGCTGTTCGCCGAAACAGGGCTGCTTGTCGGCTTCTTCCTCCCCGGCGACTCCCTGCTGTTCACCGCGGGACTGCTCAGTGTGCCCGGCACACACGGCCCGGTCCATCTCGCCCTGTCCCAGGTGCTCATCGCTTCCGTGATCGGCGCGCTGCTCGGCGCACAGACCGGATACTGGATCGGCCGCCGCGGCGGCCGCGCCCTGCTGGCCCGGAGCCGGGCCAAGAGGCTGCACGAGGGCGCGAACCGCGCGGAGGAACTGCTCGACAGATACGGCCATGCGCGCGCGATCGTGCTGGCCCGCTTCGTCCCCGTGGTGCGTACGGTGCTCAACCCCCTGGCCGGGGCGCTCAACGTGCCGGCCAGGCAGTTCACGCTCTGGCAGATCGTCGGCGGAACGATCTGGACGGTCGGGCTGGTGCTCGCGGGCTACGGGCTGGGGTCGTCGGTGCCGAATGTCGACCGCTACCTACTGCCGATCGTCGCCGTCGTGGTCGTCGTCTCCCTCATCCCCCTCGCTGCCGAACTGCTGCGCTCGCGCGGCAGGCGCGCCGTCGAAGGAGACCGGAGCTGATGCTGCTCGCCTCGGCCGCCACCTCGCTCGACGGTGGCCTCTACACCTCGATCACCGAACTCGCACGGCGCTCCCCCGCCGCTCTGGACTCCACGATCCACGCCTGGTCGGACTACGGCCTCGGGCTCTACGCCCTGCTGATGCTCGCGGCCTGGTGGCGGTCCCGCGCCTGGGACCCGGCCCGCGCGGCCATGGCGCTCTGTGCGCCCCTGATCGTGTTGGCCGCCTACGGGGCCAACGATCTGCTGAAGCTCGCCGTCCATGAACAGCGGCCGTGCCGGACCCTGCATGCGGTCACCGTGGAGGTGTGCCCGCCGCTGGGCGACTGGTCCTTCCCCAGCAATCACGCCGCCATCGCGGCAGCCGCAATGGTCGCGATCCTGCTGGCCGACCGTCGGCTCGGTGCGGTCGCCGTGCCTGCGGCGCTGCTGATGGCGGTGTCAAGGGTCTGGGTCGGTGTGCACTATCCGCACGATGTGCTCATCGGGCTGGTCACCGGCGCGCTCGTAGCCCTGCCGCTGACAGTCGCCGCCCGGCGCTGCGCTCCGGCCGTCGCACGGCTGCGCGACAGCCGGCTGCGTCCGCTGGTGGCGGCGCGATGAGCGGGGAGACCTCGGCGATGGAGCAGACACGGTTCGCCGAGGGTCCGGTCGCACCTCGCATCCGTACGGCGCTCGGGGCCGTACTGATCGGGGTCGTCGGACTCCTGGGCCTGACGGCGGTGGTCCTCACAGCCCGGCACGGATCGGTCCTGCCGATCGACCGGGCCGCACACACCTGGTCCCTGCACCATCGGCCCGCCGCTCTCGTCACCGTGGCCAGGGTTGTCACGGCGACGGGTACGGGCGCGTTCCCGTACGCCGCCGCCGTGGCCGCCGGGCTGACCGCCGGCCGGGACATGCGCCACCGCCTGGCGTACGCGGCAGGCGCCCTGGCCTTCCTGCTGCTCGGGCAGGCACTGCGCTTCGGCCTGATGGAATCGATCGGACGCCCCCGCCCGGCGGTGGGCGACTGGGCGACGCACGCCTCGGGGTTCGCCTTCCCGTCCGGGCACGCGACGACGTCCGCGCTGATGGCAGGTCTGCTGGTGGCAGCAATCGGTCACCGGGCGCGGTTGCGCCGGGCCCGCGCCGCTACCTCCGGCAGAAGCATTGGCACCGCCGCCGTAGCCGTCCTGCTCGGCTGCTGGGCCGCAGCCGTCGGGATGAGCCGGGTTCTACTCGGAGTGCACTGGGTGACGGATGTGGTGGCAGGGTGGCTGTTCGCCGCCGTCTGGCTCGGGCTCGGCGCCGCGCTGATACGGATACGCGCGGCGCCGCCCGCATCCCGCTGACGGCCGGATGCCCCGAGGCAGGTCCAGGTGGGCCGTTTCTCCGGGATCACCTCGCTGCCCGGAGGAGGCCGCTAGCGTGGGCCCATGCCGTACGCCTCCGCGCTCCTCGTGATCGACATGCAGAACACCTTGGTGGCGATCGCGTACCGGGCCGCGGAGACCGTCACCGTGATCGGCGGGCTCCGCGAACGCGCCAGAGCCGCCGGCGTACCGATCGTGACGATTCAGCACCGGGGCAACGCGATGGAGGCCGGCACCGAGGGCTGGCAGATCGTGCCCGAACTCGCGCCCGCCGCCGACGAGGAGGTCGTCCACAAGACCAGCGCGGACAGCTTCCTGGACACCGATCTCGACAAGACCCTCACGGCTCTGGGAGTCACCGAGGTGGTCGTCACCGGGTTCGCGACCGAGATCTGCGTGGACACCACGGCGCGGCAGGCGCTGAGCCACCGGTACGACGTGGTGCTGGTCGCCGACGGGCACACCACGTCCGTCCGCCCCGGCTCCGGCGATTACGTCCGGCCGGGGCGGTCGATCGCGCACCACAACGAGATCTACCGGCACATCGACTTCCCCGGGCGGAACATCCGCGTGCTCCCCGCGTCCGAAGTGGAGTTCGCCGGCCCTTCAGCGCTCCGAGTACGGGACGGATCTGTGGACGCCTCGCCGTGACTCGGTACGCCGGCGACAAGCTCGTTCCTCGGCACCGACGGAAGCGGAAGACCCCGCTGAGGTGGATGGCGACGCCCCGGATGGAGGCCAGGGGACGCCCGTTGCCTATCGTTCGCCGAATGCCTGCGCGGCACGCGGCGCGCCCTCGCCGGCCAGTACGGGGCTGCGACTCCCGGCCGGCGCCCTGCGCAGCGCGAGCACCGCGATGTCGTCGCGTCGTACGCCGCCGGTGAAGGCGTCGAGGTCCGCGTGGAGGGCGTCCAGCACCTCGCGCGACCCGCTCCCTGCCCAGCGGCCGAGCCGGGTGTCCAGCGGGTAGAAGGTGCCGACGGCGTTGCGGGCCTCGGTCACTCCGTCGGTGAAGACCAGGAGCGTCGCACCGGACGGGAAGTCGAGCTGTTCCGCCACCCGCGGCTCGCTGCTGAGCTCGGCCATACCCAGCGGGACGGACGTCTGCCGGAGCGGCACCGGGGCGGCCGCACCGTCATGCAGCAGCCGGGGCGGCAGATGGCCGCAGTTCACCGCCTGCACCTGGTCGCCGTCGTCGATGCCGAGGATCAGGGCGGTGACGAAACGTTCGGTCTCACCGGTCTGGGCGGAGAAGGTGTTGTGGCGGACGACCGCGTCCTCCAGGGCGTCCACCACCCCGGTCAGGGTGGGCTCGCGGATGGCCGCCTCCCGGAACGCGCCGAGTGCGGCGAACCCCGCTCCGATGGCCGCGATCCCCTTGCCCTGGACATCGCCGATGATTATCCGTGTCCCGTACGGCGATTCGACGACCTCGTAGATGTCGCCGCCGACCAGCCGGTCCTCCTCGATCGGGGCATAGAGCCCGTGGACGACGACATGGCCGGTCAGGACGGGCAGCGGGCGCAGGATCTGCCGCTGGAGAGCGACCGCCGCGGTGCGCAGTCTGGCGATCTCGGTGGCGTGACGGATCCGCAGCACGCAGGAACCGACGCCCAGGCCACACGCCAGCACAGTGAAGACGACACCGCTGGCAAGATCCCAGAAGGACCCGCCGGACACCAGCCTGGAAGTGACGACGACGGCCATGATCCAGGTGGCGACGCCCACCGTCTGCCGGATGGTGCCGAAGACCGAGACAAATGCCGGCACGACGACCAGCAGAGGCACGATGCGCAGGTCGTTGCCGGTCATCACGTCGAGGACGACGATCACAGCGGTCAGCAGAGCCAGGCCGCCGAACAACGCCGCGTTCCCGACCCGGGCCGCGGAGGCCTCGGCTTCCCCTGCATCGGTCACCGGCAGCACCGCACTGCGTACGGCCGCGGAGCGCTGGAGCCCGATCGTCACTGCACTGCCTCCTCCTGAAGGCGCCGGAGAGTTCCGGCACTCACCTTCCAGTGCACCCGGAATCCGGCGTTCGGCACACGAGGCTTACGGCCTCATGGGCCGTGCCGAAAGTCCCGGGGCGGGGCGGACCGACGGCCTTCGGTCCGGAAGCCCCGGGCCGAAGGTCCCTTCCTTCCGCCCGGGACTTCCGGAGCCGGGACTGCAACCGCAGGAGCCGGGAGAGAGGCGGCTCGACGTCAGCGCAGCGCCTCCGCCCGCGCGTCGTCCGCGCCGCGGGTCCGGTCGGACACCGACAGGTCCGGCGGTACGACGACGGAGAGAAACGATGTCCGGCGCCGGAGCCGGAAGCCCAGCGATTCGTAGAGCCTGATGGCGCTGGTGTTGGCCGCCGACGCGTGCAGGAACGGCGTTTCGCCGCGCTCCCTGATCTCGTGGGCGACGGCGAGGACGAGCCGGGTGGCGAGCCCTTGGCCGCGCACGGTTTCGTCCGTGCAGACGCCGCTGATCTCGCTCCACCCCGTCGGGTGGAGCCGTTCCCCGGCCATGGCGACGAGGGCCCCGCCGCGGCGGACACCCAGGTAGGTGCCGAGCTCGACAGTGCGCGGCAGGAACGGCCCGGGGCGGGTCCGTGCCACCAGGTCGAGCATCTCCGGCACATCGGCCGGACCGAGGCGGACGGCTTCCGGATCAGGGGCCGCTGCCACGCCGTCGTCGACGAGCTGGACGCCCTCCGCGCGGAAGGTGACCTCCCAGTCACCGGGCGGCGGCTCACGCAGCGCCGTAAGGGTGACGGACGCTCCGGGGCCGGCGAGCGCGGCGACGTCGGCCCAGTCCTCCGCGTCCGGGAGGTCCGGCAGCGCGAGCCAGGGCGAGACGTCGGTCGGATAGCGCAGAACGCGGCCCGAACGCTCGGCGAAATGGGCGTGCGGTCCGGTCAGCGAGGCGCGGGCCGGGTTGTCCAGCGGGTGCGCCCCGGGGACGGTGGGGTGCGCGGCGCTCATACAGCGGCCACCTCGATCACGATCTTGCCGCGGGTGTGTCCGCTCTCCACCGCGCGCAGCGCCGCGGCAGCTTCGGCAAGCGGGTAAGTCTGTGTCACGTACGTCCTGAAGGCACCGCTGACGGCGAGGCGGGCCACTTCGTCGAGGACGGCGGAGGTACGGGCCCGGACGACGGCTGCTCCGCCGAGTTCCACGGCGAGCGGCTTGCCCCCTGCGCTGATCAGCCGCTTCCGGTCCGTGAGCAGCTCCGCGACGGCGCGCAGGGCGTCACCGCCGACCAGGTCGTAGACCGCGTCGACCCCGTCCGGGGCCACTGCCCGCACGCGGTCGACGACGCCGGGTCCCGACGGTACGTGGACGGCGCCGAGCGACTCGACGAAGTCCTTCTTGGCCTCGCTCGACGTACCGATGACCCGGACCCCGAAGTGGCGTGCGAGCTGGACCGCGGCCACACCGACGCCGCCTCCGGCGCCGTTGACCAGCAGGGTCGATCCGGGCGCGGGGTCCAGCTGGCGAATGCCGTCGTACGCGGTGGCCGCCGCGACCGGCAGCGCGGCCGCATCGGTGAACGACAGGCCTTCCGGCTTGTGCGCGGTGACCGCGACGGGCAGCAGCGTGTACTCGGCGTAACCGCCGGTCAGCGGGTTGCCGAAGACTGCGTCCCCGACTTCGAACCCTTCGACACCAGGGCCGACCTGCTCGACCACCCCGGCCGCTTCACTGCCGAACACGGCGGGATATTGCGGCGGTGCGCTGCCGGGCCTGGTGTATCCGTTGCGCAGTTTCGAGTCGACCGGGTTGACCCCGGCGGCACGGACCGCGACGAGCAGCTCCCCGGGCCCGGGGGTCGGCGCCTCCTGCTCGACGAAGGCTTCCACCTCCGGTCCGCCGCTGCGGGTGAATACGTACGCCTTCGGCATGAGCTCCCTCGCTCCGGTTCATGGCATCGGCCACCTCGGCAGCCGCTACCGGCCACAAGTGCAAGAGCTCCATGCGGCATGCATGTATTCCCGGGCGGTGGACTGTTCACAAGGGCGCAATGAATCCAGGTCGGGCCGGGTACGCAGCGATCGGCCCGCCCGGCCGCCGTCCACGGTCAATCTGCGGTTCGCCGGCCATGAGCTGGGCCGTATCGAGCTCTACCGGACCCGACTGCACCCGCACGCACGGAGCCTGGTCAGCTCGCACGGCGCGGACTCGGTGGAGTGCGCACCGGTGATGTCAGGCCATGCGATGCCGATGGTGGACGACGTCCCTCATCCCCTGGAGACGGGGGACGCGGCCCGCTTCCCCGGGCTCAGCAGCCACCACCGCACGACGCGGGACTCCCCCCGCCGTCACGCACACCCTCGCCGGATACTCGCGCCACTGACGGCGCCCACCATCCGGCCCGGGATCGATTTCCACTCAACTGCCCACGGCCACGTGCCGGTCGGGCCCCATTCGGTCGCCGCCTGTGGCAGGCTGGTGCCGACCGCCCCACCGGGCTCCCCCGTACCGGTGGGGCGGTTCCGTGCGGCTCCTGTCGCCGCCCCCTCCCCCACATTGCGGCCTGATGAAATCAGACGGGCCCCCGGGCGCCCGCCGCCGCATGCCAGCCGGCCTCCGCGCACCCCTGCGACTGGAGATGACTGTGCAGTTCAGAGGCCATGTGGGTGGCTGCAGGGCAGTGGGGTGACCGCCGTCTGCTCCGGACCCTGGGGCCTCTCCGCGGACAGCGCAGCCGGAGTTGACGGCCTCCGGAGCCGCTGACACGCTCGCGGCATGTCCGCGACCTCGACTCTCGTCTCGCGGCGCCACGTCGATCTGGGACGCGTAGCGTCCGCGGCGTGTAGCCGCGCTCTCCGCTGCGACCAGCTCCGCTGAACAGCTGACACACGCACGCACGTTGCCGCAGCGACGATTCCCACCCGGGCACCGCCGATGCACGGCCGTGCCCGCGCCGGCCCGTCACTCCCAGACACACCAATTCCGTACGGAAAGGGCTCCGCCATGACCTCCGCACCCGTCGTCGACCCGACCCACGACACCACCGCCGTCGCCACCACCCCCGTCACCGTCCAGAAGATCGGCGGGCGCATCGGAGCCGTCGTGTCCGGCGTCCGTCTCGGCGGCGATCTCGAACCCGCCGTCGTGGCAGCCGTACGCGCTGCGGCACTTGAGCACAAGGTGGTCTTCTTCCGCGGCCAGGACAACCTGGACGGGGAGAGCCACGAGGCGTTCGGACGGCTCCTCGGTACCCCGGTCGCCCACCCGACCGTCCCGTCCGCCGACGGCCGCTACGCGCTCGGCATCGACTCCGACCACGGCGGCCGGGCCAACCAGTGGCACACCGACGTCACCTTCGTGCCCGCCTACCCGGCGTTCTCCATCCTGCGGGCCGTGACCATTCCGCCGTACGGTGGCAACACCCTGTGGTCCAACACGGCAGCCGCCTACGCCGAACTGCCCGAGCCGCTGCGCGCCCTCGCCGACAGCCTCCGGGCGATCCACTCCAACGACTACGACTACGCGGCGGTGCGCCCGGACGCCCGGCCCGAGGCGTTCGCCAAATACCGCGAGGTGTTCACCTCCACCAAGTTCCGGACGGAGCATCCGGTGGTGCGCGTCCACCCCGAGACCGGCGAACGGGTGCTGCTCCTCGGAAACTTCGTCCAGCGGATCGCCGGGCTCACCGGCCGTGACTCCCGGGCCCTGATCGATCTGTTCCAGTCCCACATCGAGCGTCCGGAGAACACCGTGCGCTGGCAGTGGCAGACGGGTGATGTGGCCATCTGGGACAACCGCGCCACCCAGCACTACGGCGTGGACGACTCCGGCACGCACGACCGCAAACTGCGCCGGGTCACCGTCGACGGCGATGTCCCGATCGGTACGGACGGTCGCCCGTCCGTCCTGATCAGCCCCGACGCCGTGCCGGCCCCGGTCTTCGGGATCCCGTCCGGCGCTTCCACGGCCGCCTGACCGGACCGCCGCGCCACTCCCTCAACTGCCTTCTGTTGCAGGGGTATTGCAGCCTCATGGCCATGCCGAAGGCAAGCTTCCGCACCCGCGCGACGCGCTCTACGGGTCCGTAGTCAGTGCGTCACCCTCTGCCCTTCACCGTACTTCCGCCACAGATCTACCGTGCGAGGAACGTCATGAGCCAGCTCATCGACTCCGCCACCGCAGGACACACCGTTCCTAACCAGTGTGCGTAAATGAGTCTTGGACCCACTGCTGCGTGCTGGGTGCATCCCGAACGGTTTTGGATGCACTGGGTTCCCGCTTTCGCTTCCCGCTCGGCGGCACGCCTCCAGGGGCGTGGTCCGTTGCGGGTGGGCGGGTTCCGTCACGCCCTTGGTCACCTGATCCGGCCTGGGCGGTCCGATGCCCCGCACGATCACTCCGGTCGTGTGGGGGCGGTGCCGTCCGACGCCGGACCGGGTGTCCGAGGGCGCGTCTCCCGATCGCGATACCGGCGGCATCGTGACGGGACATCTTCCGGCGTGGGGTGGCCAGCGGTTTCTGCCAGTATTGAGCACCCCACGTGCTGGTGTAGGCGGGATCGACCGGGACAATCACAAGACCCTGTTCGGCGGCCATGGAGATCAGCCTGGCCTTGAGTTTGCCGGTGGGCATGCCGGAGATCAGCTGCCGGAACCGCTTCCGACGGCCATGCTTCTCGCGGGTCTTTTCGTTGGTGAAGTCGAGGTCTTCGATGCCGATCGCGGCGACACCGACACGCTGCGCCCAGTTGATCAGGCGGGTCAGGGCGTGGCGGATCTGTGCGTCTCGGTGGCCGGCGGTCCCGGACAGGTCGTAAGGGAAGCGGTGCGGGTCACCGATGGGGTTGCCGTGACGGTCGAGCCGGTAGGCGGCGAAGTGGTCTGTGTTGGTATCCACGCCGATCATGCCCCGGGCGCGGGCGGTCTCCAACGGGATGGTCCGGATAACCGGGCGTTGCCAGGATGCGGTCAGGTACCAGCGGCCTCGCTCCACGTCGAGGTGGATGCGATAGGCCACGGCCCGGTTCGCCGTTATGCGGTCGGCCCACTCCGCACCCCGATGCGCGAACCCGATACGGCCGGTGAGGACGTACCGGCCGTGCTGGGCGTTGGCCATGTGCACGAGCGGAACGGGCAGCTTGACGGACACTTCGCCGTCCGGGGTGACGCGGATCGTCTCGTTCCCGAACCGTTTGCCCGACTCACCGTCGGCAGCGATGAACCAGCGTTCCGCCTCCCACCGTTCCCGCCACCGGCCTTCGGTAAGCTGGGCCTCAGCGAGGTGGTGGCGGGTGTTGAGGAGACGTCTACCGCCCCGCACCACCCGGACCCGTCCGGCCTGCCACTCGGCGACAGCAGAGGCGTGCCGGTCTTCCAGTGCCGCGAGGCGGCGGGACTTGCGGAACCACTCACCCTTGGACCGGTAGCCGCCCGCAGCCCGCTTCGTCCCGGGCGCCCCGAGCGGGAGGGACAGGCGGTGCCGCAACATCCTGATCCCGGCATCCAGGTTCTGGATCTGCGCGGCCTGGCAACGGCGCGCCAGCGCCCACTGATCATGCGTGGTCTTCGTGATCGCACCCGCGATCCGCGACGACGACACCCCGGTCAGCCCCCGCTTACGCGACGCCCAGGTGTCCGCATCGTGCTCCAGACCATCCGCACAACGGGCCTTGAGATCACCGGAAGCAAGCGCACCCTGATGCGCACCGACCGCACGCAGCACCCCCTCGTCCTCGGGCGTGAGGCGCTTGAGACGGTCCCGGACCGCCACCCCGCAAGGCCCGGACACCACGAACGGGGCCATCAGCTTCCGTAAACCACCCAAACCACCCACCACATCACCCCCTCAAGGCCGGACACCCGCTATCCAGCCCAACGAGCAGCGGCCGTCAAGGTCACCCATTCGACCCCAGAATCCCTGTTCCCGCCCCCGCAATCCCACCGACAGAACTCACTCCCACTCACCACCACTCACTTCAGCTCAGTAGACCGACAGCAGCTCACAACCCCTGCTCTCCCCGTGGAACACCGGTCTCTACCGGCTGTTCGGCCCCGCGTACCCGCCGGAGGGCAGCGCGCCGCTGACCCGGCAGACGCTGAAGAGCGCGTTCGAGCTGTCACCCGGCGTGTCGGTGCCCGTGCATCGGCGTCAGGTGCTCACGGGACGTTCCTGGTCTGGCGGGGCCCCGGTGCGTACCGTCGAGGTCAGCACCGACGGCGGCGCCCGGTGGCGACGCGCCCGGCTGCGCGACGAGCCCCGCAGCGGAAGCTGGGTCCGCTGGTCGGCCGACTGGCTGCCGAAGGAGCGTGGTCCGGCGGTCCTGCTGGCGCGGGCGACGGACCGGACGGGTCGTACGCAGCCGGACGTCGCGGTCCACAACGCGCAGGGCTATCTCTTCGACGCGGTCGTACGGCACGGGGTACACGTCGTCTGACGGGCCGGGCGGCCGGCGGTAATGCTCTGGCACGGCGGTGACCGGTACTGATAGGACTTCGGGATGTCGAACAACTCCCGCGCATCCCTTGATCAGTTGGAACTTCTGCTCGCCGAGCGGGCCTGCGAACGTCTCGTCATCGAGTTCGTCCGCCGGCTCGACCTCGGAGAACCGGGCACGGTCGCCGAGCTGTTCACCGCCGACGGCTCATGGGAATGGCCCGGCGGCGAGCGTCGCATCGTGGGGCGCGAGGCGCTGCGTGACTATTTCGGTGGCCGGCCGGCGGACCGGCTGTCACGGCGGATGTGCACGAACATCCTCGTCACGGTGGACTCGGCGTCCACCGCGTCGTCGACGACGTACTTCGCGACCTATCGGATCGACGGCAGGAGCGACAGTCTGCCGTCGCCCCGGCTGCCCGCCAACATCGGGCATTACGAGGACACGTTCCGCAAGGTCGACGGGGTCTGGCTGCTCGCCTCACGCACCACGATCCTCGCTTTCGGCGGGGCCACGGAGCGCGTGGCCCCGGCTCCCGCCGCGGCCGTCGACGGTCAGTCGCCGGCCTACTCCGGCGGACGGCCCGCGTAGTAGGTGGCGATCATGTCCTCGCCGCCGTGGCCGGCCGCCTCCGCGCGCTCGAACCGGTCGGCCGAAGCGGCGACCAGGTCCAGGATCACCCCGGACCGTCCGGCGGCCTCGAGGATGAGGCGGGTGTCCTTGAGCGCGGTGGACAGGGCGAAGCTGGGGGTGAGGTCGCCGGAGAGTACCGCCGCGGACTTGCCCTGGAGGTAGGCGGAGTCCAGCGGGCCGCCCTTCATCACGTCGAGGAACGTCTGCGGGTCGATGTCCAGTCCCTCGGCAAGATTGAGGCATTCGGCGATGCTGCCCACCATGTTGATCACCCAGGCGTTGACCACGAGCTTCAGTCGCGAGGCCTCACCGGGTGCCTCGCCGACCCAGATCGTGCGCTGCCCGATCGCATCCAGCACCGGGTCCACCGACGGCCGGACGGCGGACGGGCCGGAGACGAGGACCGTCAACGCGCCCTGTTCCGCGGGCTGCTTGGTGCCGGCGACCGGGGCGTCGAGATAGACGAGTCCCAAGTCCGCCGCCCGTTGGGCGAGATCAGCGGTGGCGTCGGGTCCGACGGTGGAGCTCTGCAGCAGGATCTGACCGCCGTGCACGCCCGACGCGGCAGCGGTGAGCGCGGCGGCGACGGACAGGCCGTCGTTGAGCATGGTCACGATGACATCCGCGCCCCGTACGGCTTCCTCCGCCGTCTCGGTGACCGTGGCGCCGTCGGCGGCGAGAGGAGCCGCCTTGGACTGCGTACGGTTCCAGACGCGGACGCCGAGTCCCGTCCGGAGCAGGCTCCGCGCCATCCCTGATCCCATGATCCCGGTACCGAGGACGGCCACGGTCGGCCGCTTGCGGGTGACGTGGACAGGTGTGGACGTCATGAGAGCGTGGTCCCTTCGTCGGCCGCGCCCCGCGCCGGCGCGGGGCGGTGAGAGGTCAAGGTTGCCGCAATGCGCCGTCGAGCACGGCACCGTGCACTGCTCTGGCGAGTCGCGATCCCCACCGCGAGCGCGGGCCGGCGAACGGCTGCGCCGCGGCCCCCGGTCCGGGCTCGGGTGCGGCGACGCACACGGCGTCCGTGGGGGTGCCGGAGCAGTCGAGTCCTGCGTCCAGGAGCGCCTGGACCTTCGCCTCGGTGGCGGTCGCGACCGCGTTGACCAGTGCGGCGTCGGACAGAGCCACAGGGACCGTGACGACGATATTGACCGTTCCCGGCGGCGGTGGTCCGTCGATGCCCGCAGCCGGGTCGGCGGCCCAGCCCCGTACACCGAGGCCGCTGGTCACGGTGGCGGTCACGCCCTCGTCGGAGGCGACCGTGTACGCGGTGACATCGGCCGCCGTCATCAGCGCGGCGCCGGGGCCGGCCAGGGCCTCCGCTGCAGCGATCTCGGCGAGGTGGGTATCGGGGTCGAGCCGTGGATAGCCGCCGGGCACCTGGGCGTTGAGGATCCATGCGCGCGGACCGATGCCGCCGCCGAGCACGGCGCTGCTGCACACCCGCCAGCCGGGTCCGAGTCGCCAGACGAGATGGTGCAGGGCGAGGCCGTCCTCCTGCCGGGCCAGCAGCTCGGCGCGCTGTCCGGGCGGGCGGACGAGTACGGAACGAATGGTGCACTCCCGGTGGCACAGACGACGACGGTCGGCAACCCGTCGATCATATGGGGCGGGGGCCGCAGCTCTGCGTGCGGTGTCCGGCCTCAGCCCTCGGCGGGGGTCGTGTCCGGGCGGAGCCGTACCGGCAGTGTCCGCACGCTGTTGCCGACAAAGCTGGCATGGCGCACCAGTTTCTCGTCGGGCACGGTGACGTCCAGCTCCGGGAAGCGGCGGAACAGCTGCTCCAGCGCGATCGTCGCCTCCATCCGGGCGAGCGGCGCTCCCAGGCAGTAGTGCGGTCCGTGGCCCAGGGAGAGGTGGCGGGCCGCCGATGTCCTGGCCGGCCGGGTGACGTCGAAGCGGTCGGCGTCGGGGCCGTGTACGGACGTGTCGCGTCCGGCGGCCGAGTATCCGGCGAGTACGGGGGTGCCCTGTGGGATGACGGTCCCGTCGAGGGTCAGGTCGCGGGTCGGATAGCGGAACGGGAAGTAGCTGACCGGGCTGTCCCAGCGCAGTGTCTCCTCCACCACGTCGGCCCATCCCGCGCGGCCCGTGGTGACCAGGTCGAGCTGGTCCCGGTGGGTGCACAGCGCGCGTACGGCATTGGTGACGAGGTTCAGCGTGGTCTCGTGACCGGCGATGATCATCAGGAGCAGGGTGCCGATGAGTTCGTGCCGACCGAGCCGGTCCCCGCCGTCGTCGCGGGCGGCGATCAGCGCGCTGGTGAGGTCGTCGCCGGGCTGCTCGGCGCGGTCCGCGGCGACGGTGCTGAGCAGTTCCACCAGCTCCCGGTTGGCGGCCATGGCCTCGGCGGGCCCGATGTCGGTGGCGACGATCTGGTTCGACAGATGGTGCAGGCGGTCCTGGTACCGGCCGTCGACGCCGAGGAGGTCGCAGATGACGCCCATCGGCAGTGGCATCGCGAACCCGGCGCGCAGGTCCACCGTCCCGTCGCCCTCCTCGGCCGCCGCGTCGATCCGGTCGAGCAGCTCGGCGGTCAGAGTCTCGATGCGCGGCCGGAGCGCTTCCACCCGCCGGACGGTGAACGCCTTGCTCACCAGCCCACGCAGCCGCCGGTGATCCGCATCATCGGCGGTGGTCATGCCCTGCACGGTGGCGAACGTCCGCAGCGGCCAGCCGTCGGGGATCCGTCCTTCGGTCAGCGCGGTGAAGTGGCGTGCGTCCTTTGCGACATCGGGGTGGGCGAGAAACTCCTTCAGGGCGTCATGCCCGAGCACCGCCACCCCCGGCACATCGCCCGGCAGCACGACGGACGCCACGGCGCCCCGGGTCAGCAGCCGGGCGTTGTCGGCGTGCGGGCACCCGCCGGCCGGATCCATGCGGTGTGCGCCGGCCTGCCCCGGTATCGGCGAGATGTTCAACGGGCCTCTCCTGACGGTCGTCGGCTCCGGACCGGCGGCTGACGCAGCCGTTCGGGGCGGCCGATGGGGGATGCCGATCCTACGTTCAACGCGCCCGGAACGAAGGATGGTTGGGCGTACGGACGGCTGTTTTGCGATCGCCACGGTCGTGGCGATGCGCATCGACGACGGCCTCATCACCGGGCTCCACGCCATACGCAGTCCCGAGCAACTGTCACGCATCGAGCGGGAGAGCACGGTCAGTCGTTGAGTCCGTGATGGCCTTGGGGCAGGGGGCTGATCCGCATCGCGGGTCAGACTTGTGGCCGGGTCAGTCCCAGACCAGGTTGAGGGAGCGTTCGAAGTTGACGTATCCGGCGCGAGCGAAGGACTTCGCCATGGGGACGTTGCCGAGGTCCGTCGATGCCCTTATCCGGTCGACGCCCTCGGCGGCCAGGATGCGGGTACCCTCGGCGAGGATCTCGTCGATGTAGCCATTGCCGCGGTGTGCGGGCAGGACACCGATGTACGCGATGATCGGATGGTAGCTGTTGCGGGCCGGGACCACGAAGCCCACCGGAGCGCCCCCGCCGGGGAGTTCGGCGATTCGCCACCACTCGTGCGGGCTCTTGAACCCGGCGAACTCTCCGTCGTAGTGTCGTTCCGCCGCTTCGCGCGGGCTCAGTCCGGATGACAGGTCCGCCTGGCCGTGGGCGTCGAGGGTGCCCTCCATGACCGGGGTCATCAGGGCGACGAGGTCCTCACGGTGGGCCACCGGGCGGAAGACGAGACGCCCCCTGGGCTCCGGGAGCGGGGACGACGGGGTCCACTCCAGCCGCAGCCGCTCGACCAGCAGCCGTGCGCCGGTGCTCTCCAGCACGCGCGTGCGGGAGTCGACCACCTCGCGTGCCGCGGGGTCCTCGTGCCAGTCGGGCGGGACGAAGCGGCCGTACTCCGGCAACTTCGCACCCGCCGGGAAAACGGTCGCCGTCGCCGTCTCGAACAGCCGCAGGCCTATCTCGTCGCGGTCGGCCCGGGGCAGCGTGTCGTCGATGTCGAAGAAGTCGAACTGCAGCGGGACGTCACCGCCCGGGGTCGTCCACCAGGCGAGCCGAGCGAGGAGACGGTCGCCGTCCAGGGCCACCCATGACCACTCGGGGCGGCGGCAGCCGCCGGCGAAGTCCTCGGCCAGTTCGTGGTCGAGGACGTAGGAGAGCCGGCAGAAGAGATCGATCTCCTCGGGGCCGGTCAGAGGTCGGTAGCTCACCGATGTCAGTTTCAAGTCAACTCCTGTGAAGGGATACAGCACTTCGGGCCCGGTATGTCGTGCTGGTCAGGCACGCCGGATGTCCGGGCAGAGGGCGACGCGGGCCGCATGGCGCTCAGGCCGATTCGAGTATCGGGCGGATTTCGAGCGCCTCCGGGGTGGGGAAGCCGCGGGCCACCTCGATAGCCTCGGCGTGGTCGGCAACTTCCAGTACGAACCAGCCGCCGAGGGTCTCCTCGCCGCTGTGCACGGGCCCCTCGGTCACCGCTGCGGACCCGTCCGCCGTCTTGCGCACAGTGACGGGGCCCCGGTGCTCGGTGTCGAGGGCGTCTCCGCCCACCAGTTTGCCCGCTGCCGCGAGTTCGCCGATCCAGGTCTCGTAGGCCTTCCGGTAGCCGTCGCGGTCGGCCTGGATCCGGGCGCGTGACGCATGCGTCTCGAAGATCACAAGGGCGTATTTCATGAGGCGTTCCTCTGTTCGGTGTTCATGGTGGTTCTGGTGGTGTCCGGTTCGATGCGGGCCAGTGCGCCCACCTCCAAGGCCGTCCACAGGGCGCCGTCCGGGCCCACTGTGATCCCGTGCGGCTCGGAGGCCGGGGTGGGTAGGTCATGGACGGCGAGCTTGCCGTCCGAGGTGACCGAGCCGACGCGGTTGCCGCCCCACTCGGTGAACCACGCCGTGCCGTCGGCGTCGGTGGTGACGGCGTGCGGCCGGGCGGAACGGTCGGGCAGCGGGTACTCGGTGATCCGGCCGCCGGGTGCCATCCGGCCGATCTGACCGGCCGCGATCTCGGTGAACCAGACACTTCCGTCCGGGCTCACGGCGATGCCCACCGGCGCGGCCGCCTCGGTGGGCAGCTCATGCACCGTGATGCGGCCGTTCATGCCGATACGGCCGATGGCGTTGGCCTGGTTCATCGTGAACCACATCGCGTCCCCGGCCGCGGCGATCGCGGAGGGGAACGCTCCGGTGCGTGGCAGCGGGTACTCCGTGGCCGTTCCGTCGGTGGTGATGCGGCCGATGCGGTCGGCGGCGGTCTCGGTGAACCACAGCGCGCCGTCCGGCCCTTCGGCGATACCGAAAGGCCCGCACTCCGCGGTCGGCAGCGTGAACTCGGTCACCCGGCCGGCCGTCGTGATCCGCCCGATCCGGTGCGCCCGGTACTCCGTGAACCACAGCGCGCCGTCCGGCCCGTTGCTGATGACCGTCGGGCCGCTGTCCGGGGCGAGTTGATGACTGGTCGGCTCCTGCCCCGGGTTCAGCCGGCCGATCCTGCCGCTGTGCACCATGGTGAACCACAGCGCGCCGTCCGGTCCGGTGGTGATCGCGTACGGGCCGCTGTCGCGACCGGACACCGCGTGCTCCTCGATGGCCGGGGGCGTCACTGCTGCTCCAGACCTTCGGCGGTGGCGATGCGCTCGATGTCCTGCGGGGATCCGGCCATGATGGTGCGGGCGTGCGCGGTCACCAGCTCGACGGGCCAGTCCCACCAGGCGGCCCGGGTGAGCCGTTCGATGTCGCTGTCGTCGAAGCGCTGTCTGATCGTCCGGGCCGGGTTCCCGCCCACGATGGTGTACGGCGGCACGTCGGCGGTGACCATCGCTCCGGCCGCGATCACTGCGCCGTCGCCGATCCGTACCCCCGGCATCAGGGTGGCTCCGTATCCGAACCACACGTCGTTGCCGACCACCGTGTCACCGCGGCTGGGCATGCCGGCGACGAGGTCGAGGGTCCGCTCGGTCCACTCCCCGCCGAACATGGTGAAGGGGAAGGTGGACACCCCCATCGACGGGTGGTCCGCGCCCGCCATCAAGAACCGGGTGCCCGTGGCGATCGCGCAGTACTTGCCGATGGTCAGCCGTTCCGGACCGTAGGCGTACAGCACATTTCGCTGCGCGAAGTCGGTCGCCCCGTCGGGGTCGTCGTAGTAGGTGAAGTCACCCACCACGACGTTCGTCCCGGCAACCAGCGGCTTGAGGAAGACGACCCGCTCGTGGGCGGGCAGGGGATGGACGGTGCTCGGGTCAGGTGCCACGCGGCAGTCTCTCCGTGGGGGTTCGTACTCGGCGGGCGGAGCGCAGGACGGCGAGGGCCCACGCCCGATGAGGTACGCGCCTCCCGGACCGTCGGCCGACTTGAGCGGGCTGGTCCTGCCGCCTCGCGCCGGCTCATGTCACCCGCGGGAGGCCTCCGGCCTGGTCCCCAGCATGCATACCGGGGAAGCCCGGGAACAACGGCCGATCTTGTTATGGTCGTTAACCCAGAGGTTCACGACTCCGGGGACCAGAATGGAATCGGGGGGACAGCGTGGAACTGCGGGACATAGAGATCTTCCTGACGCTCGCGGAGGAGCTCCACTTCGGCCGCAGCGCCGAACGCCTGCATGTCTCCCCGGCCCGCGTCAGCCAGGCGATCAAGAAACAGGAACGCGCCATCGGCGCCCAGCTCTTCGAGCGCACCAGCCACCACGTGCGGATGACTCCTGTCGGAGAGGTGTTGCTCCAGCGGCTGAAGCCGGCATATGAGGGCATCCAGGACGCCATAGCGGAGGTGACCACCGTCGACCGCCACACGGCCGGCACGCTGACACTGGGGGTCATGGGCGCACAGATGCACGACATGGCCCCGGTCCTGACCCGCTTCCGGGCCCGGCACCCGTCCGTCCAACTGCGTTTCCGGGAAGTGTTCTTCAGCGATCCGTTCGGAGCCTTGCGGGCCGGCGAGGTCGACGCGGTGACCACTTGGCTGCCGGTTCGCGAGCCGGACCTGACCGTCGGTGTGGTGCTGCGCGAGGAACCTCTCAACCTGATGGTGTGCGCGGATCATCCGCTCGCCCGGCAGGAGTCGGTGAGCACGGAGGTGCTCGGCGATCACATCGTGCCGCGCCTGAATGGCCCCATACCCGCCTACTGGGAGGCCGCCGTCCTGCCGGCCCGCACTCCGGCCGGACGCCCCGTCCGCCGCGGCCCGGCCGTCACCACCTTCAACGAGATCCTTGCACTCGTCGCGGCAGGCGACGCAGTCTGCACCGTCCCCGACGAGGGACGGCGTTACAACGCTCAGACCGACGTCGTCTACCTCCCCCTCCACGATTCCCCGCCCGTCCAGTGGGCCCTGATCTGGCGCACGGACCGCGCGACCCCGCTGGTACGCGCACTCGCCCAGGCGGCGACGGACTGCGGGGACTCAACCACGCGTTAGAGATGTGCTGGCGTCGGTGTCCGTGTCCCCTGGTCTCCATCCGGGCCCGTCCGCGATCGGTCGCTCTGGCCGCCGGCCGGACCCATCTCCTCGGCGACACCCCCGATGGGGAGATCGACGCGGAGACGGACTCCTTCGTAGACCGGCGGCGGGCGCGGGCCACGCTCATCGAGACCGCTCCGTCCGCGCGGACCATGCGTACCTGAGACGCCGAGCGAGGTCCGCCCGGTGTGCGTGTCCGCATGTCACGGACCCACGCGGCCCTACGAGGTCCCACCCGAACGGCCCAGTGCACGGACGGGGGCCCCACCGGTGTCGCACTGCGCTCCCGGGGACGTTGCGGACGGCCGTGCCGGGCCGAGAGGTTGCACCGTCCATCCGGGTGAGGCGCGATGGAGTCCGGACGCGCCTTCCCCGGTGGGCCCGCCCACGGACGCGCCCGGGCGAGGAGGAATCGGGCATGGCAGACCCTGACGGTTTCACGGATCCCGGAGAGCTCGAGGGCCTGACGGTGTACGACACCGCGGGCGAGAGGGTGGGCAGCGTGGGGCGGGTGTATGTCGACGACGACACCGGCCGGCCGGACTGGATCACGGTGAGAACCGGCCTGTTCGGTATGAAGGAGAGTTTCGTGCCGCTCGTCGGGGCCCGCAAGGTTGGCTCCGACCTGCACATCAAGCATCCGAAGGAAAGTGTCAAGGAAGCCCCCAGGGTGGACGCGGACGCGCATCTCTCGGTGGCCGAGGAGGAGGAGCTCTACCGGCACTACGACCTGACCGGGAAGCTCGGAGGACAGGCACGGTGACCTGGCGCGTGCGGGCGAACAGCGACAAGCCGCCGGAGCAGCCCGCGACAACGCCGCAGGACCGCGCCGGTCACGACGTCGCGTACCACGATGCCATCCGGGCCAGTTCGGCATGGCGAACCGCCGGTACCGCACGGCTTACGGGCGCTGGAGGGCGATCACGGCGTTGTGGCCGCCGAACCCGAAGGAGTGGCTCACTGCGCGGCGGACCGGCTGCAGGAGAGGTGCCTTGGTGACGCAGGCGATGTCGAACTCGGGTGCCGGGGCGTCCAGATTGGCGATCGGTGGTACGACTCCGTGCTGGAGCGTGAGGATCGTCAGCCCGGCCTCGATGGCTCCGGCTGCCCCCATGCAGTGACCCAGCACTCCCTTGGGAGCCGTGACGGGCGGCCGGTGCGGATAGACCTGGCCGATGAGGGCGGCTTCGGTGGCATCGCCCAGCGGTGTCGACGTGCCGTGCGCGTTGACGTGTTCGACCTCCTCGGCCCGCCAGCCCGCGTCCCGCAGCGCCGCCTCGACGGCGGCCCGGGCGACGGCGCCGGACGGATGCGGGCTGGTGGGATGGTGGGCGTCGGTGGTCGCCCCCGCACCTGCCAGCAGAGCCCTCGGCACTGCGCCCCGCATGCGGGCGTCGTCCGCCCGCTCCAGCACCATGAGGGCGGCGCCCTCACCCATGACGAGGCCGGCACGATCGGCCGCGAACGGCCGGCAGAGCCGGGCCGGATCGCCGTCCCTGCGGGCGGCGGCGCCGGACCGGGCGAAGCCGGTCATGGCGACCGGGAAGACGATGGACTCGGTGGCACCGGCGATCGCGATGTCGCACTGGCCGGTGACCAGCAGGTCCCGGGCCACGGACAGCGCGGTGACCCCGGACGAACAGGCGGTGCACGGCGCCAGGCTGGGACCCGTGGCCCGCATCCGGATGGCGATCTCGGCCGCGGGCATGTTCGGGATGGTGAGCAGGATGCCGGACGGGGAGGTGGCCTCCGGCCCGCGCCGGTCGAGTGCGACGGCCTGTTCGGTCAGGCCGGCGGACCCTCCGCTGCTGGTGCCGACGACGACGGCCACCCGGCTGCCGTCCCATTCGGCCGGGTCGAGTCCTGCGTCCGCGACCGCCTCCCGTGCCGCGAGGACGGCGAACTTGACGTACTTCCCCATCCGGTACGCCGTCCGGCCGCCGACCGCCTCGTCCAGATCGATGCCGGAGACCGTGCACGCGAAGTCGATCTCGCACGCTTCGAGTTCGGGGACGGTGCGGGCGGGCGAGATCCCGGAGCAGACCCCGTTCCAGGTGGTTTCGGTGTCGTTGCCGGCCGGGGTGATCATCCCCAGGCCGGTGACGACGACGGCGGGCCTGTTCATCGGGGGTTGCTCATCGCTGCCTCGCCGCCCGCCGTCGTCACGCCGCCGAACGTCTCGTCGATGAACCGGGTGATGTCGGCCAGGGTGGCGTCCCTGTAGAGCTTGTCGGAGCCGGCGTCGACGCCCAGCTTCTCCTTGACGATGACGGCGAACTCGGCGACGGCGAGCGAGTCCATCTCCAGGCTGTCCATGGTGGAGTCCGGGAGGATCTCGGCGGCGGGCACCTTGAAGGTGCCGATGAGGATGTCGGTGATCTCGGGATGAATCGTGCTCATGATCTTCCTCTTCGTTCTGTGGTGCAGGTGCGTCGGGCCGGGTGAATGCACCGTCCCGACGCCGAAGTAACGGGATGACGTTCCTCCAGTTACGCCTTGCGGCGAACCGATTCGCCTACGCCCGTACGCGCGTTCGCACGGCGCCGGGCGAGAAGGGATGTGGTGCCCCAGTACGCCAGCAGCACCGCCCGGACACCGAGGGCCGCCGCGGCCTCCCGTACCCGGCGCGTGCGCCCGGCGGCCCGCTCCTGCGGGGCCGTCACCGCTCCCCCTCGGTCCCGGCGGCGGTCTGCCACGCCGCCTCCGGGTCGTCGTACGCGTCGGCGTAGTCGGCGCCCGCGATGGGCCAGTCCGCGAGCACCTCCTCCGGCAGCGCGAAGGACTCGATCAGGGTGGGCAGATGCGCGGCGACATCCGCGATGAGCCGCTCGACGACGTCCGGCAGAGCGTCGACCTGGTCGATGGTCAGACGACCGGCGGCGAGCAGATCGCCGCTGTTGCGGTCCACCCACCGGAGGGCGAACAGCCGCTGCAGTTCCGCGAGTCGGGCACGTGCGGGCCCCTCGGGCAGGCCGGCGACCGCGTCCGCGTACGCCTCGGCCGCCTGCCGGTGGGCGTGGGCCTCGACGCCGCGCAGCGCCGGCCCGGACGCCGCGTTCCACCGGTCCAGCGGACCGTCGTTCCGGGCGCCGCTCATCCGCGCCCTGGCCCGGCCGAACCAGAGATCCTCCACATGCGCGTGCAGCCGCCCGAGGAACCGGGGGTCGGCGAGATCTCCGGGCGCGGCATCAGGAGTGCTCTCTTGCGGAGTCTGCGGAGCGGCGAACAACATTTCGGCAGCGGCCTTGGCGTGGATGGCCATGTTGTCCCCCTCAGCGGTGATCACGCCCTCCGCACCGGCTACGAGGTCGGCCATGCCGTTGTTCTCCAACAACGCCTGCGCTCCGCACCGTTCACGGCACTCGACGATGACCGCGCGAGCCCGCCAGGTGATCCACCCCTTCGCCACGGCGACCAGCCGCTCCGCCTCGGCCCGCCCCGTCGCCGCGCCCGGACCCGTGCCGGCCTGTGCCTCCCACCGGTCGAGGGCTCTGCGGTGCAGCAGGCTCATCGCGAAGACAGTGGCCATGGCCTCGGCCAGCGGCCCGTGGTGGCTGCGGTGGGCGATCACCGGCACCGGCTGCGTGGCGCGCGGACCGGAGATGTACCGGTGGCCGCCGTAGCGGACCGCGACGGCCAGCGTCGCGCGCGCGGCGCCGACCGCGCAGGCGCTCATGGAGATCTTGCCGACCGTGACGCGCCCGATCGAGGTGAGGAAGCGACGCCTGCGATTTCCCATGGCGCTGCTGAACTCCCCGTTGTCGCCTACCCGTCCGTGCTCGCCGCCGAGCAGCGCCTCGCGTTCCACGAAGACCTGGTCGAAGGAGGTCAGACAGTGGTCGATCGGGCTGCCCAGGCGTGCCGGGAGCCTGCGGACCCGTACCCCGGGCAGCGGCCGCAGCTCGTCGGTGAGGGGCACCAGAAAGAGAAAGACCCCGTGGTCGGCGCCGTCGGCCAGCAGGCGTGCCGCGACCAGTCCCGTCTTGGGGCCGCCGGCCGGGCTGGCGTTGGGCATGAACTTCTGTGCCCCGGAGTGCGGGGTGTGCAGGACGAATCCGTCGCGTGCGCGGTCGTACGTCGCGGTCGTCTCGACGGCCACCGCATCATTGCCGTGTGCCACCTCCGTACACAGGAAGGTGCCGATGCGCCGTAGTCGGAGGAAGTCCGACAGATCGCGACGGGTGTCACCGTCATGGTCGAGGAGGCTGCCGAGGAAGAGGTTGTAGTGGATGCCCGCGACGGTGGTGAGTGCCGGGTCCACCGGGCCGATCCACTCGTGCAGGGCGGCCAGGGCGCGCGGGTCGGTGGCCGTTCCGGCGGCGCTGTCCAGGCTGCTGTTGAGGATCCTCAGCCGTTCGTACGCGAGGGAGAGGCGCTCGTCGGGTGTGCGGTCGACGGGACGGCGGAACGGTTCCGTGGCGATCAGCTGACGCCAGGAGCCGTGCTCCTGGCGGAAGTCACCCCCGAAGAGCACACCTTTGAGGAGGTCCGCGGTGGCCTCGGTGACGATGCTGTCGATCGTTGCGGTCATGAATACCAGAACGACCGATGAACGGCGAGGACACACTTCCTCGCCGTCCGTTGCACAGGCGGGACAACCGGTCAGGCCCGCTCGAAGGCCAGCGCGACGTTGTGTCCGCCGAAGCCGAAGGAGTGGCTGACGGCCCGCCGGACGTCCTGCCGGCGCGGTTCCTTGGTCACACAGTCGAGATCCCACCCGTCCGGCAGCGCGTCCAGGTTGGCGATCGGCGGAACGATGCCATGTTCCAGCGTCAGTACGGTCGCCACCGCCTCGATCGCACCGGCAGCGGCGAGGGTGTGCCCGATCACCCCTTTCGCGGCGGTGAGGGAAGGACGGTGCGGGAAGAGCCGGGAGACGAGCTCGGTCTCCATCGCGTCGTTGAGCGGGGTGGACGTGCCGTGCGCGTTGATGTGGTCGACATCGCGGGGGGTCCAGCCCGCCTCGGACAGGGCCGCCTCCACCGCCTGTTGCGCACCGCAGCCGTCGGGTGCGGGAGCTGTGGGGTGGCGGGCGTCCGTACTGGCACCCGCGCCCGTCAGCAGCGCGCGCAGCCGGCCGCCGCGGGCACGGGCGTCGGCGGTCCGCTCCAGTACGAGCATGGCGGCGCCCTCGCCGAGGACGAACCCGTCCCGGTCCGCGGCGAACGGCCGCGACGCGCCCGCCGGATCGCTTGTCCGGGTGGAGAGCGCCCCCATCTTCGCGAAGGCCGCCACCACCAGGGGTGTCAGCACGGACTCCGCCCCGCCCGCCACCACGGTGTCGCACCGGCCGCTGGTCAGCAGGTCGCGGGCGACAGCGATCGCGGTGGACCCGGAGGCGCAGGCGGTGGCGGGCGCGAGGCTGGGACCCTGAGCTCGGAGCTCGATCGCGACCTCACCGGCCGCCGCGTTCGGGATCATCATCGGCACCAGCAGCGGAGAGACCGCCTCCGGTCCGGCGTCGTCCAGTTTGCGGACGTTGTCGACGAGCAGGGACACGCCGCCGACGCCGACCCCGACCACCACTCCGACCCTGGATCCGTCCCAGGTCTCCGGGGAGAGTCCGGCGTCAGCCACAGCCTGCCGGGCGGCGATCAGGGCCAGTTTCACGAACCGTCCCATCCGCCATACCGATCGGCCGCCCACCACCTGGTCCAGGTCGATCCCGTCGACCGGGCAGGCGAAGTCGACCGGCAGTCCTGCCAGTTCGTCGCAGCGCCGCGCCATGGAGCGCCCCGCGCACAGCCCCTCCCAGAAGGTGTGTTCATCGGCGCCGGCGGGGGTCACCAGCCCCACTCCCGTCACCGCGACCCCCATGTCAGCCTGCGTCATGTTCTGTTCCCTCCGTCGCGCACCGTGCGTCGTTCGTGCGGGTTCCCGGCCAGCGAAGAGCGGCGGACCCCCAGGTCAGACCGCCTCCGAAGGCGGTGATCAGCATCTGGTCGCCGGCTCGGAACCGGCCCTCGGAGGCGGCGTCGGCGAGCGCCAGCGGAATCGATGCGGCGCCTGTGTTCCCCACCCGTTCCAGGTGCGTGACACAGCGCCGCGGGTCGATGCCGACACGGGCGGACACCGCCCGCAGGATCCGCGCGTTGGCCTGGTGCGGTACGAAGTGGTCGACGTCGGCGGCGTCCCACCCCACCTTGGCCAGCAGCGCCCGGCAGGATCCTGTCATCCGCTCGACGGCGTGCTGGTACACGGCAGGTCCTTGCATGCGGAAGAACTCGTCCCCCTCGGTGGCCTGCTCCGGCGTCGAGCGGGACCGCGCACCGCCCCCGGGCACGGTGATCAGGTCGTACCCGGTGCCGTCGCTGCCCAGATCGAAGGCGAGCAGTTCACCGGGGGTCCCCGCCCGCCCGGCCCCCACGAGTGCCGCCCCGGCCCCGTCGCCGAACACCACGCCCGCCGACCGGTCGGCCGGGTCCAGCCAGGCCGAGTACACATCCGCGCCCACCAGCAGCACCCGGTCGTGGAGACCGGCGGCCACGAGTCCCCGGCAGACGGCGAGCCCGTAGACGAAGCCGCTGCACGCGGCGCCGATGTCGAATGCGGGGACCGTTCCCAGACCGAGCCGGGCAGCGAGGGCGGGGGCCGTGCCGGGACAGGGATGGTCCGGAGTGGTGGTCGCGAGCACGAGTGCGTCCACCGGCCCGGCGGCGGTCGAACCGCCGTCGCCGACCAGTCGCCGGGCGGCTTCGAAGGCGACGTCCCCGGTGGCCAGGCCCACCCCGGCCCGGTGGCGGCTGACGATGCCGGTGCGGGCGCGTACCCAGGCATCGTCCACGCCCCACGCGGCGGGCAACGCGTCATTGCCCACCGGCTCCCCCGGCACCCACCCCGCGACGGCTTCCAGGACCGCGGTCCGTACGGCGGCCGGGCCGGGGCCCTGGCCGGGCACGGTCACGGGCCGGGCGGACGAACCGGTGAGCCGTTCCGTGTCCCGCTCACTCTCCGGCTGCACGCCGCCGTCGAGTACGTATCCCCTCGCCACTCGCTGCTCCGATTCCGTGCTCGATCACGCCTGCCGGCTGTCGAACGGCCGTCGCCCCGGCGAGGATGCGCTTACTGGGCCGAACGGGGGCGCGCGAAGCCCGAGGGCGTGAACGCGTACCCCCCGCGAGCCCCCTGGCTCACCCTTTCGCAGCAACTCGCCGCGCTGCACGGACGCGCAGGGCATCCCCTTGGGTCATGGCAACACCGGACCACGATCACTCGGATTCCTCCGCCTCCCGTGCCGAGCTGGATGCGCTACGCGCACGGATGGCGCAACTGGAGGCGCGAGCTCCGGCGCGGTCCCGGCCCCGGATCGGTTCGTTCTTCGCCGTCCTGCTGATCCTCGTCGCGGCCGTCCTCACCCCACTCAGCATCGTCGCCGCCTGGGCCAAGAACGACATCGGTGACACCGACCGGTATGTGGCGATGGTGAAGCCCCTGGCCTCCGACCCCGATGTGCAGGCCGCGGTGTCGAACCGCGTCACCGATGTCGTGATGACGCATCTGGACGTCCACTCCCTCCTCGAACAGGTGGCCCCCGCGGACCGGCCGGTCGTCGACAAGGCGCTGGGGCGGCTGAGCGGCCCGATCACCACCGGGGTCTCGAACTTCGTGCACGGGACGGTGGACAGGTTCGTGACGTCCGACGCCTTCGAGAAGGTGTGGGTGGCCCTCAACCGGAACGCCCACGCGGCGGCCGTCAAGGCGCTGACCGGCAGCGGAGGCGGGGCCGTGAAGCTCACCAACGACACGGTCGTCATCGATCTCGCCCCGGTGATCGACCGGGTGACGCAGCTCCTGGTCGACCACGGGCTGACGATCGCCGCGAAGATCCCCGAGATCCATACCGACTTCACCGTGCTGACGTCCGATGCGATCGGCAAGGCCAAGAAGGGGTTCCGGCTGCTGCAGATCGTCGGTTTCTGGCTGCCGTTGCTGACCCTCGTGCTCGCCGCCGGCGGGGTGCTGCTCGCCGTGCGCCGACGCCGCGCGCTGGTCACCGCGGCCCTCGCGGTCGCGGTGGGCGCCGCTGTGCTCGGCGTGGCGTTGTGGGTGTTCCGGGCGTTCTACCTGGACAGCCTCCCGGCGTCGGTGTCGCAGTCGGCGGCCGGTTCGATTTTCGATGCCTTGGTCGGCTTCCTCCGCGCCGGGATCCGGATGGTGATCACACTGGGCGTGGTGGTGGCTCTCGCCGCCTGGCTCTCCGGCGAGGGTCGCGCCGCCACCCGGGTCAAGGCCATGTGGAACGGCGGCATCGGCGCCGTACGCGACGCGGCCGGGATCACCGGTGGTCCGGTCGGCGCCTGGGTCCACCGGGCGAAGGACCCGCTGAACTGGACGGTCGTCGTGGTGGCCGCCGTTGTGCTGATCGTGTGGGACCGGCCGACGGCGATGGTCACCGTATGGATCGCGATCGCGGCGCTCTTCGCCCTTGCGGTCGTGGAGTTCCTCGACGACGACAGCACACCGCATCTGCTCCCGGCACCCCATGGGCAGGCGCACGGGTAATGACCGGGTGATGCGGGCTTCCTACTGTGCACCGACGTCATGGCCCTGCGCACGGAGGTACTCCGGTGGCCCCGTCAACGGTGCAAGACGTCACCATCCTGGTGCTCGGCGGATTCCGGGTGGAGTGCGCGGGTGAGGAGCTCCCGGCCGAGCGATGGTCCCGGCCGAGTGCGCGGCGGCTGCTGAAGGACCTGGCGCTCGCCGAGGGCGGCCTGCTTCGAACACCGCATTCCCTCCCTCGCCCGGCACGGTCCGCTTCGGACTCGCGGCCTTCGCCGGCGTGCCCGACCAGAACACCCACTCGATCGGATTCGCAGTAACGCCTCAGTAACGGCACAGCGGTACACACCTGTCGTGCACCGACCGTTGACCGTCAAAGGTGTGGCCATGCCAGGACCCGCTGAAGCCCTGGGCGCTCCTCAGCTGTCCCTGCACCTCCTCGGCGGCTTCGCGGCGGTACGCGACGACGGCGTGGAGATTCCGCGCAGGTGGCGGCGCAGCACCGCGCAGACCCTGGTGAAGCTGCTCGCGGTGGCTCCGGAACTGCGGCGCCACCGCGAGGAAGTGATGGACCTGCTGTGGCCGGACGCCCCGATGGATGCTGCGGTTCGCAATCTCCGGGTGACCCTGCACGCCGCACGCCACGCACTGGAGCCGGAGCTGGCTCCCCGCGTTCCGTCCTCCTATCTGGTGGCGGAGGGCGATCTGCTGTACCTGGCTCCGGACCGGGTACGGGTCGATGCCGACGAGGCGGAGAAGACCGCGCGCAACGCGCTCGCCGCAGGGGATGCCGATGCGCTCGGCGCCGCACTGAGTGCACTGCGGCGGGAGTTGCTGCCCGAGGACCGATTCGCGGACTGGGCCGGTGAGCGCCGTCGCCGTATCGAGGTGCTGCGCGAGCAGCTCGTCCCCGCCCTGGCCGAGCGGCTGTTGGCCGACGGACGCACCGACGATGCGGTCGGTGTGCTGCGGGACGCGGTGGACCGCTCCCCCGCCGACGAGGTCCTGAATCTCCTCCTGGCCCGCGTCTGGTGCGACATGGGCCGGCCGCGTCAGGCCATCCGCCAGTACCACGCCTGCCGCGAGGCCCTGGCCGATGAACTCGGTGTGCGTCCCGGCGCGGAGCTTGAAGCCATGCACCGTACGGCCCTGGCGGCGCTCGATGCACTCGCTACCCCGCCGCTCTCCCGGATCTCGCCGGACCCCGCGCCACTGCCACCCGCGATCCGCCGCCCCGAACGACTCCCGCTGTTCGGCCGCGAACATCCGCTGGCGCTCCTGGCCCAGCACGCGTCGTCTGCGGATGGGGACACTCCGCTCGTCGTGGTGCGCGGTGAGGCGGGCATCGGGAAGACCCGGCTGGTCGCCGAGGCTTCCCGGCGTGCGGCGGCGCAGGGCGTGTGCGTGCTGTGGGGTACGAGCCACGAGGCCGAGGGGCAGACCCCGTACGGGGTGTTCGCGGAGTCGCTCGACGGTCACCTCGCCGGATGCAGCGCCGCTGAACGCTCCCGGGTGAGCGCCGAACACATCGGGCTCTCCGCCTTGCTGCCCTCCCTGGGCGGCGGCCCGCCTGCCGCTGCGAGCCCGGAGGAGGAGCGCGCCAGGCTGTTCCGGGCCGTCGCCGGATTCCTCACAGATCTCGCGGCCTCCCGTCCGGTCCTTGTCGTGCTCGACGATCTGCACGCCGCCGACCCGGGATCGCTGAGCCTGCTGCATCACCTCGTACGGACAACGCAGGCCAGACGGTGGCGGTTCATCGCCACCTGCCGCGACGACAGTCCGGACCCGAACGACGCACGGCGGCAGGTGCTCGACGCGATCCTGCGGCAGCGCATGGCGGTGGAGATCGACCTGCTCCGTCTGAGCCGTGCGGACTGCGCCGGTCTCGCCGTGGCGGCGGCCGGTCTCGGCGGGCGCGCCGAGGACCGTCGCACGGCATCACGTATCTTCCACCTCTCCCTCGGGAACCCGCTGTTCACCCTCGAACTGACCAGCAGTCCGGTGGCGGACCTGGAGCGCATGGGACCGCGACAGCGCACCACCGCCGAACCGGACAGCGATGCCGTTCCGGACGGCATCCGGCGACTGGTCGCGGGCCGGCTGGCCCGGCTGCCCGCGGATGCCCGGCGCACACTGGCCGCGCTGTCGGTGGCCGGCGGAACCGCGGTTTCGCTCACCGAACTGGAGACCGTGACCTCCGCCGGTCTGCACCCGCCCTTGGACGGCCGCGAGGTCGCGGCGGCGCTCGACGCAGCCGCCGGTGCGGGCATCGTCGAGGAACGGGACGTCGTCCTGGCCGGCCGGCCCGCCCTCGGCTATGCCTTCCGCCACCCCCTGGTGCGCCTGGCCTGTACCGAGCAGCTGAGCAGGGCCGCGCGCCGACGTCTCCACCGGGCCTACGCGGACGCGGTACTGCGTCTGCGTCCCGACGCCGTCGACACCGTCGCCTTCCATCTGACGGTGTCGGACGACAGCCGCGCGCCGGTCTTCCTGCGAGCCGCCGCCGACCGGGCGGCCGCCCTCTACGCCAACGACAGCGCCTGCGACTACTACCGGGAACTTGTGGCGCACTTGGATGCGCTGGACCCGGCCGGGGCCGCCGATGCAAGACTGGCCTGGGGCCAGGTGCTGCGCCGCGCGGCCCGCTACCCGGAGGCCGAGGAGGTGCTGCACCGCGCGTTGCGGGATCTGACGTCGGCCGCCGACCACATCGGGGCACTGCGGGCCGCAGTGTCCATGGCCGAGGTGCTCGGCCGGGCCGGGCGCCCGCTCGACGGTCTCGCGGTGCTCCGTGCGGCACCGGCGTCCAAGCAGTCACCCGCGGTCGACCGTGCCGGGCTGCAGCTGGCCATCGCCGCGCTCAGCTTCTACGCCGGACATTTCGACGAGACCGCGTCCGCTCTGCGCCGCGCCGAGCAGGAAACAGCGCGGCTTCCCGACGCGGGCCGGGATCCGTTGCTTTCCCGGCTGTTCACGATCCGCGCCGCCTCCCTTCTGGTATCCGGGCAGGTACGCGAGAGCCGCGAGGCGGCCGAGGAGGCGCTGCGGACTGCCGAGCGGACCGAAGACGCCGCGCTGCTCTCCAGCGCGTTGTCCGTAGTGGGCGAACTGGCCCGCGAGGAAGGCAGGTCGGAGGCCGCACGGGACTGTGCGCGGCGTGCCGTGTCGGTCGCCCGCCGCACCGGTGACCCCACGGTGCTCGCCTTCGACCAGAGCAATCTGGCGGGTGCCGAACTCCTCGTGGGCGATCACCAGCGGGCCACCGCGCTGGCCAACGCCGCGGTCCGGCTGGCCCGTTCGCTCGGCACGTCGTGGGTGCTGCCGTACGCGCTGGTGGGGCTTGCCGAGGTGGAACTGCGATGCGGGCGCCTCGCCGAGGCGGACGAGGCTCTGCGGGAGTGCGGCGACGCGGTGTCGCTCGCGCGTGATCCGCAGGTGCTGGACGGCATGCGAAGGCTGTCGGAGGAGCTCGCAGCCGCCCGCGCCGCGCAGCCGCCGACCGCTTCGCAGCAGCGGTAATTCACGGGTAACGGGGTTTCCCTACGGTCCTGGTCGGCCCCGGAACCCCGGGGTGTGTGTGCCCCGTGCTCTCTCTGCCGAGGAAGAAATGCCCATGTGTGCTGCCTCGTCCCCCGCCTCGTCCGACGCGTCGGGTCCGGACGACTCGGTCCGTGCCGTCGTCGACGCGGGCGGCGAACCCTGGGAGCGCATCCTCGGCCTGCTGGAACGGCGCTGCCGCGAGCTGCCGGAAGGCAGCGTGCTGGAACTGCACAGCGCCAATCCTCGGGTCCGCTCGTCGCTGCGCGGTTGGTGCCGGCTGACCGGCTCCACCCTGCTCACCGACGAGGAGACCGGCGAGCAGAGCGCGTACCGCATCAAGCTGCCGACGCCTCCCGTGCCGGGCACGCCGCGTCCGTCCAACTTCCAGAAGCCGGAGTCCTCATGAGACCTCTTGCCCGCGCCAGACTTGTGGCGGCGATCACCGTCGCCGCCCTGTGCTCGCCCGCAGTCGTGCCTTCGGCCACCGCCGGGCCCGCACCGGAGCCGGCAGCCGCGGCGTTCGGCTCCGCGGTGAGCCGCACGGTCACGCTGATCACCGGTGACCGGGTGACGGTCACCACCACCGCGGACGGCAGGAAGTCGTACAGCGCGGTGCCCGCCGCCGATTCGGCTCCTGGCACGATGCTCGCCCGTACGGACATCGACGGCGACGCGTACTTCTACCCGACCGACGTGATCGGCAAGGTCGGCTCCCTCCTCGACCCGCAACTGTTCAACGTCGACGGCCTGATCCGCGACGGCTACGACGACTCCCACGTCGACTCGCTGCCGCTGATCGTGCGCCGAACCGGCGCGGGCCGCCCCGAGGCGCTCTCCAGCGACGGGCTGTTCCCTGCCAAGCGGGACTTCCACGCGCTGAAGGCCAGCACGGCGGTCCTGGACAAGGACGACGCGGACGAGGTCGGTGAAGCGCTCGACACCAAGGGCGCGTTGAACGGCGTCGCGAGCATCTGGCTGGACGGCAAGGTGCACGCCGACGCGCTGGACCGCAACCTCACCCAGATCGGCGCGGACAGCGCCTGGCAGTCCGGCCGCACCGGCATGGGCGTCAAGGTCGCCGTGCTGGACACCGGCGTCGACCAGACGCACGCCGACCTCGCAGGCCGGATCAGTGAGGCCAAGGACTTCTCCGGCAGCGGCAACACCCTCGACAAGGTCGGCCACGGCACCCATGTCGCGGCGACCGTGGCGGGCAGCGGGGCAGGGGCCCCGGGCATACGCTCCGGTGTCGCGCCGGACGCCGACCTGATCGTCGGCAAGGTGCTCGGTGACGACGGCTCCGGTTCGGACTCGTCGGTCATCGCCGGCATGGAGTGGGCCGTCGCGCAGGGCGCGAAGGTGGTCAACATGTCGCTGGGCAGCGGTCCGACGAACGGCCAGGACCCGGTCACCCAGTCGCTCGAAGCGTTGGCCACCTCGTCCGGCACATTGTTCGTGGTGTCGGCGGGCAACAACGGTCCGAACATCAGCACCGTGTCGGCCCCGTCGATCGCCCCGCACGCCCTGTCGGTCGCCGCGGTGGACTTCGCGGGCGGCACCGCCTCGTTCTCCAGCCGAGGACCGTCCTTCAACGGCACGGTGAAGCCCGAGATCGCCGCCCCCGGCGTCAACGTCGTCGCGGCACGCGCCACGGGCACGAACATCGGCACCGTGCAGTCCGACCCGGCGTACACGGCCCTGAGCGGTACGTCGATGGCCGCCCCGCACATCACGGGCGCCGCGGCGCTGCTGGCCCAGCAGCACCCCGACTGGACCCCGGACCAGTTGAAGCACACGCTGATGGGCACCGCGACGGCACCGCAGAGCAGCCAGTCGGTGTTCGACGTCGGAACGGGTGTGGTGAACCTTCCGGCCGCACTGAAGCAGTCCGTCGTGGCGGACACCGGCGCCGTGGACTTCGGCCGCCTGGACGTCTCCGACGGCACCGCGACCCGCACCGTGAAGCTCACCAACACGGGCGACGCCTCCGCGACCCTGAGCCTCACGGGCACGCTGGCCGCCACGGGTTCGACCCCGCCCACCGGCCTGCTCAAGCTGTCGGCGTCCACCGTCACACTGGGCGCCGGTGAGTCCACCGATGTCACGCTCACCGTCGATACTGCGGGCACGCCGACCGGCACGTACAGCGGCTCCCTGACCGCACTCCCGGCGGGCGGCGGCCAGTCGCTGCGCATCCCGCTCCTCCTCGATCGCGCGCAGACCGTCAAGGTCACCACGCTCGACCGCGCGGGCAAGCCCGCCGCCGCCCAGATCTCCCTGCTCAACGCGGACAACGGTGCCGCGATGAACGCCGAGGTCCGCGCGGAGGGCACCCGGGACCTGCGGGTGCCCGAGGGCCGTTACATGGGTCTGGCGATGATCAGAATGATCACCGACGGGGTGCCGCAGATCGCGATCGTCAGCGCCGATCTGAAGGCCGGCTCGAACGAGATCGTCTTCGATGCCCGCAAGGCCCGCCGTTGGACGGCGTCCGTGGAGGGCAAGGACACCCGGCCCGAGTTCATGGCAGGCAACCTGACCCGCACCACGGACGACGGTCAGTTCGGCATCCGGCACAGCATGCTGGCCGGCGGCGCCTACGGAGCCTTCCCACGCGACGCGCTGTGGATCACGCCGACCACGGAAGCCCACCTCGGCAAGGTCGCGTTCAACGAGCGCTGGCGCCTCGCCGACGCGGACAGCGACATCACCGTGGGCGACACCTCCACCCTCTACGACGCGGCCTACGCCCAGGACGAGGTCGGCGACACCCCGGAACGACGGCTGACGCGCGGCGAGGTCAAGAAGTTCGCCAAGGTCCGCACGACGTACAAGGGCATGAACGAGAAGCTCCGCTACCAGGAGGGAAGCACGGTCTACGGGACCGGGCTCAACGGCCTCAATGTGTCGTCGCCGTCCTACCTGACCGTCCCCCGGGAGCGCACGGAGTACATCCAGGCCGAGGACAGGACCTGGCTGCGGTTCACCTACCGTCACTCCAGCGGCGTGGAAATGGACTACGAACCACGCCAGTTCACTTACGAGCCGGGCAGCTCGACCCATGACACCTGGTTCACCGGACCGTTCTCGGTCGGCGCTTCGGGACAGGCCACGGGCGCCCGGCTCCAGCTGAAGCTCGACGACAACGTCGACCCGAAGGGGCTCGTCGGCGAGTACTCCGACTTCAACTTCCCGCAGCGTTTCCAGTCGACGACGCAGCTCTACCGCAACGGCGTGCTCGTCGCCGACCGGGGCTCTCTGATCGACAAGACCTTCGCGGACGCCGGCAAAGCTTCCTACGAGTTGAGCCGCACCTTCACCTCCGCCGGGATCTTCCCGATGGGGGGCGAGGCGACCTCCAAGTGGACCTTCACCGCAGGTGGCACGGGTGACACGGCGACCCCGGTGAAGCTGCTCAATGTGTCGTTCGACGCTCCGCTGAACAACTTGAACCAGGCACAGGCCGGCCTGCCGCTCCTGGTGAAGGCCGATGTCACGGGCGCGGTGAACGGCCTGCGCAAGGTCCGCGCCTGGGTCACCGCCGACAACGGAGTGACCTGGAAGCAGGTCCTGGTCCTCGGCCACGACGGCGAATACCGGTTCCTCGCGCCGCACACGGCGCTGAAGTCCGGCGGCTTCCTGGGCCTCCGTGTGACGGCCGAGGACCGGCACGGCAACACCGTCGACTCGGCGCTCCCCCGGGCCGTCCCGGTCGGGTGACCCCACGCTGAGGGCAGGACATGACGGTGCCACCGTTCCCGCGAGGGGGCGGTGGCACCGTCATACCGGGACCCTGTTCAGAAGCGGGTGAGTGCCTCCTCCAACTCCGCCTCGTCCGGCGGGTTGGCGCCCGCCCGTGCGACGGTCACAGCGGCCGAGGCCGCCGCGTGTCGCAGGACATCGGTCACGGTGTCCTGGTCCAGGGAACGCAGCCGCTCCCGGCCGCCCGCGCCGAGCAGCCCTCGCGAGGCGAGGGCGTGCAGCGTGCCCGACATGAAGGCGTCGCCCGCCCCCACCGTGTCGACCACGTCGGTGGGAAGGGCGTCGACCGTCACGTGCCCGCCCGGGAACACGGCCAGCGCGCCGTCGCCCCCTCGGGTGACGAGGACAACGGCCGGTCCGGTGGCGCGCCACCGCTCGGCGACCTGATCCGGCTCATGGCCCGGATACAGCCACTCCAGGTCCTCGTCACTGGCCTTGACCACATCGCTGAGTGCGACACAGCGTTCGACCTTGCGCACAGCTGCATCGTGGTCCCCCATCAACTCGGGCCGCACATTGGGGTCGTAGCTGACCGTCGCGCCCGCCCGCAGTGACTCGACGGCGCCCAGGACGGTCGCGTTGCCGGGTTCCATCACCGCCGCGATGGAACCGGTGTGCAAATGGTGCGGCGGCCGGTCCAGTGAGACCGGGTCCAGCGTCCAGGTGATCGCGAAGGTGTACGCCGCCCGGCCGGCGCCGTCGAGGGTCACGGCGGCGGACGGGGTGGGCGCTGTAGCACCGTCCGTGCGGACCTCGACCCCGGCGGTGGCCAGATGGTCCCTGATCAGCCACCCGTTGTCGTCCGGGCCGAGCTGGGTGAGCAGGGTGGCGCTGCGCCCGAGCCGGGCCAGACCGTACGCGACATTGGCCGGGCTGCCGCCCGGGTGGACCTGATCGGCCGCACCCGGCAGCCGGACGATGTCGGCGACGCATTCACCGATGACCAGCAGGTCGAGTCTGTCGAGCATGAGGGTGGGATCTCCTAGGGTGCGCGAACGAAAGTGCCCTGGTAGGCGGTGCGGCCTCCGAACACCTTGAGCCCGATCCTGCCGCGTGCACAGCGGGTGTCGGTCACATCGATGACCGGGCGGACGAGTACTCGTTCCCCACGGACGGGAGAAAGGATCATTCACTTTGTGGAGATGTGCCACTCTCCCGCCTGCCGTGGGCCCTGATGACGTGGGCGACAGCGTGGCCGGACACGGATCGTAGGATGGCGGCGATGACCACCACCGGCAGCCGCGCCCATCGCCCGAACAACCGCAAGGCACAGATCCTGGCTGCCGCCGTCGACGCCTTCCACCGGTCGGGTTACCACGCGACGAGCATGGAAGACATCGCCACGACCGTGGGGATCACGGCCGGAGCGCTCTACCGGCACTTTCGCGGCAAGCAGGAGCTGCTTGCGCAGGGGCTGGTCAATGGGCTCGATCTGCTCGAAGAGGCCGTACGGAACGAGGAGGGACTCGATGCCCTGCTCCGTTCGATCGCGCGCTTCAGCGTCGAGCACCGCGCCTACGCGGCGCTGTGGGACAAGGAGACGCAGGCGCTGTCCGTGGAGCAGCGCGCCGAGATCCGGCAGCGCCACAAGCGCATCATCGGCACCGTCGCCGCTGCCGTGCAGTCCGAGCGCCACGAGCTGTCGGCGACGGATGCGCACCAACTCGCGCTGGCCGCAACCGCCGTTCTCGTCAGCCCGTCCTACCACCACACCACCCTCCCGGCCTCCCGCTTCGAAACACTGCTGTGGGAGCGCGCCTCGGAGGTGTGCCGTACATCGGCGCTACCCGTCACGGGCACGGCGACGCGTCCCGCCGAGCGCTCTGTCCCAGGCCTGTCACCCGCCACCCGCAGAGAGGCTCTCCTGCTGGCGGGAATGCGGATGTTCAAGGAGCGCGGCTTCCAGGCGGTCAGCATGGAGGACATCGGTGCGGCGGCCGGCATCGCGGGCCCCAGCGTCTACAAGCACTTCGCGGGGAAGGCAGAGCTGCTGGCCGCCGTCGTCCGCCGCGAGGCTGAAGCTCTGTGGTTCGCACTCGACCAGGCTCTGACAGTGAGCTCCTCACCGGCCCAGGCACTGGTGCGCGTACTCCGCTCATTCGCATCCTCGGTCACCGTGCTCAGCGGTTCGGTGGCCCTGGTCATCAGCGAGCTCGGGTACCTTGCCCCGGCCGAGCAGCAGACGTTTCGTCGCACACAGCTCGACTACCTCACCGAGTGGGTCTCCCTGCTGACCGCCTCACGGCCGGATCTGAACGAAGCCGAAGCACGGGTAACGGTCCACGCCGTGTTCGCACTGGTCTCCGTCGCGGCTCGGACCCCCTTGCTGGAGCATCCGCTGCCCACCGCGCTGCTCATCGAACTCGGCCTGGACGTACTGGGAATGCCGGCAACCGATCGACTCGTCGAGCCGGCTACCTTCTGATCAGCACCTCCTGGACGACGGAGGCGACCAACTCGCCGGTCCGGGTGAAGAACTGGCCCCGTGTCAGGCCGCGGGACGAGGCGTAGTTCGGGCTCTCCATGTCGAAGAGCAACCAGGCATCCGCGCGGAACGGCCGGTGGAACCAGACGGCGTGATCCAGCGAGGCGACGAGCGGGACGGCGGGCTCACTCCGGTGCGGCAGGTCCGCTGTGACTGCCAGCCGTACATCGGAGATGTAGGTCAGGGCACAGGCATGGAGCAGAGCGGAGTCCGGCAACGGATCGCGGACCCGCACCCACATCTGCTGGCGGGGGCCCTGACCGGTACTGGGCAGGCCTCGCCCGGGATCACCGACGCACCGCACCTCCAGAGCACTTCCGAAGATCGAGAGCACCCCGTCACCGTCCTCGGTGTCCCAGGCGGCGGGCGGGATCTCGGGTCCTGCCACCGTGGGCATATCCGCCTGATGCTCGGGGCTCGCCTCGGGGCGCTGGAAGGACGCTGACAGGCTGAAGATCGTCTCTCCGTCCTGCACCGCCACCACGCGCCGGGTGGTGAAGGAGCCACCGTCACGAGTGCGGTCCACCTGGTAGACGATGGGACGGTCGGTCCGCCCCGGGCGAATGAAGTAGCCGTGCAGGGAGTGCACCACCCGGTCCGGTGCCACCGTTGCACCGGCGGCGATGAGGGACTGGGCCGCCACCTGCCCGCCGAACGCCCTCAGCGGCGCTCCGGGGTGACAGGTGCCGCGAAAGAGATTCTCCTCCACCTTCTCCAGCGCGAGCCGTCCGGTGAAAGCGTCAGTCGGGATATCTTGCATGATCACAGGTTAATCTCCCTTCACTTCCAGGCCCACGACACAGAGTGTGGCGATCCTCTCCACGAGGTCGAATGCGCCACCCGCTCCACGCCGACGCGGCAGGCCCGTCCGGCTCCGGCGACGCACGCGGCATCGCCGGAACCGGGCGGGCCGGTCCGAACCGGACAGGTCAGAGGCCGAGGGACTTGGCGATGACGGTCTTCTGGACCTCGTTGGTGCCGCCGTAGATCCGGCTGACGCGGGTGTCGGCGTACAGGCGGGCGATCGGGTACTCGAGCATGTAGCCGTAGCCGCCGTGCAACTGCAGGCACTTGTCGATGACCCGGCCGGCCGTCTCGGTGCCGAAGAGCTTGATCTTGGCGGCGTCGGCCGGGGTCAGCTGGTCCGCGTCGAACAGGTCGATGGCCTTGTCGACCATGGCCTGGGCGGCCTCGAGCTCGGCGGCGCACTCGGCGAGCACGAACTTGGTGTTCTGGAATGAGGCGACCGCCCTGCCGAAGACCTGGCGCTCCTTGACGTAGTCCACGGCGAACCTGATCGCGGCCTCAGCGGTGGCGCAGGCGCGGATGCCGATGATGAGCCGTTCCTTGACCAGGTTCTCGGAGAGGTAGCCGAAAGCTTTGCCCTCTTCGCCGAGGACGTTCTCGACGGGGACCTCGACGTCGGAGAAGGACAGTTCGGCGGTGTCGGAGGTGAGCATGCCGATCTTGTCGAGCTTGCGGCCGACCGCGTAGCCCTCGCTCTTGGTGTCCACGACCAGGATGGACAGGCCCAGGCGGCGGTTCTCCTCGGGGGCCGACGAGGTACGGCAGACGACGAGCACCCGGTCGGCGAGCACACCGCCGGTGATGAACGTCTTCGCGCCGTTGAGGATGTAGTGGGTGCTGTCCTCGGAGAGCTCGGCCCTGGTCTTCATTCCGGCCAGGTCGGAGCCGGTGCCCGGCTCGGTCATGGCGATGGCGTACATGGTCTCGCCGCTGACGAACTGCGGCATCCAACGGTGCAACTGCTCCTCGGAGGCATAGCGGAGCAGGTAGCCCAGGCACAGCCCGGTGTGCACGCCGGAGCCACCCAGGCCGACGGCGGCGCGCGACAGCTCTTCGATGAGCACGGTCTCGTACTTGATGCTGGTCTCGCCCGCGCCGCCGTACTGCTCGGGCACCTCGATCCCGAAGACGCCGAGCTCGCCGAGCTTGTTGTAGAAGTCGCGCGGCGGGTGCCCGGCCTTCTCCCACTCCGGGTAGAAGGGCGTGACCTCCTTGGCGATGAATTCCCGGATGGTCTCCCGGAAAGCCTCGTGGTCCTCGTTGAACACGCTGCGGCGCATTTGTCGGCCTCTCCTGTCTGTATTGCCATACGTGGCGGGCGTCCGCCCGGCGAACCGGCCAGGTCGCGGCGCAGGGTCCGGCGCCGACCGGGTCACAGTCGCGGGAAGTGAACACGGCCTAGCTGGAGCGCAGATCCTCTGCGGCACCAGGCAGCACGCGAGTCGATACACACCCGAGCGGCGCCTGGCCGCCACTCCCAAGGCTCGATGACACAGCACACGGCTCTCCACCGCCAGCACTCATCCGCGTTGCGTAAATCACAGCTCACCGGGGGCGACGTTCCGTTCGCCGGGTGCGACGCTCTTGGCAACCGCTTTGTAAACCGTCATTAGCCATGGAGAGCTCCGTGAGTGCCAACGTTCAGGTGGTTGGGGTCGGCATGATCCCGTTCGGGAAACCGGGTCGCACCGACTCGTACGACGTGATGGGCGAGCAGGCCGCCAGGGCCGCGCTCCAGGACGCGGGCATCGCCTACGAACTGGTTCAGCAGGCCTACGTCAGCTATGTGTACGGCGACTCGACCTGTGGCCAGGCCGCGATCTACGGGCTGGGCCAGACCGGCATCCCGGTCATCAATGTCAACAACAACTGCGCCAGCGGCTCGACCGCTCTCTGGCTGGCCCGCCAGGCCGTGGCCGGCGGCGCCGCCGAGTGCGTCATCGCGCTCGGCTTCGAGCAGATGCAGGCGGGCGCGCTCAAGGGGAACTGGGACGACCGCCCGCGGGCGATGGCCCGCGGCATCGAAACCATGAAGGGCATCCAGGGCCTGCAGGACAGCGCACCCATGGCCGCGCAGCTCTTCGGCGGCGGCGGCCAGGCGTACATGGACAAGTACGGCATCACCAACGAGGCCTTCGCGAAGATCGCGGTGAAGTCCCGTCGGCACGCCGCGAACAACCCGTACGCCGTCTTCCGGGACCCGATCACCGAGGAGCAGGTCCTCGCCTCCCCGCATCAGTACGGGCCGCTCACCCGTCTGATGTGCTGCCCGCCCACCTGCGGCGCGGCCGCGGTGATCATCGCGAGCGAGGACTTCGCACGTCGCCACGGGCTGCGGACCGATGTGCGGATCAAGGCGCAGGCCATGACCACGGACTTCTCCAGCACCTTCGACACGGGCGACATGATGCGCGTCATCGGTTACGACATGACCAAGGACGCGGCCCGTCAGGTCTTCGAAGCCGCGGGTGTCGGGCCGGAAGACATCCCGGTGGTGGAGCTGCACGACTGCTTCACCAGCAATGAATTCATCACCTACGAAGCACTGCGGCTGACCCCCGAGGGCACTGCCGAGAAGTTCGTGATGGACGGCGACAACACCTACGGCGGGCGGGTCGTGGTGAACCCGTCAGGCGGACTGATGTCCAAGGGGCACCCGTTGGGCGCCACCGGCCTGGCCCAGTGCACCGAGCTCGTATGGCAGCTGCGCGGCGAGGCCGAGGCCCGCCAGGTCGACGGTGCCCGTCTGGCCCTGCAGCACAACCTGGGTCTCGGCGGCGCCGCCGTCGTCACCCTCTACGAGAAGGTGAAGTGATGGCTGTCAGTCACGATGTGATCGGGACCGAATTCCCGGCGCACACCGTCGATGTCGAACGGGGCCGGCTCCGGTTCTTCGCCAAGGCGACGGGCCAGAGCGACCCGGTCTACTCCGACCTGGAGGCTGCGAAGGCCGCCGGACACCGCGATCTGCTGGTGCCGCCGACGTTCCTGTTCTGCCTGGAGGGCGAGCGCCCGCCCGGCAGTCTGAATCTGCTCGACGTGATCAAGGTCGACATCCGCGTGGTGCTCCACGGTGAGCAGGGCTTCACGTATCACGAGCCGATCCACGCGGGAGATCAGCTGACCTTCACTTCGAAGATCACTGATGTCTTCAGCAAGAAGGGCGGGGCTCTGGAGTTCGTCGTCCGCCGCACCGAGGTGACCCGCGACGGGGACCTGGTGGCCGAGCTCGTCAACAGCCTCGTCGTGCGTTCCCTGAAGGGGGCCAAGTGAAGCTCGAACTGCCGGAGATCACCCGGACCACTCTCGCCCTCTACGCAGGCGCGTCGGGTGACCACAACCCGATGCACATCGACCTGGACGTGGCGCGGTCCGCGGGCATGGACGACGTGTTCGCCCACGGGATGCTGAGCATGGCCTACCTCGGCCGGCTGCTGACCGAGAACGTGGCTCAGGAGCGCATCCGTTCGTACAGCGTGCGGTTCACCTCCATCACGCCCCTCCACGGCAAGCCCACCGCCACGGCCACCGTGACCGAGGTCGAGGACGGACTCACCCACCTCGACCTGACCATGACGCTCGAAGACGGCACCGTCACCCTCGCGGGCACCGCGATCATCGAAGGAGAACTCACCGCATGAGCACCAAGCTCGCAGGAAAGACCGCCATCGTCTCGGGCTCCGGCCGCGGCATCGGCCGGGAGATAGCCCTGAAGTTCGCCTCGGAGGGCGCCAACGTCGTGGTCAACGACCTCGACCCTCTGCCCGCCGAGGAGACGGTCGATGACATCAAGACAGCCGGCGGCAACGCCGTCGCCGTCGTGGGCAGCGTGACCGAGGACGGCTTCGCCGAACGCTTCGTGAGCACGGCGATCGAAAGCTTCGGCGGCCTCGACATCATCGTCAACAACGCCGGCTACACCTGGGACTCGGTCATCCAGAAGATGACCGACGAACAGTGGGACGCCATCCTCGACGTCCACGTCAAGGCACCGTTCCAGATCCTTCGTGCCGCCCAGCCGCACATCTCCCGCCTGGCCAAGGCGGAAGCCGCCCGCTGTGAGCGTGTGCACCGCAAGGTGGTCAACATCTCCTCCGGTGCAGGCGTCAAGGGCAACGCCGGACAGGCCAACTACTCCTCGGCCAAGGCGGCCATCATCGGCCTGACCAAGACCCTCGCCAAGGAGTGGGGCCGCTACAACGTCAACGTCAACGCGGTCGCCTACGGCCTGATCCGCACCCGGCTCACCGAGGCCCCCGCCGACGGAGCAGCCACGATCGACATCCAGGGCCGCGAACTCCCGGTCGGCGTCAACCCCCAGCTCCTGTCAGCGCTGGAAAAGGGCATCCCCCTCGGCCGCGCCGGCACCCCGCAGGAGGCCGCCGGCGCCGTGTACACCCTCTGCATCCCCGAGGCCGACTACATCAGCGGTCAGGTCATCAACTGCTCCGGCGGTTACTAGAAGGCACCGACCGTGGACCGCGCGCGGGAACCGGCAGGAGCCGGGACGTGCCCGCGGTCCACACAGGACCAGGCCGCGGCGAACTCTCGCACCGGCCGCCGCCCCCCGTTCGTCCTGGCCGTTCTCCCGCCGGAGAACGGCTGTCATTCCTCAGGAGAGAGCCGTCGTGTATCTCACGCAGAGCCTGCACAGAGCCGTGCAGCAGACACCCGACCAGATCGCGACGGTCTGCGGGGAACGCGTGCGCACCTTCCGCGAGCACGTGGACCGAGTATCCGCGCTGGCCGGGGCGCTGCGCGCGACAGGCGTCGCCCAGGGCGACCGGGTCGCCATCCTGTCCCAGAACTCCGACCGCTACCAGGAGTTCCTGTACGCGGTGTGGTGGATGGGCGGTGCCGTCAACCTGGTCAACACCCGCTGGAGCAACAAAGAGATCACTTACTCCCTGGAGGAGTCCGGCACCCGGGTTCTCTTCGTGGACGACACCTTCGTCGGACGAGTGCCCGAACTCGTCGGACTGTGGGACGGGCTCACCACCCTGGTGCACTGCGGCGAAGGCACCACCCCCGAGGGCATGCTCGGTTACGAAGAGCTGATCGCGACGCACGACCCCGTCCAGGACGAGCGGCTGGGCGGCGACCGGCTCGCCGGCGTCTTCTACACCGGCGGCACCACCGGCCTCCCCAAGGGCGTGATGCTCAGCCACGCAAGCATGTTGACGTCGGTGCTCGGCTCCGCGGCAAGCCTGCAGGTGTACGCACGCCAGGGCACGAGCCTGCAGTCCGCACCCCTCTTCCACCTTGCCGCACTCGCGTCGCTGAACGGAACGGTGGTGGCGGGCGGCACCAACGTATTCCTTCCGGCCTTCGAACCGGTCTCGGTCCTGAAGAGCATCCACACGCACCGCCCCACGAGCCTGCTGCTCGTCCCCGCCATGATCCAGATGCTGGTGGACCACCCGACGGCCCGCGACTACGACCTGTCCAGCGTCCAACGGATCGCCTATGGTGCCTCTCCCATCTCGGAGGCTGTGCTCGACCGGGCCATGACGGCCTTCCCCGGGGCCGGCTTCGTCCAGGCCTACGGGATGACCGAGCTCTCCCCCGCCGCCACCGGGCTGACCGCCGAGGACCACCTGCACAAGCACCGGCTGCGTTCCGCGGGCAGAGCCCTGGCCTCCACCGAGGTGCGTGTCGTGGACATCGAGGACCGCGAAGTACCGCGGGGAACGGTCGGCGAGGTCGTCGCGCGGGGCGGCAACGTGATGCTGGGCTACTGGAACAAGCCGGAGGAGACGGCCGAGGCGCTGCGCGGCGGCTGGATGCACACCGGCGACGCGGGCTACCTGGATGAGGAGGGCTACCTCTACCTCGTCGACCGGATGAAGGACATGATCGTGACCGGCGGTGAGAACGTGTACTCCGCCGAGGTGGAGAACGCCGTCGCCAAACACCCCGCCGTCGCCTCATGCGCGGTCATCGGGGTCCCCGACGCCACATGGGGCGAGCGTATCCACGCTGTGATCGTGCTGCAGCCCGGACGGGGCAGCACCGCCGAGGAGATCAGGGAGCATTGCAAGGCCCTGATCGCCGGCTACAAGTCACCCCGGACCTGCGAATTCGTGGAGTCGCTGCCGTTGTCTCCGGCGGGCAAGATCCTCAAGCGCGATCTCCGCAAGCCGTACTGGGAGAACGCCGAGCGATCGGTCAACTGAATTCGCCTGCGGGGCTCCGGAGCGGTGGTGGGTCAGGAGACGTCCTTGCCCCCCTCCTCCCCGTACCGCCGCTCGAACTTCGCGACCTGCCCCTCGGTGTCGACGACCCGCGCCTTGCCGGTGAAGAAGGGGTGGCTCTCGGCGGAGATCTCCACGTCGATGACGGGGTAGGTGTTGCCGTCGTCCCAGTCGATGGTCTGGTCGCTGGACGCGGTGGACCGGGTCAGGAAGGCGTAGCCCGCGGAGCGGTCGCGGAAGACGACGGGACGGTAGGAAGGGTGCTTGTCCTGCTGCATGCCTGCTCCTGGGGACGTACGGACGGACTCGGCTCAGCCCAGCCTCGCGAACGAATCCGGTGGGCGCGATCGCAGACGGTCCGTACGGGGGCGCGAGGCATCACCCCGTTGCGGGGCCGCAGGCATGGAGGCGGCCTGACCGGAGCCCGGGCCCGGGGGCGGCGGCCCAGGAGACACGCTCCGGCACGGCTGCCGGGCGGGTCGCCGCCTCCGATGATCCGCCGGCGTCAGGAGGTACGGCGCCCTGGCAGGACCTGAATCGTGTCGCCGACGGCGCGTTCACCCGTGACGTCCGAGGTGACGTTGACGAGGGAGCCCTTCACCGCCATCGCGGAGGACCCGCCTCCGTCGAGGTTGAGAGCCTGCACCGCGCCCAGCGACCGCATGAAGCGCGCGGCCTCGCCCAGCGTGAAGCCCTCGCTCACTCCCGGCTGCCGCCCGTCCACCGTGACCAGCAGCAGCCGTCCCCGCCCGTCGATGCCGGCCAGGGTACGGGGCTGGCGAACGTTGGACCAGGCGAATCCGAACGACAGGTCCTGCGGGTCGAGCGTGCCTTCGGTGGCGGCATCGATGTGGACGCGGCCGTCCTCGACGAGGGTGGGAGCCGCACTGACGATGCTGTCATCGGGACCGAGCCTGACCTGCCGCCCCGAGGAGTCCCGGACGACCTCCCGCAGCGACAGCCGCTTGCCCACGCGCGCATGATCTGTGAGCCAGTTCCCGGCTGCCCCGGTGCCCTGCAGGACCGAGCCGTGCTCCGGCGCGACACCACCGCGGCCACCTGTGGAGACCACGATGCCGTGCTTGTCCAGGACCGTCTGGACTCCCGGACCCGTGGGGAGCGGAGCGCGGAACGCGGGGGTGAACTTCACGAGGTCGTCCGCCAGGGTGCACGTGGTGTCGTGGCGGGGCTGGTCGGTGGGGGCAGCACCGGGTCGGCCGCAGTTGCGGACCTTGCCCGGCACCCGGTTGATTCCCTGCACCCCGTACGTTGCCGCTCCTGCCCGTACGGTGACAGTGGTGGACAGGTCGGCGATCCGCGGCCGCCGACCCCCGTCGCCCAGGATCAGCGCGGCACGGGAACCGACCGCCATCGACTCGAGCCTGCCGTGCACGGCGGACAGGCCGGCCACCGTACCCTGGACGCCGTCGGAGTCCGACGTGATGAAGAAGCCGCCGTTGACGCCGATCAGTGAGCCGAGGCGGGCGGCCACCGCCGAAGTCTTCTCTCGGTCGGCCACGTTGCCGCCGTCACTGACCGCGATCGTCCCGTGAAGACGCGCCGGGTCCAGAACGGCGACGTGAATGTTCTCCGCGTCGGCCGCCTGCCGGCCGTCGTAGCCGGTCCATTCGACGGACGTACGGAACCCGGCAGCCGACACGGCCGAGTTCATGGTGCCCGCCTGGTCCTGGGTGGCATACCGGCCGACCCTGACCTGCCAACCCATCGTCCCACGCGGGGCGTCGGCGTACTCGTCCCACAACACCTGTTCCAGGCGCGGTTCGAACCCGGCTTCGCGCAGGCGCCCGGCGGTGGAATCGGCCCAGGCCCTGTCGCCGAGCGGGGCCCATGTGGCCGCGCCCGTCAGGCGGTTGACAGCAGGCGCCTGCACCGTGACCGTCCATACCGCGGCGGCGCCGGAGTTCCGAAGAACTCCGGTGCGGACCTGGACGCCGGGCGCCACACCCGCTGTCGTCCACGCGATTCCGCCGGAGCCGGAGGCGACGGGCCGACCTGAGTCGGCGGCCCCCGCGTTCGCAACGGCCGGAGGGACGAGAGCGGCCAAAGTGAGGGCAGCCCCGAATGCGGCCCCTCGCCATGTGGCCCGCTTGACCCGGCTCGCACTGCGACGCGGCTTATCAGCGATGTCGGACATACCACTCCTGACGTTCTTGTGTTCTGGCGGCGCGCGTCCTTTCACACGCCGCCAACCCCATCCCAGACCCCTGCGAGGGCGCGCACACCACGTGCCGAGGGCACCCGGGGAAACCCTCGGTGACAAGCGCCCGGCGCTTCAGCCCGGGGACGCCGCACGGCGGGACCTCCACCCCGGTGCCCGTGAGCAGAGCGACAGGCTCGCGCGGGAGGACGCGGTGGACCCGGAGGCGCCCCACGACGGACGGCAGAAGCCCGCTGCTGCTGACGGGCGCCGTGACCGGCTCGACCTGCTCGTTGCTGTGGCGAGCGAGATGTCTGTCTGTCCACCGGGCTGAGGCAACCGGTCGTTCATGTACTCGTCGCTGTGGAACGGCTTGCTGGAGCGAAGTTATCTAGACAACTTGGTTCACCCGGGTGCCGCCATGGCGGCACTCGGGCGGAGAGGACCCAGAACCGTGTCACCCCTACCCGGTGTCGCCGCATCCGGTAACGCCATCGCGATCAGCTCCACCACACCCCCGCGACGGGGGGACAAGCTGACCTTCAACTGGTCGACGGACGCCGCCGACCCGACCAACTGGATCGGCGTCTACAAAAGCGACCGCAAGCCGTCCAGCGGCGTCGGCTCGCTCGTGTGGGCATACGTCCCCGGCGCCTCCGGGAACACGACCCTCGACACCTCCGGCCTGAGCGACGGACCGTACACCGCCTACCTGTTGGCCAAGGACGGGTACGAGATCCTGGCCCAGACGGATCCGTTCACCTTCACCGGCGAGCCGCTCGTCGACTCGCTCGTGCTCAAGGCGCCGGCCACCCTGTACGAGGGTGACCAGGCCACCTTCCACTGGGCGACCGGCACACCCCACCCGCAGAACTGGGTCGGCATCTACGACGGTGACCGTCGGCCGGGCAACGGCGGCTCCCTCGTCTGGGAGTACACGCCCGCTGCCTCCGGCGACGTCGCCCTCGACACCTCCGGCCTCAACGGCGGCCCTTACACCGCTTATCTGCTCGCCAAGGACGGGTACGACATCCTGGCCCGGACAGATCCGTTCACCTTCATCCCCCGCCCGGTCATTCCGCGGCCGCATGCGGTGGTGGACGCCCTCACAACCGCCCCGCAGACAGCGGGCACGGACTTCTCGGTGAGCCTGGGCGGCCTGTGGATCCGGCCGGAGGGCAACACCGCGGGCACCCCCTCGTTCCAGCGCGTCTCCGGGGACAGGTGGCTCTCGGTGACCGCTGACGGCACCATCAGCGGCAAGGCGCCGTCCTTCCGGTACAAGTCGCCTGGCCGCGTGGTGGTATCCGTCACCGACAGCGCGGCGGGCCGAGACACCATCACCGTCCAGGTGCCGGTGCGCTCCTCCAAGGACCGCCTGCGGATCAAGGTCGCCACGCTGAACCTCTGGGACGCCGGCTCGCACATCGACGGATTCCTGGAGAAGCAAGTACGGCTGGTACTCACCCAGGGCTTCGACCTCGTCGCGCTCCAGGAGAGCGGCGGCACCGGCGCCCGAGACCTCGCCCGGGCTCTCGGCTGGCACGCGTACCAGGCCGACGACGGCCTCGGCATCGTCAGCCGCTACCTTCTCGCCGACCTCGTCGCCCCCACCGCAGCCGTGCCCGCCGCCGCCGCGACCGTGCAACTGCCCGGCAAGCGCACGGTACGGCTGTGGACGGCCCAACTGGACGAGGCCGGCTACGGGCCGTACGCCGTACTGGCCGGCCGCAGCGCCGCGCAGGTCGAGGCGGCGGAGAAGGAGACGCTCCGCTACCGGCAAGTGCAGGCACTGGTGGCCGCGATGCGGCAGGACATCGCCTCCGACGTCCCCGTCGTGCTCGCGGCCGGCCTTGCCTCACCTTCCCACCTCGACTGGACGAGCCGGACGTCCCCCGCGCACGGAGGGGTGGGCCGCGTCCGCTGGCCCGTCACGGAGGCCCTGGAGAAGGCCGGTCTGACCGACGCCTTCCGCGATCACAACTCCAACCCGGCGAAGGCACCCGGCAACACCTGGTCCCCCGTGCGCCCGCGGCGCGACGACGGCAGCGCGGAACCACAGGACCGGATCGACCAGGTCCAGTGCGCGGGACCGCTGAAGGTGGTCGAGGCGCACACCCTCTTCACCGGGTGGCCCGCGCCGGTGTCGGACACCGCCCCCAACGGCTGGCCCTCCGACCACGCTTCGGCCGTCGTGACCTTCTCCCTGTCCGCCCGCGGCTGACCCCGAACGATCCTAAGGACTTCCTTTCCCCATGACTGAGATCAGCCGCCGCGCCTTCATCGGCACCGCAGCAGCCGGAGCGGCCGCGGCCGGACTCCCCGGCACGGCCATAGCCTCCGAGAACCACAACCGGCACGGAAGCATCAAGGACGTCAAGCACGTCGTCGTCCTGATGCAGGAGAACCGCAGCTTCGACCACTACTTCGGCACGCTGAACGGCGTGCGAGGCGTCGACGACCGCCAGGCGCTCGCCTTCCCCAACGGCGACTCGGTCTTCCGTCAGCCGCACCGCGGACGCGCCGATGGCCACCTGCTTCCCTTCCGGATGGACACCACCAAGTACAACGCGCAGAACGCGGGCGGTCTGCCGCACGACTGGGAAACCGGCCACGCCGCCGTCGACGGCGGCGCCATGGACAAGTGGGTCGCGGCCAAGGGCGAGCGGACCATGGGCTACTTCAATCGCGAGGACATCCCGTACCAGTACGCGTTGGCCGATGCCTTCACGGTCTGCGACGGCTACTTCTGCTCGCTGAACGGGCCCACCGACCCCAACCGCCTCTACCTCTGGTCCGGCACCGCCGGACCCGGCACCGACGGCAGCACCGGCCCATTCACCGACAACTCGGTGGTCACGGGCAATCCGGTGGCCGACTGGACGACGTACGCCGAGCGGCTGGAGGAGGCCGGCGTCAGCTGGCGCGTCTACCACAATCCGGACGGCACCGACGACCGGAACGGCGACTACGACGACAACGCGCTGTCGTACTTCAAGCAGTTCCACGCCTTCCCCAAGGACGACCCGCGTCACATCAACGCGATGACGAAGTTCGACCTGACCGCCTTCGACAAGCACTGCAAGGACGGCACCCTGCCCACGGTCTCCTGGCTCGTGGCGCCCTACCTGTTCTGCGAGCACCCGGATGCCAGCCCCGACTACGGCGCCCACTGGGTGAACACGGCCCTGCAGTCGCTCTTCGCCAACCCGGATGTGTGGGAGCACACCGTCTTCCTGTTGATGTACGACGAGAACGACGGGTACTTCGACCACGTGATCCCGCCGTTCCCCGAGCCGGGCACGAAGGACGAGTTCGCGAGCGGCAAGGCACTGGGCCTGGGCAGCCGGGTACCCCTGTGGGCCGTGTCGCCGTGGTCGCGCGGCGGCTGGGTCAACTCCCAGGTGTTCGACCACACCTCGGTGCTGCGCTTCCTCGAACGCGTCACCGGTGTGCAGGAGCCCAACATCTCCGAGTGGCGACGCACGGTCTGCGGCGACCTCACCACCTGCTTCGACTTCACCCGGCCCGACTACACCATCCCCGTCCTGCCGGACACGGTCGCGCTCATGGCCAAGGCCGACGCCAACAAGAATCTGCCCGCGGTCAAGGTGCCCACCGAACAGACCATGCCCGCGCAGGAGAAGGGAAAGCGACCGCACCGCGCGTTGCCGTACCGGCCGTGGGCCGATGTGTCGGTCGACCGGGCCACCGGCAAGGTCACCTGCACGATGACCAACGAGGGCAGCGTCGGCTTCCACTTCACCGTGCTGCCGAACATCGCCCTACCGTTCGTCGGCACGCCGTTCACGGTCCCATCGCGCTCGTCCCGTACCTACGTGTGGGACGCCACGGCGACCGACGGCCGCTACGACTTGTCCGTGCACGGTGCCGACGGCTTCGTCCGCCGTTTCTCGGGCACCGTCCTCCGCGAGGGACAGGACGACGTGGCAGTTCCGTCGGTCCGGGCGCCACTGCGGCACGCCGGGCGGTCGAAGGATGCCTCGATCGAACTGGACCTGCGCAACGACGGCGGCACCGAGGTGGCCTTCACGATCACGCCGAACGACTTCGCCGGCAAGGAGCAGACCGTCTGGGTCCGTGCGGGCGGCCACTCCCGGATGACGTGGCCCACTGACGACGGGCGGTACGACGTCACCGTCACGGCGGGCACCGGCACCCGCTTCGCCCAGCGTTACGCGGGAACCGTCCACACCGTGTGAGGCGGGTGGGACCGGGTGACGGCCGCAGTGCCGACCCGGTCCCGTCCCCGGCCCACACTCTTCGCGACACGCCCCTGGCCCTGGGCCGCGGCGGATCGGGAAGCGGCCGCGCCACCTGGCCGCTCGGCCGGGTGGCGCGGCCGGTAGGGTCTGGTGATGTTCGGCCAGAAGGCCTCACGACACAGCAGCGGCCAGGAGACATGGTGCAGGAGGAGCACGGCACCCCGGACAGAGATCTTCGCTACCGCAGGGTTGCCGCCGAACTACGCGAGGCGATCATCGCGGGCGAGTACGCCGCCGGTGCGAAGCTACCGCCGGAGGGAACACTCGCCGAGCGCTACAACGTCTCCCGGGGTACGGTCCGGCACGCGCTGGCCGTGCTGCGCACGGACGGCCTGGTCACCTCGCGGCGCGGAACGCGGCGTACGGTGCTCGGTGGCCCGCGGGCACAGAGCTTCTCGGAGCTGCTCAGCTTCACCAACTGGGCCCGCTCCACCGGCGAGACGCCGGGCGGCCGGGTCGATCGCGTGGTGCGACGGCCGGCCGAGCCCCTCGATGCGGAGCAACTGGGCCTGGAGGCAGGGGCGGAGGTATATCTGGTGCTGCGCCTGCGGACCTTGTCGGGAGAGCCGGTCATGGTCGAACGGTCGATCTACCCGGCCAGGGTGGGCGCCCTGGTCGCCGAACTGCCGCCTGACACCGTCTCGCACACCGAAGCCCTCGTCATGCAAGGGGTGCTTTTCACCGACGCCGACCACACCATCGACCTCACGTGGGCCGACGCGGACGACGCCCGACTCCTGGACTGCCCGGTCGGGCAGGTGCTGCTGCGCGAGAGGCGCCGCACCACCAACCCGGCCGGAGTGCCGGTGGAGTGGTCCGAGGACCGCTACCTGCCCGGCACCATCGCCTTCACGGTGCACAACTCCGTGGCCACCTCGACCTTGGGTCGGCGGCACAGCCCCCGCACGGTACCGGTCGACACCGACGGGCCGCCGGCTGCGTGACGCGTCGCGGCACCGGCGGCCGGGACCTGTGGCCTAACCCCGCAGCAGTGCGGTGAGCAACGGAAGGAAGTGCTCGAACGGGGGGGTGGGTGCGTCCGGATCCTTCGCCTCCTCGTCCCAGCGGCGGACGGCGACCGCGTCGGCCGCGCCCGGCAGGGCGGCGAACTGCGCCGCCTGTGCCGGGGACATCACGCCGCCCTGCACGCGCAGCGTGTACTGCGACGCCTCCGACAACCGGTTGTGGTACCCGGGTTCCACAGCGCACAGGTAGCGTTTGGCGGCCACGTGCAGGCGCACCGGCTCAGTGACTTCGGGCCCGAACCAGCGGGCCAGCAGGTCGGCTCCCGAGTGGCTGTGCCGGTTGTCGGTGCCGGACATCAGTTCGTGGCCGGTCACGGCGCCCGCGAAGTGCCCGACGTCGTGCAGCAGCGCCCCGGCCACCAGGTGCGGCGGGGCGCCGTCGGCCTCCGCCCTCGCACCGGCCTGGAGCATGTGCTCGGCCATGGAGACCGACTCGCCCAGATACTCCGCCGACCCCGGTCCGGCGAACAACTGGGCCAGCGGCTCCAGGGTGTCCGCGCGCCGCAGCACCGCCAAGGTGCTCGCCAGACCGTCCAGATCGGCGTAGCAGCCCTGGAGGTGGCGTGCTCCGTCCTGGGCGAAGGCGGTACGGGCGTGCAGCAGCCGGGTGTTGTCGAACACCAGGCAGTCGCCCGGCGACAGCCGCAGGTCCAGTTGCAGCTCGGGGCGGAGCAGCAGTTCCGCGAACGTGCGGTAGGCCGCGTAGAACGCCTCCACCTGGGCGGCGGGCAGCCGGAGCGCGCCGATCGAACGGTTGTTGAACCGCACCTCGCGCACCCGGCCGAGGGGGTCGGTGCCGATGAGCGGACGGTCGGCTCGCAGTTCGGTTCCCGCGTCGCGGAAGACGAACGGCACGGGCGTACGGGTGAGGACGTCGAACGCCTCCGGATCCTCCTCCCGCAGCAGAGCGGCCGCGGCGAAGCCGTCGACGAGACCCGAGTCGCCACCGTCGGCGTCGTTGACCAGGCAGTGGAGCAACTGGATCGTCGGGACGGGATCGCGGTACGGGTTGTCGGTGTGCGGCGTGATGCGGGCCGATGTGAAGGCGAGGTTGTTCGGGTCGGGCTCGACGCGTACGTCGAAGAGCTTCCCGTAGTTGGTCTCGCGGACGTAGCCGAAGGTCTCCGCCACGTCGAGCACCTGTCCCTCGCGCTCCGGTACCCCGCTCAGCAGCATGAAACCCAGCCGCAATACGCAATCCAGCATGCGGGCCCGCACACCCGGCTCGCCCAGATACTCGTCCCAGCCCACTTGCGGCAGCCGTCGGGTGAGGTCACCGGCCTTCCACAGTTCCTTTCGGTCGTCGGTGCGCCGGTCGCCGGTCGCCGGCCCACCGGGCCGGTTGGCCTCCAGCCAGGTCACCGGGTAGGTCGAGCGGTGTCCGTCGGGGGCCCATATCACCTCGACGGCAGGCCCCTCTGACTCGTCCGTGTCGGTCACCGCGTCGAGCCGGAGCGCGGCGGGCAGCGCGCTGATCTGGAAGAGCTTCTGTCCGGAGCGCGGATCGCGGCAGTCTGCGCACGGGCAGTTGTCGCGAAGCCACATCACCGGAAAGTCGTCGATCGGGAAGGTGGGCAGGGCCGGCACGGTCACTCCTCGGGTCAAAGTTGTATAGCCAACTTTTTCGACCGTCACAGGCGGATACGACCGGAACATGACCGCAAGGCGTCTGCCGGGCCAACCGTTCCTAGCCAGTGCACATAAGTGAGTCTTGGACCCACTGCTCCGTACTGGGCGCATCCCGAACGGTGCTGGATGCGCTGGTCCCCCGCTTTCGCTTCCCGTTCGGCGGCGGCCCTCCGGGGGGCCGGTCCGTGGTGGGTGGGCGGGTTCCCTCACGTCCCCGGTTGCCTGGTGCGGCCTGGGCGGTCCGATGCCCCGCACGATCACTCCGGTCGTGTGGGGGCGGTGCCGTCCGACGCCGGACCGGGTGCCCGAGAGCGCGTCTCCCGATCGCGATACCCGCGGCATCGTGACGGGACATCTTTCGACGTGGGGTGGTCAGCGGTTTCTGCCAGTGCTGCGCACCCCACATGCTGGTGTAGGCCGGGTCGACCGCGACGATCGCAAGACCCTGTTCGGCGGCCATCGACACCAGCCGGGCCTTGAGCTTCCCGGTGGGCATGCCGGAGATGAGCTGCCTGAACCGCTTCCTGCGGCCGTGCTTCTCCCGGGTCTTTTCGGCGGTGAAGTCAAGGTCTTCGATGCCGATGGCGGCGACACCAGCACACTTGGCCCAGCTGATCAAGCGGGTCAGGGCGTGGCGGATCTGTGCGTCGCGGTGACCGGCAGTCCCGGACAGGTCGTAGCCGAAGCAGTGCGGCCCTCCCTTGGGGTTGCCGTGCCGGTCGAGCAGGTAGGCAGCGAAGTGGTCCGCGTTGGTGTCGACGCCGACCATGCCCCGGGCGCGGGCGGTCTCCAGCGGCATGGTCTGCACGGCGGGGCGTTGCCACGAGGCCGTGAGGTACCAGCGGCCGCGCTCCGTGTCGAGGTGGATGCGGTAGGCGACGGCCCGGTTGGCTTCGATGCGGTCGGCCCACTCCGCACCCCGATGCGCGAACCCGACACGGGCGGTAAGGGTGTACCGGCCGTTTCGGGTGTTGGCCAGGTGCGCGAGCGGAACGGGCAGCTTGATGGACACTTCGCCGTCCGGGGTGACGCGGATCGTCTCGTTCCCGAACCGCTTCCCCGACTCACCATCAGCAGCGATGAACCAGCGCTCCGCCTCCCACCGTTGTCGCCACTCGTCTTCGGTGAGACGGGCCTCGGTGAGGTGGTGGCGGGTGTTCAGCAGACGCTTGCCGCCCCGTACCACCCGGACCCGTCCGGCCTGCCAGTCGGCTACAGCCGCGGCGTGCCGCGCCTCCAGCATCGCGAGGCGGCGGGACTTGCGGAACCACTCGCTCTTCGACCGGTAGCCACCCGCCGTACGCCTGGTGCCCTTCTCCCCGAGCGGGAGGGACAGCCGGTGCCGCAACGCCCTGATCCCGGCATCCAGGTTCTGGATATACGCCGCCTGGCAGCGGCGCGCCAGCGCCCACTGATCATGCGTGGCCTTCGTGATCGCACCCGCGATCCGCGACGAGGACCGTGCGGTCAGTTCCCGCTTTCGCGACGCCCAGGTGTCCGCACCGTGCTCCAGACCATCCGCACAACGGGCCTTGAGATCACCGGACGCCAGCGCACCCTGATGCGCACCGACCGCACGCAGCACCCCCTCGTCCTGGGGCGTGAGGTGCTTGAGACGGTCCCGGACCGCCACCCCGCAAGGCCCAGGCGCCACGAAAGACGCGGCCAGTTCTCGCAACCCACCCACCACATCACCCCGCCCTCAAGGCCGCACCCCTGCCACCCAGCCCAACGAGCAGCAGCCGCCAAGGTCACCCATTCGGCTCCAGAACTCCCGTTCCCACCCCTGCGAACTCACCGGCAGGACTCACTCCCGCTCACCACTACTCACTTCAGCTCAGTAAACCGACAGCAGCTCACAACCCCCGCCGGAAAGCCGACCCGGGCGCTGCGTCGGCGCGCCGGTGAGCGCGGCGCCCCGGTCCGCACCCGGCACAGAAGCCCGTTGATCACCTTGCGGTGGTCGGCCCCACAACCGCCCCGCTGAGCGAACTTGGGCAGATGCGCCATCAGCCGAGCCACTCGTCGTTCGTCAGATCTCCCCTCCCCGGGGCGGACACGACGCCCCCGCCCCGGGGATGGTCACGTGATCTGCCGGACAGGGCCCCGGCGCCGTACTGCGCCGGTCCGGCGCTCGATGACGGACCTCGGCCCCGTCATGAGGGCTCGGTACGCCGGACCGGTCATCGACATCCCATGTGCTGCTTCATCGCGGGCCACGCCTCTACCCCGTCCGAGGTGCGGACATAGACCCTGGACATGTCGTCCGTCAGCCACAGTTCCCAGTCGTCCAGGTGGTAGCCCGTGGACCGGGCACCGGCGGGCATCGTCACGTCCCCGTCGTACGCCGACGTGAGCATGCCCGAGGGGAGGACGCCCTCCGGATCACGCGCGTACACCTTCCGGTCGGCCGAGCCCTCCCCTCCCGAACCCGCGCCCCATTCAAGGAAGTCCGCCTCCTGCCAGTCGCAGTGCGCCGGGCCTGCCGAACTGCTCACCTTGGACACGGGTACCCGGCGGCCGTCCTTGTCGGTCCAGACCCGGTACGGCTGCTTGTCCGTATAGCTCGACGGCAGCTCCGCCGGGTCGCACGTGGCGGTGGTCTCCGGACCCCAGCCCGGGCGTCCCTTGCGGTCCTTGGCGACGATGACGGCGATCTTCGTCCTGCGGTCCACGTCGAACGAGTACAGGACCCGGTCCGCTTCCTTGCGTTCCACGCGGTAGCCGTACTGCGGCAGATCCGGCTGCTCGATCTCGAAGTGCAGCTTCAGCCCTTCCTCGGGCGTCGCCCCGCCGTCGCCCTTGCTCCAGGGTTCGCTGCCGCCGCCGGAGTAGATGTCACCGTCGCATTCCAGAGCGCGGCCGGCGGCCCCCGATTCCGTCCTCCTGGCCTGCGGGGTGTCGCCTTCGACGTGCGGGTGGGGCAGGTAGAGAGGGCCGCTGTAGGGCGCGGCCGGTCGGTTCCCCTCGGTCACGAGGTCGTCGGGCACACCCCCGCCGCATGCCACCGCCGACAGCGCGGTCACCAGGACCACCGCGACCGTTCCGCCCACCCTGCCTCTGTTCATATGCCCCACCCCTGTCCGCGCTCGGGCATCAGCCCGTGCTGATTGCCGGTCGGACGTACCGGGCGGCGCAGTGGTTCCGGCGCGCGCTAACGGCCGTGCGCCGCCTCGACAGCGTCCGCCACGAGCGTCAGGAACCGCGCATGGGCCTGGGGGCTGCAGATCGGTTCCGGATTCCACGGCACCACTGCGGCCGCCGGCTCCAGCACCGACCGGGCAGCGTCCGACCGGAGCCGGTCCAGGGGTGTGGCGTTGGACCGGATGTCGGTGAGCAGGATCCCGGGCCGCAGGGTCGTCACCTCCGGCCAGCCGGCCGTCGACCAGTTGGCACCGGTCCCGGCTGCCGGTTCGAGGACGTCGACGCCCAGCTCCGTCAGCACGCGCAGCTCCGGCCACATCCGGGGACGGGCAAGGTGCGCCTGGTCCTGCCCGGCCGGTGACAGGGCCAGCACCCGGGGCCGGGACGGACCGGCGGCGAGGGTGCGCAGCCGGTCGCGGGCGGCAGCCAGGTCCTGCGTCGCCGTCGGGGCCTCCTCGGCGCCGAGCGAGCGGGCCAGCTCGGCGAACCGGTTGCCGATGTCGGTGAGGGTGCGCGCCTGGCCCACGTCGACGACAACGACCGGAACGTGTTCGTCCAGGTGTTTGGCTGTCTCGGGGGCGAGCCCGTAGACATGCCCTCCCCCGTAGCTGACGGCCACGACGAGGTCCGGCCCGCCTCGTAACAGAGTGTCCACGTCGAGGACGCCGCCCGCACCGAGGTACTCGACCTCGGTCAGCGGCAGCGAGCCGGTCTTCGCACGGTCGGGCTCGTCGCCGTCGTGGCCCGAGCCGAAGATCCCCCACGGATGTATCCCGTAGTCCCACAGCGTGGCGCCGGCCTGGACATAGGCGAGTACCTTCGACGGCCGCCGCTCGGCTGCCGACAGTTGCCCACGGTCGTCGGAGAACTGCCACACGGTCTGCTCCCTCACGCCACACACCCCTCTGTACCGGCTGACTCGCCCCTGTTCCGGGCTCGTACACGAGTACCTGCCCACCTCTTCGGCGCGACACCCCTGCCGGGCGGAGTTCCCGGCCCCTTAGGGCTGTCCGCCTTCGGAGGAACCGGCGGGATCAGCCGGTGTGCACGTAGCGCCTCACAGGTCCGCTGCGGTACTGCGCCCCAGGTAGGTGATCGGTCCGGGGTCCGGTACGTCGATCTCCTCGAAGCCCAGGCGGTCGTAGAAGGCCCTGGCCGGAGTGTTCGCCGTGACCATGGAGAGATGCACGGCTTCCACGCCCTTGGCGTTCAGGGCGGCCAGGAACGTCCGCATCAGCGCTCTGCCGTACCCCTTCCGCTGCCATGCGGGCAGCAGATCGATGTGCAGGTGGGCGGGGTGGGCGGCGACTTCGGGGACGAGCATGCGTTCCGGGTTGTGCAGGAGGGCGATCATCTCCTCGCTGGGGGTCCGCGGCGCGCCGTCCAGCTGCGGGAAGCGGTCCTCGACGAGCGGCAGCCACTGCTTCCGGAATGCGGCGACGAACTGCGGCGTGTCCGCGGTCCCCAGGATGTAGCCGACCGCCCGGCCCGTACCGTCGTCGACCACGAACGTCAGGTCGGGTTCGAGGTACGCATAGGGTGCGGCGAAGATCGACGGCATCAGGTCGAGGTCGGGATACAGGTGCCGGGAGTCGCCGCCGTCGTCGGCCGTCCGGACACAGATGTCCGCGAGGGCCTCACGGTCGTCGGGGTGGTAGGCCCGTAGGCCGGCAGGCTTGGTCATCGCCCCATCCTGTCGGTACTGGGAGCGCTCCCACAAGACTCCGTACGGCAGCGTCCTCGGGATCACGAGCGTCCCGGGGTGCTGCCCGGAAGACTTTCTGCGAACACGACTGTGTTGCGTGTCGATCCGAGCGGAAGCCGTTCGTATAGAAGGTGAGACGCCGGCACGGTGCCGGCGTCGTACTGGAGGAGGCCCACCATGAAGCACTACCTGCTGAGCGTCGTCACGCCCACCGACGGCGAGCCGCCCGCGCCCGAGGTGCTGGAAGGGATCATGCGGAACGTGGGGGTCTTCCACCAGGAGCTCCAGGCGGCCGGGGCCTGGGTGTTCGCGGGCGGACTGCACGCCCCCAGCACCGCCACGATGGTGCGGCCGAAGGACGGGGACACACTGATCACCGATGGGCCGTACGCCGAGGGGAAGGAGTATCTCGGCGGGCTGTGCATCATCAAGGCACCCGATCTGGACGCCGCCCTCGACTGGGGTCGCAAGGCCGCGCGGGCGATCACCCTGCCCGTCGAGGTCCGGCCCTTCGAGGGTGAAGTGGAGGGCTGATGCCCGACTCACCCGGGCCGCCCGGCGCCTCCGAAGTGCCCCGCACACCGGACGACACACCCGACGACGCACCGGCCGTACCCACCGCGGAGATCGAGCGCCTCTTCCGCGCGGAGTACGGCCGCGCGGTCGCCGTGCTCGTCCGCGCCTTCGGCGACATCGACATCGCGGAGGAAGCCGTCCAGGAGGCGTTCACCACCGCGCTGGAGCGGTGGCCGTCCGCCGGGCTGCCGCCCGCCCCGGCCGGCTGGATCATCACCACCGCGCGCAACCGGGCCATCGACCGCCTGCGCCGCGAGGCGTCCCGCGCCAACCGCCAAGCCCGGGCCGCGCTCGCGCAGGAGCTGAACGTCCGCTGCGAACCGGCCGAGGAGGGTCCCGTGCGTGACGACCGACTGCGGTTGATCTTCACCTGCTGCCACCCCGCACTCTCCACCTCCGCGCAGGTCGCGCTGACCCTGCGACTGCTGGGCGGGCTGACCACCTCGGAGCTCGCGCACGCGTTCCTGGTCCCGGAGCCGACCATGGCACAGCGGCTGGTGCGCGCCAAGGGCAAGATCCGTGACGCCCGGATCCCCTACCGGGTCCCGGCCGACGCAGACCTTCCCGACCGGGTCGGGGCGGTGCTCGCCGTCCTGTATCTGATCTTCAACGAGGGGCATACGGCGAGCTCGGGCGACCGTCTCGCACGCGAGGATCTCTGCGCGGAGGCCATCCGTCTCGGCCGGCTGCTGGCGGGTCTGATGCCGGACGAACCGGAGGTGCTGGGCCTGCTCGCCCTCATGCTGCTCACCGAGGCGCGCCGCACCGCCAGATCGGGACCGGACGGCGCACCGGTGTCCCTGGCCGACCAGGACCGCGACCGGTGGGACCGCGCGCTGATCGACGAGGGGCAGGCGCTCGTACGCCGGTGCCTGCGCCGGAACCGGCCCGGCCCCTACCAGATCCAGGCGGCGATCAACGCGGTGCACAGCGATGCGCCGACCGCGGCCGCGACCGACTGGGGGCAGATCCTGCGGCTCTACGACCAGTTGCTGGCGCAGGCACCGACTCCGGTGGTGGCGCTCAACCGTGCCGTCGCGGTGGCGGAGGTCGACGGACCGGGTGCGGCGCTCGTCCTCGTCGAGGAGCTCGGGCTCGACCGCTATCACGTGTTCCACGCCGTGCGGGCCGATCTGCTGCGCCGGCTGGGCCGCTGCGCCGAAGCAGCATCGGCGTACGACGCCGCCATCGCCCGGACGGACAACGCCGCCGAGCAGGAGTTCCTGCGGCGCCGCCGCCTCGCGCTGCCCTCTGTCTGAGGGCACGTCACGGCCGGTCGGCGGCAGCCTCCGTATCGATACCGAGCCCGGTCAGGAACGCCGCGGCCGCGGGGGTGGGGCGGAACCTGCTCCAGACCAGGCGTTCCGTCCGGGCCGGGGCATCGCGCACCGGCAGCACGGTGACTCCTGCCAGTTCGGCCGCGAACGCGGCAGGCAGCAGCGCGACGACCAGTCCGCTGCGCACGAGCCGGACGATGAAGTCGGTCCCACTGACCTCGAAGGCCACCACACGGGTGAGCCCGGACGCCTCGAACGCCTCCTCCGACTGGGCGCGGGCCGCGGTGCCTTCGGGGTAGTCGACGAACGTCTCCGCCGCCAGCCGCTCCAGACCCACTTCGGCCTCGCGCGCCAGCGGGTGGGTGGGAGCGACCACGGCGGCGAGCTCGCCCCGGGCGAGTTCGTGATCGCTCACGCCCTTCGGCCGATAGCTCGGCAGCACACCGAGGAAGGCGACATCGAGCGTGCCGTCCTGCACTCCCTGGACCAGATCCTTGCTCGGCCCCTCCTTGAGGTCGATACGGACCTTCGGATGGCGGAGGTGGAACTCCCGCAGCGCGGCCGGGATGTCGACCGCGCAGAGCGTCGGGATCGCCCCGATGGCGAGGCGCCCGCTGACCTCCCCCGCCGCTGCCGCCACCTCGGCTCGGGCCCGCTCCGCCGCATCCAGGGCCTGGCGGGCCGCGGGCAAAAACGCCTCACCTGCTGCGGTGAGCCGGACATGACGGCTCGTGCGGTCGAACAGCCGGGCCCCCAGCTCCTTCTCCAGACGCGCGATCTGATGACTCAGTGCGGACTGGACGACCAGGCATTTCTTCGCGGCGCGGGTGAAGTTCCGCAGGTCCGCCACCGCCACCACGTATCGCATCTGCTGAAGCTCCATCCATCCATCGTGGATCACGATCGATGGAATGAAAAACATGTGTTGGACTCATCAGTGGCCGCACCCCGAGGCTGTGGGACATGGCATCTTCCGCACAGAGACACCACGGGACGCGGCACCCCGACGTCCCGACGACCACTCCGAAGCCGCTGCCCGTGCTCGGGCGCGGACTCGTCGCTCTGATGGCCGTCGCAGCCGGGCTCTCGGCCGCGGGCAACTACTTCGCCCAGCCCCTGCTCGACGTGATCAGGGCCGACCTGCACATCGGTGTCACGGCGGCGGGGCTGATCGTGACCGCGGCCCAGGCCGGGTACGCGCTGGGCCTGATCCTGCTGGTGCCGCTCGGAGATGTGATGGAGCGCCGCCGGCTCGCCGTGGGCCTCTTCGGTCTCACCGCGCTCTTCCTGCTGCTGACGGCCACGGCCCCCAGCGGCCCCCTGCTCATAGCGGGGACGGCTCTTACCGCGCTGATGTCCGTCGGCGCCCAGATCGTGGTGCCGTTCGCGGCGACCCTCGCGGCTCCGGCCGAACGCGGCAGGATCGTCGGCGTCGTCATGTCCGGTGTCCTGCTCGGCGGACTGGTCGGCCGGCTGGCCTCCGGCGCGCTGTCGGAACTCGGCGGATGGCGCACCGCCTACTGGATGAACGCCCTGCTCATGGCGGCCATGGCCGTGCTTCTGCACCGCAACCTGCCCCGGCTGCCCAGGCCTGGCGCCACCACTCCGATGCCCTACGGCGGACTGCTGCGCTCCACACTCGCGCTGCTGCGCGAGGAGCCCCTGCTGCGCATGCGGTCAGCCGTCGCGGCCTTCTCGATGGCCTCGTACAGCGTGCAGCTCACCGCGCTGACCTTTCTGCTGGCCCGGCCGCCCTTCGGCTGGAACGCGGCCGCGATCGGGCTCTTCGGTCTGCTGGGCGTCATCGGCGTGGTGGGTATGAACGTCGCGGCCAGGCTCGGTGACCGCGGCCGGGTGCAGCTGGTCTCCGGGGTGTCGGCCGCCCTGCTCACCCTCTCCTGGCCACTGCTCCTGGCGGGCGAGTCCTCTCCGCTGTGGCTCGCCGTCGGCGTGATCTCCCTGAACGTGGCCCAGCAGGCGGGGCTGAACAGCAGTCAGTACGTGATCTACGCGCTCCGCCCCGAAGCCCGCAACCGGATCAACTCCGGCTTCATGACCGTGTTCTTCCTGGGCGGGGCGGCAGGGGCCGCACTCGCCTCGGTGGTCTGGTCGCACGCGGGCTGGTCCGGCGTATGCGTCCTGGGAGGTTCCCTCGCCGCGGGCAGCCTCGTGCTGTGGGTGTGGGAGCGGGTACGCGTACGGACTTGGTGACGCCGTCACGGGCATCCGCGCCGGGCGCGCCATGGTCCCGACGCGCATCCCGGAGCGGTGGCAGGAGTCAGTCGTTGACCGCGGTCAGCAGGACCACCGCGTCCTCCAGCGCCAGCAGCCCGTGCCGTTCGTGCGGGATGGGCTGCAGTCCTCCCGAGGTCAGTTCCACGTCGCCGGAGGCTGCAGTGAGGCGGACGGCCCCGCGCAGCACCTGGAGCGAGGCCGCGGGCGGCGCGTTGTGCTCATCGAGGGCCGAGCCCGCGGTGAGCGCGATGACCGTCTGCCGCAGCGGCTCCTGTCGCAGCAGCAGGTGGGCGCTGCGGCCGTGCGGGGACGTACGCGCGGCGGCCAGATGCTCGTCGGCGAGGGCGTTGAGATCATCCATGTGCCCACTCTGCCGCAGCCTCGAGTCCGCCGCGATCCGCCCGCGGACCCGCGTGTCGGCCCGCGGGTACGCGCCGGGATCAGACCCGCAGCCAGGCCGCGGTGTCCTGCGGGAGCCTCCCTCCGTCGGCCGGCGGGCCGCTGATGAGCAGGACCTCGGTGTGGCTGGGCAGTTCGACGGGCTCCTCGGTCAGATTGACGATGCAGATCAGGCGCTCGCCGCGGGTGAAGGCCAGCACCCCGGGCGCGGTCGGCAACCACACCAGCTGCTCCCCCGGTGCCCCCGAGCTGCCGAAGCCGGGCGCGGTGCGGCGCAGCCGGAGCGCCGCGCGGTACAGGCTGAGCATGGAGTCCGGATCGGTGCGCTGCAGATCGGCGGCGTACGTCGACCAGTCCGCGGGTTGCGGCAGCCAGGGCTCGACGGTGGATCCGAAACCGGCGTACGGCGCCTGCGCCGACCAGGGCAGCGGCACCCGGCAGCCGTCGCGTCCCGGGTCGGTCCCGCCGGAGCGGAAGTGCATCGGGTCCTGGATCCGGCCGCGGGGGATGTCCGCTTCCGGAAGGCCCAGCTCCTCGCCCTGGTAGAGGTAGGCCGCGCCCGGCAGGGCCAGCGAGAGCAGCGCCGCGGCGCGCGCACGCCGGGTGCCGAGTGCGAGATCCGTCGGGGTGCCGAAGGTCTTCGCCGCGAAGTCGAAGCCGGTGTCCTCACGTCCGTAACGGGTGACGGTCCGGGTCACATCGTGGTTGCACAGGACCCAGGTGGCGGGGGCGCCGACCGCGGCGTGCTCGGCGAGCGTGTCGTCGATGGCGCAGCGCAGCCGTCCGGCGTCCCAGGGGCAGGCCAGGAAGTTGAAGTTGAAGGCGGTGTGCAGCTCGTCGGGGCGCAGATAGCGGGCGAAGCGCTCGGCGTCCGGGAGCCAGACCTCTCCGACGAAGATGGCCCCGTACTCGTCGGCGATGGCGCGCCAGGAGCGGTAGATGTCGTGCAGTTCGTCCCGGTCGATGTAGGGGTGGGGGTCGCGGCCCTCGACGAAGTCGGGCAGTGCGGGGTCCTTGGCGGGCAGGGCCGCCGAGTCGATCCGTACACCCTCCACACCTCGCTCGAACCAGAAGCGCAGGACGTCCTCGTGTTCCTGACGGACCGCCGGGTGCACCCAGTTGAGGTCGGGCTGCTGCGTGGCGAACAGGTGCAGGTACCACTCGCCGTCGTCGAGCCGGGTCCAGGGCGTGCCACCGAATTCGGAGACCCAGTCGTTGGGCGGGATCTCGCCGTCCGCGCCGCGTCCGGGCCGGAAGTGGAAGAGCTCCCGCTCGGGGCTTCCGGGGCCGGCCGCGAGGGCGGCCCGGAACCAGACGTGCTGGTCGGAGACGTGGTTGGGGACGATATCGATGATCGTACGGATGCCCAGCTCACGGGCCTCCGCGATCAGCTTCTCGGCCTCCGCGAGGGTGCCGAAGGCGGGGTCGATGGTGCGGTAGTCGGCCACGTCGTATCCGCCGTCGGCGAGCGGCGAGAGATACCAGGGGGTGAACCAGAGTGCGTCCACGCCCAGTTCGACGAGATAGGGCAGCTTGGCCCGTACCCCCGCGAGATCGCCGGTGCCGTCACCGTCGCCGTCGGCGAAGCTGCGTACATATATCTGGTAAATAGCGGCGTCGCGCCACCAGTTCACGGTGGCCTCGGACGGACGGTTGGCTGCCACGTGGCGTTCCTTTCGGGCAGGTGGGACTCCGCCGTCGGCCCCGGACAGCGGGGCGCTGGATGGGAGGGCCGGCGGCGGAGCGCTGAGGAGGAGAAGGCTGCTGCGGTGGGTGGCCTCTAGCCCTTGAGGCCACCCGCGGTGAGTCCGCTCATGATGTTTCGCTGGAAGAGCAGGAAGATGAGCAGCGTCGGGATGGACGCGATGGTGAGTGCCGCGATGAGGACGTTCTCCGGGACACCGCTCGCCAGCGAGTAGATGCCCACGTTGAGGGTCTGCTTGCTGGGGTCGGGCAGGGTGAGCATCGGCCAGAGGAAGTCTTTCCAGACGCCGACGATCGCGAAGATGGAGACGACGCCGAGGATCGGCCGGGAGATCGGCAGAACCACGGAGCGCAGGGTGCGCAGGGGCGAGGCCCCGTCGATCGCGGCGGCGTCGAGGAGTTCACGCGGGATCGAGTCGAAGAACCGCTTCAGCAGGAAGATGTTGAAGGCGTTGGTGACCGACGGCAGCCAGATCGCCCAGGGGGAGTTGAGCAGATTGCGCTGCACGATCGGCACGTCGAGGACGGTGAGGTACTGGGGTACGACGAGGACGGTGGCCGGGATCATCAGCGTGGCCAGCATCATGCCGAGGATGACCTTGCCGAAGATGGGCCGCAGCTTGGAGAGCGAGTAGGCGGCGGCGACGTCGAAGAGCAGCTGGAAGACGAGCGCGCCGAACGCGTAGTAGAGGGTGTTGAAGAGAAGCCGGGACAGGTCCATCACCGTCCACGCCCGGGAATAGTTCTCCGTGTGGACCGACGTGGGGAAGGCGGTCGGCGGGCTCTGCACGACTTCCTGGGTGGTCTTGAGTCCGCCGGTGACCATCCAGTAGAGCGGCCCGAGGAAGGCCACGGTGAACAGAGCGATCACCACTGCGAACACGATCCAGTAGATGGTCCTGCCGCGGGGCCGGGCGAGCTGGGCCGGTGAGATCAGGGTCCGCTGGCGTCCCAGGTCGGCGGCGCGCCGTTCGGCCCTGCGCTGTCCGGAGACGCGCCGTCGGGAGACGAAGGCGTTCGATGCCATGGTCGGGCCCCTCCTAGTCTTCGCTGCTGCGGCTGAGTCGTACGTACACCGCGGAGAAACCCGCGAGGACGACGAGCAGGACGAGTCCGAGGGCCGCCGCACTGCCGTAGTTGTTGAAGTTGAAGGCGTACTGGTAGATGAGGTAGACGACGGTCGTGGTGGAACCTTCGGGGCCCGCACCGTTGGTGAGGAGGAAAGGCTCGGTGAAGACCTGCATCGTCGCGATGATCTGCATCAGCAGGAGCAACGAGAGGATGAGCCGGGTCTGCGGGATCGTGACGTGCCAGACCCTGCGCAGCAGTCCCGCGCCGTCCAGTTCGGCCGCTTCGTACAGTTCGCCGGGGATCGACTGGAGTGCGGCGAGGTAGATCAGGGTGGCGCCGCCCATGTTCATCCAGGTGGCCGCGATGACGACGGAGAGCATCGCGGTGTCCGTGGACTGCAGCCACTGCTGGGCGGGGAGGTGGAAGACCTCCAGGATGCGGTTGAAGAGTCCGTAGCCGGGGTCGTAGAAGTACTTGAAGAGCAGGACCGAGGCGACGGGTGGCAGCATCACCGGCAGATAGACCAGCAACCGCAGGTAGCCCTGACCGTGCCGGAATTCGTTGAGTACGACGGCGACGACGAACGGGACCAGAAAGCCCAGCAGCAGGGCCAGGCCGGTGAAGAGCAGGGTGTTGCGCCAGGCCTGCCAGAAGGCCGGGTCATTGACGACGTAACTGAGGTTGGACCAGCCGGCCCAGGTGGTCTTTCCGTTCTCGTTCTTCTGAAAGGCCAGGATGAATTCCCGGACCATCGGATACCAGGAGAAGAACGAGAAGCAGAGCACCGCACCGATCAGGAATCCGTGCGCCGAGATGTTGCGGCGCACGGCTCGTACGAACTCCTCGCGGGCGGAGTTCCGGCGGGCGGGGCCCGGGTGTCCGTGGCGTGGCCTGGTCGCCTTGCTGGTGGACAGGGTGGGGGCCGACATGGTGTCTCCTCGGTGCCGGTGTACTTCAGACGCGGATGGACGGTCGGGGGCGGGGCCGGGTCCGCGTGACCCGGCCCCGCGCGTCCGTCACTGGTTCGCCAGCACCTGGTTGACCTGCTTCTCGGCGTCGGAGAGCAGCTTGTCGATGTTTGCGTTCTTGTTGGTCAGGACGCCGGACATGGCGTTGTCGAGGATCTTGTAGATCTCCTGGGCCTTCGGCGGCTCGGCCTTGCCGGTGACCGGGTTGTCCATGAAGGCCTTGAAGTTCTCCACCGGCATCGTGGCGTTGGCGACCCGCTGTGCGTCGTCTTTCGTCTTGGTGTCGCCCAGGAAGAAGTTCGGCTGCGGCAGTCCGACGGGCAGCTGGTCGGCCTTGGTGCGCGCCCAGTCGAACTGGCCCTTGCCCTGGGTGAGGTTCTTGAAGTTGAGCCAGGCGACGGCGGCCTTGATCTGGTCGGGCGAACTGCCCTTCTTGATCATGTAGTTGTTGCCGCCGAAGAGCGTGCCCTTGGCGCCGGGGATGGGGCCCATGCCGAAGTTCTCGTACTTGGCGCCGAGTTGCTGGACCATGTACGTGATGTCGTCGGGCGCGGCGAGGAACATGCCGAGCTTGTCGCTGGCGATCTGCTTCTGCAGATCACCCCACTTCAGCAGCTGGGTCTGGCCCATGCTGTTGTCCTCCCACCGCATGTCGTGCAGCTGCTGGAGAACCTGCTTGCCGGTGTCGTCGTTGAAGGCGGCCTTCTTGCCGGTGGAGTCGACCACGTCCCCGCCGAGGGAGTACTGGGCGGCGGTGAAGTGCCAGCCGCCTGTGTTGGCCGCGCTGTACTCGCCGTAGCCCGCGATGCCCTTGCCGAGGCCCGCGATCTTCTTGGCGGCGGCCCGGACCTCTTCCCAGGTGGCCGGCGGTGTGTCCGGGTCGAGACCGGCCTGGGTGAAGAGCTTCCGGTTGATCATCAGGCCCATGGTGTAGTTGCTGGTCGGCAGGGCGTAGAGCTTGCCGTCCTTGCGGGCCACGTCGAGGACTTGCGGCTGGATGTCCTTCAGCGCCGGGACCGACTTGTCGGTGACGTACGCGGAGATGTCGGTCGCCCCGTCGTTGTCCAGTACCTGTTCGAGGTCGGTGAAGTACGCGTAGAAGACATCGGGCTGCGACTTCGCCTTGAGCATGGCGGTGAAGCGCGGCGGCTCCAGGCACTGGCCCGGGGTGGACTTTCCGTTGATCTTGACGTTCGGGTACTTCTTGTTGAACGTCTTGATGTCCTCGTTCCACTCCCGCAGCTCCGCGGCCTTCGCGGCCGGCGGCATGCAGTCGATCGAGAGGGTCACCTTCGCCTTCGGGTCCAGCGGAGCTGACGGGTCGGACGAGCCGCCGGAGCCGCCGCCGTTGTTGTTGTCGCCGCTGCTGCTCGTGCCGCATGAGGCGAGAGCGGTCAGGGCGAGCGCGGTGACGAGGGCGGCCGCGGAGGTGCGGCGTGTACGGCGATGACTGCGGAACCCAGCACTTCTCATCGATGGTCCCTTCGGGCATGGGCGTGGAAGTCCCTCGGCCGGCTCTCTGCCGGGGCGCGGCACACTCAACCACCGCTGACATGAGTGCGCAATATCTCGCGCAGATTTCGTAAAAGTTTGACAGTGCTACGCATGTGACGTGCGTGGCGGAGCTTTCGCGCGGCCCGGGACGCCGCCCGCCCAGCCTTCCGGGCGGCGTCCCTGACCTGCGGTTCCGTGTTACGGGTTGATGTTGATCCGGAACGTGGAGGTCGTGTTCTTCACGTCCTGCGCGTTGTTGCTCAGCGTCAGGCCGTTGAAGGTGACCTCACCGACCGCCGGCCCCTGGCCGGCCTCCGGCATCTCGTTGGCCCACAGCCCGAAGCCGGACTTGGCGTCGTACGCGTCGCCGCTCTTGCGGGCTCCGGAGATCGAGATGTCGCTGAGGACGGTGTCCTTGATCGGGAACTGGGGCTGCCCTCCCACATAGTTGGTCTGGAACATGATGCCGCTGTACGTCGGATCGACGATGTCCACGTTGTTGATGCGAATGCCCTGGAACACCTTGGACGCCGAGAACAACCAGATCCCGGGGAAGGTCTGCGACCCCCAGAAGTGGCCGCCGGAACGGACGACCGACACATTCTCGATCGTGGTCGGTTCGGTCCCGAAGCCGTTCATCGGGTATCCGAAATCCAGCGAGCTGACCGTGATCCCCGAGTAGACCAGGGTGTCCGCGATACGGATATTGCGGAAGGTGTTGTTGTAGCCGCCGTAGACGGCGACTCCCGCGGCACGCCAGGTGAGGATCGAGGTCAGATTCTCGTAGACGTTGTTCTTCATGTCCGAGCCCCCGGCATCGATCGCCGAGAACAGTGCGAAGCTGTCGTCGCCCGTGGCCCGGGCCTCGTTGTTGGTCACGAGGTTGTCGGTCGAGCCATTGGTCATGTTGATGCCGTCGGCGAACAGATTGCGGATGCGGGAGTTCTTGATGGTGATGCCGTCGGTGTTCGCTCCCCAGTACAGGCACACCATGTGTTCGTTCCAGATGTTGTCGATCACGATGTCGGAGACATTCGAGAAGTCGAACACCTTGCCCGGTCCGTCGATGCGCGAGGTGTAATTGCCGAAGTACGCGAAGTTCGCGAACGATGAACCCTTCGCACTGGCCTCCGCGCGGAATCCGACATCGGTGTTCTCCTGCCCGGACGGGGCGTGGAACCGGGTGTACCAGGGCCCCGCACCGACGACCTTCACTGCCTTTCCGTAGACCTGGAATTTGCTGGACGTCTCGTACTCACCTGCCGGCAGATAGACGCCGACGAGCTGTCCGGTGGTGTCCATCCGGACCTTGTCCAGGGCGTTCTGGACGTCCTGGTGGGTGAATCCGGCGGGGACGGTGTACGAGGCGGGGGCCGGGTTGGCGACCGGCGCGACCTGCTCCAGACTGACGAAGTCGATCGCATAGGTGCTGGTGTTGGCCGCGTCCTTCTGCAGCCGGATCCTGCTCCCGGCGGGAACGGTCTTTCCCAGCATCATGTTCGCCTCGTCGTAGATGTGCCGGGGCGCCCCGGATCCCGGCGCGTTGCCGGGGCCCGTCTCGGCGCCGTACAGCCACGCGTACTTCGAGGTGAGGTCGATCGCCTTCAGGAAGGTGCCGTCCACGTACACATTGAGTTCGGTGTCGATGCCGCCGCCGCCCGCGGAGTCCGGAACGGAGAACCGCGTCACCAGGGTGTTGGTACTCGCCCTGGTGGTGAACTCGACATAGTTGCCCGTGTTGTTGAGGGTGACGGCCTTGCGGCCCGACGCCTCGCCCGCGACGTCACCGACGGTCCTGTTCGGGCCGACGACCTGGGCGCCGCCGCCCGTGACGCCGTCCTCCGCCTCGTACGTGTCGTACGGCATGTTGGCCCCGCGGCCGACGAAGAGCGACTCGGTGCTGGTGTTGTTCCCCCGTTTCACCGGGAGCTCATTGGCGTCGTCGGCGAGCACGACCTTCACGGTGTACGAGCCGTTGGTGGCCGTCCAACTGCCCAGGTTCACCGGCGCGGTGGTCGCACCGGCGGCGATGGCTCCGCTGTGCGTACCGGTGAGGGTCTTCACCGTGGCGCCCTTGGAGTCGATCAGACTCAGCGTGATGGCGTGGCTGCCGCTCGCGGATGCCACGGTGCCCTGGTTCTTCACCGCGACGGAGAACGTGACGTTGTCGCCGTCGGCCGGTGCCGACGGCGAGGTGGTGACCGCGGTGGCCACCAGGTCCGAGCTGGACACCGGTTTCACCACCAGCGCGTCCGCACGTGTATAGGTGTTGTCGGTCTCGTTCTGCTCGATGACCTCGCCCGCCGCGTCCGCGACGGCGCTCAGTTCGTACGAGCCCGCGTCGCGCGGCCCGATGTCCGCACTGACCTGGGTGGACGATCCGGCTGCGAGCGCGCCCACCGGCACGGTGGCCACCTTGGAGCCGCCGAGCCGGAATTCGAGCTTGCTCGCCGGCGCAGCGACCGCTCCGCTGTTGCGCACGGTCGCGGCCAGGGTGATCGCGTCCGACTCGACCGGGGCGGCAGGAGCGGCGCCGATCGCGGTGACCTGCAGGTCCGGGTTGGGAGCCGGGGCGCCCAGGACCTGGAACTCCGCGACCTGGCCGGCACCGGATCCGGTGTTGGAGGTGAACCTCAGCTGGACGTCGGCGACCCGGGCATCGACCGGGATGGCTACCGTGTTGCCGGTCGCGGGGCTGAACGCGTAGTCCTTCGCCCCGACCAGACTCGTGAAGGACGTGGCGCTCTGCTCACGTCCGAGGACCTGGATGTTCTGGGTCCGGGCGCCCCAGCTGCTGTCCGGGTTGAGCTTGACCACGACACTCTCGGTGTCGGCGTTGGCTCCCAGCTTCACGGTGAGGGTGTTCGGATAACTGCCGCCCGCGCCCTCCCAGTAGGTCGTCAGCTGGTTGTCGTTGGCGTTCTCGGCGACGAACGTGTGGACCACGGACGAGGCGGTGATCGGCTTGCCGACGGCGAGGTTGGAGGCCGATCCGCCACTGCCGTTGCGGGTGACGGTGTTGCTGTCGCCGGATATGTTGCCCGCCGCGTCCTTGGCTCGCACGACGTACGAGACGGTGGTGCCCGCGGACTGGGTGTCCGTGTACGTGGTGACGTCGCCGGCCACGCTCTTGCGGAGGACGTTGTTTGCGTAGATGTCGTAGCCGGTGACGCCCTTGTTGTCCGTCGACGCCTGCCAGGTCAGCTTGATCTGACCGGAGGCCGGCTCGGTGAAGGAGAGGCCCGCGGGCACGGTCGGCGCCTGCGTGTCCCCCGTGTCCGCCCTGCGGGTCACCGTGTTGCTGTTGGCCGACTCGTTGCCCGCCGCGTCCTTGGCCCGCACGAAGTAGGCAACGGTGGCATCGGCGGGACGGGTGTCGGTATACGTGGTGACGTCCCCGGCCACGCTGGTCAGCAGTGCGTTGTTTGCGTAGATGTCGTAGCCGGTGACGCCCATGTTGTCCGTCGACGCCTGCCAGGTCAGCTTGATCTGACCGGTCGTCGGCTCGGTGTACGCCAGCCCCCCGGGCGCCGTCGGCGGATCGGTGTCGCCGGTCCCGGGACCGTAGATCTCCAGTTCGGAGAGCTGGGCGGCCGCCCGGCCGGTGTTGGCGCTGACCAGCACCCGCACGTAGCGCGTGGTGGTGGCGTCGAAGGAGACCGTCGCCGTCTCACCGCCGGTGGGACTGAAGGCGTAGTCCTTGGACGGGGTGAGGTCGGTGAAGTCCGAGTCGTTGGTACTTCCCTGGATCTTCAGTGTCTGGGTCCTGGGCTCCCAGCCGTCCGGCAGCCGTAGCACCACTCGGTCCACGCGCACCGAGCCTCCCAGGTCGGCCTGGATCCACTGCGGCAGATCGCCGTTGCGCGACTCCCAGTAGGTGGCCGGGTTGCCGTCGTTGGCGTTGGCGGCCACATACGTCTCGGTGTAGCTGCTCGCCTTCAGCGTGCGTCCCGCGGCAAGATTGACCGACGACTCCCCCGCCGCACGGACCTCCAGCTCGGAGAGCTGCGCGGTCCGCCAGCCCGTGTTCGCCGTGATGTTCACACGCACGAAGCGGGTCTGGGTGGCCGGGAAGGCGATGGTCACCTCGTTGGAGCTGCCTGGAGCGAAGGTGTAGGCGGCGGAGGTCTTCAGCGTCGAGAAGCTGGTGCCGTCGGCGCTGCCCTGGAGCGAGAGTGTCTGCTGCCGGCTCTCCCAGCCCGCGGGCAGCTTCAGCGTGACCTGGTCGATGCGGGTGCCGGTTCCGAGGTCGGTCTGCACCCACTGGGGCAGGCTGCTGCCGGCTCCTTCCCAGTAGGTCGACCGGTCTCCGTCGGTGATGTTCCGGGCGGTGTACTCACTGTTGGCGCTGCTCGCGGCGGCGGGTCGGCCGACGGCGATGTTCGGACCGCCGGCCGCCGAGGCGGTGAGCGCCGGCCAGCCGATCATCAGAAGACTGGTGGTGACGACGGCGGAAAGGACCCGCCGTCTCCAGCATTGGGTTCTCATATGTCCCCGATCTTCGGCCTCGGCGCAGGGCGCGTCGAGGGCGCGGCTCTGTCTGCGGACGTGCACGGCACGCATTTCTGCACTGCCTGACGGGACTTTTGCGTTTTGCGGTCAGAGAGTTGCAGAGGATTGAGAGTCAGTCCACAGTTTTCGCAGAACGGATAGCCGAAGGATGCGCGCGGGATGGCAGCGACTCTCAGCCAACTGGGCCTAGAGATAGGCCTTTATGGGTGTACCGATCACTCCGTAAGTGATCTGTAAATTATGCAATCAATTTGCGTAACCGTGAAAGGTCATGCAAGGTACCTGCTCACGGGTGGGCGGGACGATGGCACGCGGCGCAGCACGAAGCGGGGCCCGCAGATGCGGACCCCGCGCGCGTGGTGCTGATTCAGCCGGTCGGCGTCAGAGACCGGTGGTGCAGAGGAGGCCCCTGGGCGAACCCGTGCCCCGGGGCGTACATCCGGCGGATGCGGTCAGCCCCGCGCCGTCCACCGGTACAGGACGTCCGGTTCCTTCTCCTCGTTGCGACTGCCGTCGTTGAAGTCGACGGCGGTGAATCCGTACCGCTCGTAGAACGCCCGGGCATCGGTGTTGCGCTGGAAGACATGCAGGGTGAGCTCTTCGGGAGAGATCTCGCGGGCCTTCGCCAGAAGCAGCGAACCGATGCCCCGGCGTCGTACATCGGGGCGCAGATAGAGGTGTTCGAGCTCGGTTCCTTCGACGGAGGCGAACCCGAGCATGTCGCCCGTCCCGGTCTCGGCGACCCACACCGTGGTCCCGGGCAGGACGACGTGGGTCATCCAGGCGAGGGTGTCCGCGTCGCTGTGCAACTTCGGGAGATACGACATGGTTTGGGCGCGGGAGGCGAGAAAGAGCCGGGTGAGGGGCTCTGCGTCCTTGACTGCGGCCTTCCGCAGCAGTGGGCGGCCGGCGGGTGCGGGCTCGTTCGGTGCCATGTCGTCTCTCCGTGTCCGGGCGGAGCCCTTCGCGCCTCCCCGTGCGCGGTGAGCTGCTCGCATCGCGGACGAACCTATGCCGGAGGCCGTGCGGACCGCCACACAAATAGAATCAGGGCAGCGCTTCACGCCGCTGACGCTTCCTCACCTCACCAGAGCGCGCCCCTTCCCTGACCGCCCCCGGATTCGCCGTTTCAGCAGGTCAGCACACATGGGCGCACTCAGGGCACGATGATCGTTCACGGGGTTTCCCCGTCCTTCCGGCCCCCAACTGACCCCATCTGTCCCCATGAGGCCCCGCCGACGGGCGTCAAGCAGGCTGCGCACGGTGTCATTCATCTCAATGGGCATGACAGGGAGGCTAATCGGGCGCTCTGGTGCGGCGCACCAGAATGCAATTGCCCGCAGGCGAACGTTCGAGTGGGGTCGCAAGGCAGTCACATGATCCGCCGGACAGGACCTGGCTCGGCGCCGTGTCCGGTCGCGATGGACGCGGTTCTGTGCTCGTCCGCGGGCCGACTGATCTCAGCCGGGCCGGTGGAATTGGCAGGGACGGCGACCGAGGTGCAGCAATTCACCGATGCAGAACGCCCCGCGATGGGTCACAGTGGAACGGAGGGCGAATGACCGGGACAGCGCCTCCTCAGGGCACACACCCCGAAGTGAGCATGGCACTCGAGTGATGCCGCTTGGTGTCGGAACAATCCGCACCGGCTCAGGAAGCGACCTCGCGTCACCGGAATCGGAATGTGCTTCAAGGACATCTGCTGTACCGAATGCTCGCACACCAGTGGTTTGTTGACGCGTGAGGAGCGCCAGGTGGAAATCAAGAAGACCGACACGGCGGTTGTGTTCATCGATCCACAGAACGACGTGCTGAGCGAGGACGGAGCGAACTGGGACGCGGTGGGAGCGAGCGTCACAGAGAACAGGACCGTCGAGAATATGGAGAGAATCTTCGAGGCGGCGAAGGCGGGCGGATACGAGGTCTTCATCTCGCCCCATTACTTCTACCCGACCGACAACGGATGGCGAATGAACGGGCCGCTCGAGACAAGCGAGCTCGAGACCCATACGTTCGCACGGACGGGACAGCTCGATCTGACCGGGTTCCAAAACTCCGGGGCAGACTGGCTGGACCGCTTCAAACCCTATATCGAAGACGGCAGAACGGTGGTCGCCAGCCCGCACAAGGTATTCGGACCGGAAACCAACGACTTGGTTCTGCAGCTGCGCAAGCGGGGAATACAAAGGATTATTCTTGGCGGGATGCTGGCGAACATGTGCGTCGAGTCCCATATGCGTCACCTCATCGAGGAGGGATTTGAGGTCGCCGTGGTCAGGGACGCAACAGCTGGACCCCGACACCCGGTCTGGGGCGACGGCTATCAGGCGGCGATCATCAACTACCGTTTCTTCGCCCATGCGTTGCTGTCGACTGACGAAGTACTCGATCGAATGCACTGAGGAACTCGCAGCCGGTAAATAGAGCTCGCTTCCGTCCGAGATTTAGTCGGTGGCAACAGAGGTTGCGGTCCACAAACGGGCGGATTCGGGTCGGCGCGAGAAGGGGATGCTGTGGAGTTCCAACACATCGTGGAACTGGTCGGTCGAGGCGTTGACGCCGCCGGCGTAGCCATCATAGTCGTGGGAACGCTCTTGGCGACCGTTCTCGCGGCTATCCGGATCAGTCGCCGACAGGCGGGCGTGTACCGCGGCTATCGCCGTCGCGTCGGGCGATCGATCTTGCTGGGGCTGGAGTTCCTCGTAGCCGGCGATATCATCCGTACAGTCGCCGTCGAACCGACGTACGCAGGCGTCGGAGTGCTGGCCGTGATCGTGGGCATCCGCACCTTCCTCAGCTTTTCTCTCGAGCTCGAGATCACCGGGCGGTGGCCATGGCAGAAGCCAGTGGCCGAAGCCGAAGACTGACCCCGCGTGGCGCCGTCGGCCAGCGGAGCGGCGCCATCCCTGCCGTGAATTCTTAGGCCAGGGCTCAGTCTCATCGAACGTTCGCGGCACCATTGCTTGTGCCCCTGTACACGTTGATTATTTTCCTCGTGGTGTATCCAGCCAAATATTGGTCCATCACAAAGATGAAGCCCGACAGGTGGCACGCCCGGGACGTTTCGGTGCCGCAGTGCCGCATTCGCCTGAGCGGAGTCAAAGCGTCCCGGTCGTCGGGGGTGGACAAGTTCCGTGATTCCTGGCGGGCGAGGTGTTCGAAACTTCGTTCAGGCAGCGCAGCGGCCAGTTGTAGTACCGAGCGAATCGTTCGGTGGGGCGTTCTCCTGGTCGTCGCAGAGCGCGCGGTTGACGAGGGCGCAGGCGCGGGTGGCCGACCTGCGGGCGGCGGCTTCGAGGTCGGGAGGTCTAGGCGAAGGTCGAGGGCCGGGGCTGCGAGGGTCCTGGCGCTCCTACTTCGCAAGGTCATGCGGCGATGCACCGTTGACCGTGATCGGCCAGTACATCGAAGGCCAGAAGCGGCCTATCCGACCGTGACGACAGAGGCGGAGCGAACTCCGGCGCTTCGCGCCTCCGGGCTTAGAATGCGTTCCCCTCCCCGGCTGAAACCGGGGATACCGCGCAAGAACAGGGATGGATGACTCGACCTGTGCATCAGCCCATCGAGTTCGACCCGGAGGATGCCAACCGGGGTGCGCTGCCGTCGTGGCCTGCCCGGATACCTGTCATGTGGATCGTGGACGCCGTGCGGCACGGTGATCGTGCGGAGCGGCTCGCCCCCGGGATCCTCGACGCCGGGGAACAGCGGCGCGCCGAGAGCTTCGCCGCGTCGGCCGACCGCCGCTGCTATGTCGCGGCCCATGTGGCGCTGCGGATACTGCTCGGTGCCCGGCTGGGCGTCGAACCCCGCGACGTACGGATGGTCCGCGAGCCGTGCCCGTCCTGCGGTGGTCCGCACGGCCGGCCCGTGACCGACGGCGGGGTGCACTTCTCGCTCTCGCACAGCCGGGACCTGTCGCTTCTCGCGTTCGCCGCCGTGCCGCTGGGCGTCGATGTGGAGGCCGTACCGGGCAGTCAGGCCGCGGCGGAGGTCGGAGCGATGCTGCATCCGGCGGAGTCCCGGGAGCTGGCGGCGCTCCCTGCGTCGGACCGGCCCGTCGCCTTCGCCCGGGCCTGGACGCGCAAGGAGGCGTATCTCAAGGGCGAGGGCATCGGGCTGGCCCGCGATCTCTCCCTCGACCATTTGGGCACCGGGCCCGTGCCGCGGCCCGGGCCGGCGGGCTGGACGGTCGCCGATGTGCTGGTTCCGGCCGGCTATGCGGCCGCGGTGGCCGTCCGTGCGGCGGGGCAGCCACCGGTCGCGGACGGCCACCGGCGAAAATGATCCGGCGGGCAGAGCAGGACGACCGACCGATACGGAGGAGTGGGCAGATGCCGCACGAACGAGCTGGACAGCAGGCGCGGCCGGAGGACCTCACCGATGTGGCCCGGCTGGTGACGGCGTATTACACGCTGCACCCCGATCCGGCCGAGCCGGACCAGCGGGTCTCGTTCGGCACCTCCGGCCACCGCGGTTCGTCGACGGCCACTGCGTTCAACGAGGACCATATCGCCGCGACCAGCCAGGCCATCAGCGAGTACCGGGCCTCACAAGGCACGGACGGGCCGCTGTTCCTCGGGGCGGACACCCATGCGCTGTCGGAGCCCGCTCGGGTCACCGCCATGGAGGTGTTCGCCGCCAACGACGTGACGGTGCTGATCGACTCCGCCGACGGCTACACCCCGACCCCGGCGGTGTCGCACGCGATCCTCACCCACAACCGGGGCCGTACGTCGGGTCTCGCCGACGGTGTGGTGGTGACGCCGTCCCACAATCCGCCCGGCGACGGCGGGTTCAAGTACAACCCGCCGAACGGCGGCCCGGCCGGGTCCGAGGCGACCGGCTGGATCCAGGAGCGGGCCAACGAGATCATCGCGGCCGGCATGAAGGACGTGCGGCGGCTGCCGTACGTCCGCGCGCTGGCGGCGCCGACCACCTCGACGTACGACTTCCTCGGCAGCTACGTGGCGGATCTGCCGTCCGTGCTCGACCTCGACGCGGTCCGTGCCGCCGGGGTGAGGATCGGCGCGGACCCGCTGGGTGGCGCATCCGTCGCGTACTGGGGCCGCATCGCCGAACAGCACCGGCTCGATCTGACGGTCGTCAATCCGCTGACCGACCCCACCTGGCGGTTCATGTCGCTGGACTGGGACGGCAGGATCCGGATGGACTGTTCCTCGCCGTACGCGATGGCGTCGCTGATCGAGCAGCGCGACCGCTACCAGATCGCCACCGGCAACGACGCGGATGCCGACCGGCACGGCATCGTCACCCCGGACGCCGGACTGATGAACCCGAACCACTACCTCTCGGTAGCCATCAACTACCTGTTCGCACACCGCGCACAGTGGCCGGCCGCGGCGGGCGTCGGCAAGACGCTGGTGTCGTCGGGAATGATCGACCGGGTCGCCGCCGATCTCGGACGGCAGCTGGTCGAGGTGCCGGTCGGTTTCAAGTGGTTCGTGGACGGTCTGGTCGACGGGTCGTTCGGGTTCGGCGGCGAGGAGTCGGCCGGTGCGTCGTTCCTGCGCCGTGACGGTTCGGTCTGGACGACCGACAAGGACGGCATCATCCTGGCGCTGCTGGCGTCGGAGATCCTCGCAGTGACGGAGAAGTCTCCGTCGGAGCAGTACGCGGCACTCACCGCGCGCTTCGGTGAGCCCGCGTACGCCCGCATCGACGCCCCCGCCGATCGCGAGCAGAAGGCGGTACTCGCCAAGCTCTCGCCGGAGCAGATCACAGCCGACACACTGGCCGGCGAACCGGTCACGGCGGTGCTCACCTCGGCTCCGGGCAACGGCGCACCGATCGGTGGCATCAAGGTGACCACGGAGAACGCCTGGTTCGCCGCCCGCCCCTCGGGCACCGAGGACGTCTACAAGATCTACGCGGAGTCGTTCCTGGGTTCCGATCACCTCGGCCGGGTGCAGGACGAGGCCAAGGCGGTCGTCTCGGCGGCCCTGGGCGCCTGAGTCCGTTCACGAAGACAGCAGTGCCGCTTCCGTGACCTCGGCCGTCGCGGGAAGCGGCTCTGCGGTGACGGGTGTACGCGCCGCTGCGTCGGGAAATGTCGGCAGTGACCCACAAGCACACAAAGGGACCAATAGATAGAATTCGAGCATGGTAGACCGGCCTGTCACGTCGACCGCGCCCGAACTCGTGCTCGAAACCGATGCAGGACCCACGGTGATGAGTCCGAGCCGGGATTACCACGTCGGCCGCGACCCCCTGAGCGACATCGTCATCGACGATGTCCGGGTGTCATGGCACCATGCGGTGCTCCGGCCGGTGGCCGACCACTGGTCCCTGGAGGACGAGAACAGCACGAACGGTACGTACACCGGGGGCAAGCGCATCCATGAGTCGGGCGTGGGTCCCGGCAGCGTCATCCGGTTCGGTCACCCCGCGGACGGGCCGTGCGCCGTGCTGGTCGGCCAGGAACCCGCCTCCCCCGCGCTGCACCCGGCCGACCGCCCGTCGGCCGTCTCCATGCCCGCGGCCACCGGCACGTTCCGGCAGCCGACCACCGTGCGGCCGCGGCCCGTCCACACCGTACGCATCGGCCGCAGCGCCGACAACGACCTCGTCGTCGAGGACCTGACCGTCTCGCACCGGCACGCCGAACTGCGGGCACATCCGGACGGCACGTACGAGATCGTCGACCTCGGCTCGCACAACGGCACGTATCTCAACGGCCAGCTGGTCGGCCGCGCCCCGGTCGCCGCCGGTGACATCGTCGGCATCGGTCACTCCGAGTTCTCTCTGGTCGGCGACGTGCTGCAGGAGTTCGTCGACACCGGTGAGGTCTCCCTCGATGTACAGGACCTGGCGGTCACCGTGGACGGGGGCCGCAAGACCCTGCTCGACGATGTCTCCTTCCCGGTGGGCGAGAAGTGTCTGCTCGGCG